>JADJCR010000001.1 GCA_016703125.1 Micrococcales bacterium | reverse complement strand
CCGTCACCGGGGCAGTACCATCGGCGCTGAAGGGCTTAGCTTCCGGGTTCGGAATGGGACCGGGCGTTTCCCCCCTTCGCTATGGCCGCCGAAACTCTATGAGAATATCAAGGGGCCCCCCGCCGCCCCCCTCCCCCTGGTTCCCGACCGTATCTCGGGAACCGCATAGTGGACGCGTACAGAAATTTGTGTGTGACAAGCCCTCGGCCTATTAGTACCGGTCGGCTGGGCATTGCTGCTGTACACCTCCGGCCTATCAACCCACTAGTCTGGTGGGGGCCTTAACCCCTTAACCAGGTGGGAACCCTCATCTTGAGACGTGCTTCCCGCTTAGATGCTTTCAGCGGTTATCACTTCCGAACGTAGCTAACCAGCCGTGCTCTTGGCAGAACAACTGGCACACCAGAGGTTCGTCCGTCCCGGTCCTCTCGTACTAGGGACAGCTTTTCTCAAGTTTCCTACGCGCGCGGCGGATAGGGACCGAACTGTCTCACGACGTTCTAAACCCAGCTCGCGTGCCGCTTTAATGGGCGAACAGCCCAACCCTTGGGACCTACTCCAGCCCCAGGATGCGACGAGCCGACATCGAGGTGCCAAACCATCCCGTCGATATGGACTCT
The DNA here is from genome assembly GCA_016703125.1 of Micrococcales bacterium. Lineage (NCBI taxonomy): Bacteria > Bacillati > Actinomycetota > Actinomycetes > Micrococcales > Micrococcales bacterium. Next base: position 333,467 of record JADJCR010000001.1, on the reverse strand, counting down.
TGGGGAAGATCAGCCTGTTATCCCCGGGGTACCTTTTATCCGTTGAGCGACGCCGCTTCCACATGCCGGTGCCGGATCACTAGTTCCGACTTTCGTCCCTGCTCGACATGTCTGTCTCACAGTCAAGCTCCCTTGTGCACTTACACTCGCCACCTGATTGCCAACCAGGCTGAGGGAACCTTTGAGCGCCTCCGTTACATTTTAGGAGGCAACCGCCCCAGTTAAACTACCCATCAGGCACTGTCCCTGATCCAGATAATGGACCTAGGTTAGACATCTAGTACGACCAGAGTGGTATTTCAACGTTGACTCCACAAGAACTGGCGTCCCTGCTTCAAAGTCTCCCACCTATCCTACACAAGCCGAACCAAACACCAATACCAAACTATAGTAAAGGTCCCGGGGTCTTTCCGTCCTGCCGCGCGTAACGAGCATCTTTACTCGTAGTGCAATTTCGCCGAGTCCACGGTTGAGACAGCGCCCAAATCGTTACTCCATTCGTGCAGGTCGGAACTTACCCGACAAGGAATTTCGCTACCTTAGGATGGTTATAGTTACCACCGCCGTTTACTGGGGCTTAAATTCACCGCTTCAACCCACAAGGGGTCTGACAGTTCCTCTTAACCTTCCAGCACCGGGCAGGAGTCAGTCCGTATACATCGTCTTACAACTTCGCACGGACCTGTGTTTTTAGTAAACAGTCGCTTGGGCCTGGTCTCTGCGGCCTTCACCGCGTCCCACCGCAAGGGTGGTAACGGATCCGGCCCCCCTTCTCCCGAAGTTACGGGGGCATTTTGCCGAGTTCCTTAACCATGGTTCTCTCGATCGCCTTGGTATTCTCTACCTGATCACCTGAGTCGGTTTGGGGTACGGGCGGCGCATAGCTCGCTAGAGGTTTTTCTCGACAGCATAGGATTACCCACTTCGCCATAATCGGCTCCGCATCACATCTCAGGCATCATGGGACGCGGATTTGCCTATGGTCTCGTCCTACATCCTTGGCCACGGACTACCATCGCCGTGGTTGGACTACCTTCCTGCGTCACCCCATCGCTTGACTACTACAGCTCAGGTCCCAGGCTCCACCGCCCCAACTCCCCGAAGGGATCGGCAGATGGTTTCGGGTGGTTAGCATCCTCGGCCTCGGCATGGGCGCTATTTCGCCGGTACGGGAATATCAACCCGTTGTCCATCGACTACGCCTGTCGGCCTCGCCTTAGGTCCCGACTTACCCAGGGCAGATTAGCTTGACCCTGGAACCCTTGGTCATTCGGCGGACGGGTTTCTCACCCGTCTTTCGCTACTCATGCCTGCATTCTCACTCGTGTCGGCTCCACACCTCGATCACTCGGGCGCTTCACTGCCGACACGACGCTCCCCTACCCATCCACACACCGGACCACAAGGCGGTGTTAAGCGTGAATGCCATAGCTTCGGCGGATGACTTGAGCCCCGCTACATTGTCGGCGCAGAATCACTTGACCAGTGAGCTATTACGCACTCTTTCAAGGGTGGCTGCTTCCAAGCCAACCTCCTGGTTGTCACTGCGACTCCACATCCTTTTCCACTTAGTCACCACTTAGGGGCCTTAGCTGATGGTCTGGGCTGTTTCCCTCTCGACTACGGAGCTTATCCCCCGCAGTCTCACTGCCGCGCTCTCACTTACTGGCATTCGGAGTTTGGTTGATTTCGGTAAGCTTGTGGGCCCCCTAGATCATCCAGTGCTCTACCTCCAGCAAGAAACACGCGACGCTGCACCTAAATGCATTTCGGGGAGAACCAGCTATCACGGAGTTTGATTGGCCTTTCACCCCCTATCCACAGGTCATCCCCCAGGTTTTCAACCTAAGTGGGTTCGGTCCTCCACGACGTCTTACCGTCGCTTCAACCTGCCCATGGATAGATCACTCCGCTTCGGGTCTAGAGCACGCGACTGAATCGCCCTATTCGGACTCGCTTTCGCTACGGCTGCCCCACACGGGTTAACCTCGCCACACACCACTAACTCGCAGGCTCATTCTTCAAAAGGCACGCCGTCACCCCACCAAAAAGGCAAGGCTCCGACGGATTGTAGGCGATCGGTTTCAGGTACTATTTCACTCCCCTCCCGGGGTACTTTTCACCTTTCCCTCACGGTACTTGTCCGCTATCGGTCATCAAGGAGTATTTAGGCTTAACGGGTGGTCCCGCCAGATTCACACGGAATTTCAGGGGTTCCGTGTTACTTGGGAACACGCCAACACAGTGCCAAACGCTTACGACTACGGGGCTTCACCCTCTCTGCCGGCCCTTTCCAAGGCCTTCGACTTCATGCTGGATTTCTTACTCGCACCATTCGGCAGACCAGGTAACGGTCCCCACAACCCCCGACTGCAACGCCCGCCGGGTATCACATGCGCATGGTTTAGCCTCATCCGATTTCGCTCGCCACTACTCTCGGAATCACTATTGTTTTCTCTTCCTACGGGTACTGAGATGTTTCACTTCCCCACGTTCCCTCCACACACCCTATATATTCAGGTGCAGGTGACTGGACATGACTCCAGCTGGGTTTCCCCATTCGGACACCCCCGGATCACAGCTCGGTTGCCAACTCCCCAGGGCTTATCGCAGGCTCCTACGTCCTTCATCGGCTCTTGATGCCAAGGCATCCACCATGTGCCCTTAGTACAAACTACAACACAACCAAACACTACTAAGATGCTCGCGTCCACTATGCAATTCTCAAACAACGCGCCCCCACCACCACCCAGGCCACGCGGCCTTTCATGGGCCACCGAACAACCAGGACCACACGCGGCTGTCCTCAGGACCCCAACAGCGTGCCACACCCCACCCCGACCTGACCCGCCACACGCCCACAACAGCAGTACTTGGCCCCACATCCGACAGCCAACTCGTCACCCCACCACATACGAGCAACCATGAGAACACCACCGCCGGCCCCGGACCAAGGGCCACCTGGCCAGTGCTCCTTAGAAAGGAGGTGATCCAGCCGCACCTTCCGGTACGGCTACCTTGTTACGACTTAGTCCCAATCACGAGCCTCACCTTAGACGGCTCCATCCCACAAGGGGTTAGGCCACCGGCTTCGGGTGCTGCCCACTTTCATGACTTGACGGGCGGTGTGTACAAGGCCCGGGAACGCATTCACCGCGACGTTGCTGATCTGCGATTACTAGCGACTCCGACTTCATGGGGTCGAGTTGCAGACCCCAATCCGAACTGAGACCGGCTTTTTGGGATTCGCTCCATCTTGCGATATCGCAGCCCTTTGTACCGGCCATTGTAGCATGCGTGAAGCCCTGGACATAAGGGGCATGATGACTTGACGTCATCCCCACCTTCCTCCGAGTTGACCCCGGCAGTCTCTCATGAGTCCCCGGCACCCCGAAGGGCGCTGGCAACATAGAACGAGGGTTGCGCTCGTTGCGGGACTTAACCCAACATCTCACGACACGAGCTGACGACAGCCATGCACCACCTGTGGACCCCACTAAAGGACCCCATCTCTGCCGGATTCCTGTCCATGTCAAACCCAGGTAAGGTTCTTCGCGTTGCATCGAATTAATCCGCATGCTCCGCCGCTTGTGCGGGCCCCCGTCAATTCCTTTGAGTTTTAGCCTTGCGGCCGTACTCCCCAGGCGGGGCGCTTAATGCGTTAGCTACGGCACGGAGAACGTGGAATGGTCCCCCACACCTAGCGCCCAACGTTTACGGCGTGGACTACCAGGGTATCTAATCCTGTTCGCTCCCCACGCTTTCGCTCCTCAGCGTCAGGTAATGCCCAGAGAACCGCCTTCGCCACCGGTGTTCCTCCTGATATCTGCGCATTTCACCGCTACACCAGGAATTCCATTCTCCCCTGCATACCTCTAGTCTGCCCGTATCGAAAGCAGGCACCGAGTTAAGCCCGGTGTTTTCACTCCCGACGCGACAAACCGCCTACGAGCCCTTTACGCCCAATAATTCCGGACAACGCTCGCACCCTACGTATTACCGCGGCTGCTGGCACGTAGTTGGCCGGTGCTTCTTCTCCAGGTACCGTCACTTGCGCTTCGTCATGGGTGAAAGAGGTTTACAACCCGAAGGCCGTCATCCCTCACGCGGCGTTGCTGGATCAGGCTTCCGCCCATTGTCCAATATTCCCCACTGCTGCCTCCCGTAGGAGTCTGGGCCGTGTCTCAGTCCCAGTGTGGCCGGTCACCCTCTCAGGCCGGCTACCCGTCGAAGCCATGGTAGGCCATTACCCCACCATCAAGCTGATAGGCCGCGAGCACATCCCAGACCGAAAAAGCTTTCCACCACCCCAGATGCCCCAGGAGGTCATATCCGGTATTAGCAACCGTTTCCGGCTGTTATCCCAGAGTCAGGGGCAGATTACTCACGTGTTACTCACCCGTTCGCCACTCGAGTACCCCCAAAGCTGGGCCTTCCGTTCGACTTGCATGTGTTAAGCACGCCGCCAGCGTTCGTCCTGAGCCAGGATCAAACTCTCCGTGAATGATTTGTGTTTCGCTCACGAATTGTAAGCCTGGCAAGAACAAATCTGACATTCATCAAATTTGGTCATGCCTCAAAGAAATCCCTTCGCCGACCGGTACGAGACCGGCCGCCGAACGGGGTTCGGCATTGACTTTTGGCACACTGTTGAGTTCTCAAGGAGCGGGCGCACACCGTCGCCGCCAGCTTCTCGCTGGAGGTTTCCGGGGCAACTTCTCCACTGTACCAGCCTGGGTAGTTGTGTCAACCACCCCCTGGTCCCCGCGCGATTCGTCGGCCTTTTCAGGCTCTCGAGTCGGTTGGGAGTTGCTCTCGCGAGCAACAAAAGTAAAGGTAGCAGGGGGTTTTCGGGCCTGTGAAGGGGGGTCGGTCAGCACCCCGGCCGGGCCGTTTCCCGCGCCGCAAACAGGACGACTGCCTGTCGCCGCAGCCGCCGGACTCTCCGCCTGCCACGGGTCGAGGTCTGACGCGCGACCCCGCGGGATTGCGGGATACGGTGCCATTCCCGTGCCCCCTCGGTCGTTCGGTCAGCCAGTGGTGGCGCGATGGTCACTGGAGGACGACATGGATGTGGACCTTCGGGCCCTCGACGACGCGGTCGCGGCGCGGGCGTTCACCGGCGTTGTGACGGTCGATGTCGCCAACCTCCGCGTCCTCGAACGCGCGGAAGGTTTCATCCATCGGGCCCTGCGGGTGCCGATGGCAACGACGGCCCGGATCGCCGTGGCCAGCGGCAGCAAGGCGTTCACCGCCCTCGCGGTGATGCGACTGGTCGAGGACGGCGCGCTGGGGCTCGACCAGCCGGCGCGCACCCTGCTCGGCGACGACCTGCCGCTCATCGACGACGGTGTCACGGTGGAGCACCTGCTCACCCACACCTCGGGGATCGGTGACTACCTCGACGAGGACGGCGACTGGGAGGTCTCGGACCACGTGCTCTCTCTCCCGGTGCACACACTGACAACCGCCGCGGCGTTCCTGCCGGTGCTCGATGGGCACCCGCCGAGCTTCCCTCCGGGCGCGCGGTTCGCGTACTGCAACGGCGGCTACATGGTCCTCGCCGTCCTCATCGAGCGGGTCACGGGCAGCACGTACCACGACGTCGTGCAGCGACTGGTGCTCGAGCCTGCCGGCCTTGAGCGCACGGGGTTCATCGCGCTCAACGAACTGCCCGCAGACGCCGCCGCCGGCTACATCTTCGACGAGGGCGACCTCGTCAACACGCTGCACCTACCCGTGCTCGGCAACGGCGACGGCGGTGCCTTCACGACGGCGGACGACCTGCGACTGTTCTGGCGCGCGCTCCTCGACGGTCGCATCGTCTCGCGGGCGACGGTGGAGGTGATGACCCGCCCGCGGCACTATGTGCCGGAGGAGAACATGCGCTATGGGATGGGTTTCTGGCTCCACCGGACTCACCCTGCGCTCATCCTGGAGGGGTACGACGCCGGCGCCTCGTTCCGGTCGACTCACGTCATCGGCACCCAGACGACGGTAAGCGTGCTCGGGAACAGTTCGCAGGGCGCGTGGCCGGTCATCTCCACCCTCTCCCGGGTGATCGACGCCGCGATGGCATGACGCCCGCGAACCCGCGTTGTGCGCTCAGTCAGACGGTCCCGAGGGCCGCCACTGCGATCGAGCGTTTGCCGCGACGCAGAAGGATCCAGCGTCCGTGCAGGGCGTGCTCGTCGGACAGCACCGACTCCGGGTCTGACACCCGCTCGTTGTTGACGTAGGCGCCGCCCTCCTTCAGGGCCCGCCGGGCAGCCGACTTGGACTCACAGAGGCCGGCAGCCACCAGTGCGTCGACAATCGGCGACCCGGTGTCCACGGGCACTGTCGGCACATCTAGCGTGGCCTGTCGCCAGATGTCCTCCGGCAGGGCGCGGAGGTCGCCACGGCCGAAGAGCGCCGCGCTGGCAGCCTCGATATGTTCGCGCGTCCGGCGACCATGGACCAAGTCGGTCAGTTCCGCGGCCAGCGCGCGCTGACCTGCTCGGGAGGCAGGACGGGCCTGCCCCTCGACGATGACCGCTTCCACCTCTACCAGTGGACGCAGACTGAAGAAGCGCAGGTAGTTGGCGACGTCCCGATCGTCGGTGTTGAGCCAGAACTGGTAGAACGCGAACGGCGTCGTCTGGTCCGGATCCAGCCACACCGCCCCCCCGGCGGTCTTGCCGAACTTGGTGCCGTCGGCCTTGGTCACCAGCGGCACGGTCAGGCCGTGGGCCCGGCTTTCGGGGCCCTCCACCTTGCGGATGAGGTCGAGACCGCCGGTGATGTTTCCCCACTGGTCAGACCCGCCCACTTGCAGCGTGCAGCCGTGGTCGCGGAACAGGTGCAGGTAGTCCATGGACTGCAGAAGCATGTAGCTGAACTCGGTGTAACTGATGCCGTCGCCGTTGAGGCGTGCGGCGATCGACTCCTTGCCGAGCATCGCGTTGACGCTGAAGTGCTTGCCGACGTCGCGCAGGAATTCAATTGCCGACATGGGCGCCGTCCAGTCGAGGTTGGAGACCAGGACGGCTGGGTTGTCGCCGTCGAAGTCGAGGAAATGGGCCAACTGGCCCTTCACCCGCTCCACCCAGTCCGCCACCGTCTGGTCGGTGTTCAGGACCCGCTCCGCGCTGCGCCCGCTGGGGTCCCCGATCAGCCCGGTCGCTCCTCCGACCAGCGCGATGACCTTGTGCCCGGCGAGCTGGAACCGGCGCAGCAGCAGCAGCGGGACCAGGTTGCCCACGTGCAGGCTTGGCGCGGTCGGGTCGAAGCCGCAGTAGAGGGTGATCGACTCGGCCATCCCCTCAGACAGGGCACCGAGGTCGGTGGAGGAAGCGATCAGGCCGCGGGCTTCGAGATCGGAGAGGAGATCGGTCACGCTGTCCATCTTGGCAGGCGTGACCGGAACCACCCGGCTGGGATCAGCGGGGGTCTCCTCTTCCTCGCACGACGGCGTGTGAGCCGGGTTGCTCCGGCCGACACCCGCGTTGTCGTCGCACTCATAACCCTTGTTCTTGTCGCCGTACGACTGACCCTTCGGGCTCTTGTCATCTGCGTTGCCCACGGATCCGGCGTCGGGGCGGCCGACGGCCAGGCCCTGTCCGTTGCCGTTCAACGATTCCGCGGCAGTCGCCGGGGCGACGAAAGCGAACCCTGAGAGCGCCAGCAGTATTGCTGCGCCACCCGCTTGCACCGTTCGACGATTCATGTTTCCTCCTCGAGGGGTCGTCCGGGCCGCGCCCGGCTCGCCGTCATATTAGGCATGGCTGCCCTAAGCAGTCCATGGCCCGTTCGGTCGCCGAAGGGATGGAACGTCCTCTGTGCGGCTCCCCCCGTTGGCCGATCGGCTCATTGCACGGCGCCGTTCCGCGTGGTGCGATGAGCGCGCGAGGTGATCGGCATGGACGTCTCGAAGGCTCCGCCTACTGTGCCCGACCGGATCCGCGACCGGCACCCCTTGAGCGACCACGACGGCGCAAGCGGTGCGCTCCTGGAACGCGCAGTCCTGGACGACGGCACGCGACTGGTCCTCAAGACCTTCGATCCCGTGCGCGACCTGACGATGCGGATCCCGCGCCGAACGGTGCCGTTGGAGGTGGAGTTGTGGCGCTCGGGTGTTCTGGATCGACTGCCGCCTCGCCTCGGCCATACGGTCGTGGGCGCGTGGCAAGAGCGAGGAAACTGGCTCCTGGCCATGCGCGATGTGACCCACACCGTGCTGTCCTACGAGAGCCAGGTGACCCGGGAGACCTGCGCGAGCATCCTGCGTGCCGCCGATGCGATGCACCAGGCCTTCCAAGGTGGCGCTCCCGCGGGTACGTGGTCGGCGGCGGATCGGATCGGCGTCTTCTCGCCCCGGGTCATGTCCGGGCTGGCCGACTCCGGAGAACCTCTGGCGGAATGGGTCATGGCGGGATGGTCGATGTTCGACTCGATCGCCCCGCCGGACGTGAGGGACCTCGTGGCACTGATGCACGAGCGGCCGCAGGTGCTCACCGACCCGTTGACGGAGATGGGCGGCCGGACGTTGCTGCACGGTGACTACTGGTTGCCTAACATCGCACTCGAGCCGTACCGGATAGTGGCGATCGATTGGGCCCTGGCAACGGCCGGTCCCCCCGCCATCGAGTTCGTGTCCTTCCTGGTTGGTTGCGCATCCCAGGTCGACGCGAGTCCGGACCTCCTGCTGGCCGACATCGACGACATGTGGGGCGAGCGCCATCCCCAGCAGTACCTGACCCTCGGGCTGCTCGGTGGCGTGGTGGAGATGGGCTGGAACCTCGCCTATCACGCCACCGAACACCCGGAACCGCAGTCGAGGGACGCATTCGAGTGGTGGGTGGAGGCAGCGCGTCGGTCCGCCGCCACCGGCCTGCTGCGTCTATGACGGCCTCGCGCCTCAGGGAGAAGCCCGCCGTTCGGCCCGGCGCAGTCCGGCAAGCACCAGCCCCGCCCCGATGAGCACCAATCCGGCAATGATCAGTGCTACACCAGCGTTGACCGCCTCTAGCGACCACAGCCCGACGAGCAACGCCGCGGCCAACCCGGCAGCGACCGCCCAGAGCAAATCACCACCGCGCGCGAACATCGACGTGCCGATCAGGATCAGCGCCAGCGCACTGACACGGCCGGCCCAGCGCAACGCGGTGTCGGGCTGGTTGTAGCCGAGTTCGGCCGTCATGAGCACGATCGTGCCGGGCAACCAGATGAGCAGACCCATCAGGCGCGTCAGCCATTCCGGCGGGAAGAACTTGTTGAACAGCAGGCTCGCCAAGGCGCCGAGCGCGACGATGGCCAGAGTCATCGCCGGGCTGTCGCCGAAGCCGAGTACAGCCATCAGGGAAAGTGCGGCGATGAACGCCAGCACGGCGGTTACGAGGGTGTTGATGAACCCTGGCACCCAGCGCCACACCACCAGGGAGATGAGCAATCCGGCACCTGAAGCGACGAGCAACCCCCATTCAGGGAGGTCACCGGTCTGCGGCGAGAAGAGAACGATCAGCGCTAGCACAGCCAGCACCGCGGAGACGCCGCCCATCGTCTGGGCCACACGCCCGCGAACGGGGTGCTCAATGATGTGGCCCACCGGGCGGATCACCAGCCTGGCGCCGACCAGCAGTGCGGCACTGGCCAGGGCCGGCAAGGCCGCGCGGATCACTTCGCTGAAGTCGGTCCACACCTGCGAGCCGATGACGATGAGCCCGATCGTGGCCAGACCGGCACCGGCGTACCCGGCCAGTTCGGCGAGCCGTTGCCGGATGTCGATCGGGTGGACGTGGAACTCGCGGCTGACGTCGGCCGCGACCTCGGGTGTGATCCGACCCTCTTCCACGAAGTGGTTCAGTGTGCGATCGAGACGGTCAAGCATGACAGCCACCCCTGCTTCAATGCTACGCCCGCGCCGGGCCGTAGAGCGGCCCCCGCGAACCACCTCCAGCCGTAGGCGGGAGAGACCCGGACACCCGGGAGACACCCAACCGCGTTGAAACGCTCCCCGCTGTCCGGAACTCTCCCGGGTGCAGCGGGAGCACCGGGCGGGGCCTCAGCGGCGGTAGGCGTCCAACTCCACGGCGGCCTGCGCGAGTTGCCTCCCCCCGGCCGGGAGACCCAACCAAACCCCGGGGCCCCTCCCCGCTCTCCCCTCCCCTCCCGGGCGGCTCCGCGCCTCCCACCCCGGGGCCCCCCCCTCGGCGACAGCGGCCGGGGCGGTACCCCCGCGGTGCGACCGCACCGTCAGGGCGGCGTCCACCGAGAGCGCCTCCCGCGCGTCGGCCAGCGCTGGATCCACAGCAGCGAGGTCCACCTCCCACAGCGCCACGCCCTCCGCGTCTGCCGCTTTGACCGCGCGGCCCGACACCTCGTGGGCCTGCCGGAAGGGCATCCCCCGGCGCACCAACCAGTCGGCCAGTTCGGTGGCCAGGGCGTGCCCGTCCGCGGTGGTGGCACTGGCGACGTCGGGCCGGAACTCAAGCGTCGCCACCGTGCCGGTCATCGCCGGCAGCACGAGCCGCAGGGTAGCCAGTGCGTCGAACACTGGCTCCTTGTCCTCCTGCAGGTCCCGGTTGTAGGCGAACGGCAGGCCCTTGAGCATCGTGAGAACCGAAACCAGGTCGCCGATGAGCCGGCCGGACTTGCCGCGGGCGAGTTCGGCGGAATCGGGGTTCTTCTTCTGGGGCATGATCGATGACCCGGTGGAGAACTCGTCGTGCAACTGCACCCAGCCGAACTCCGTGGTCGCCCACAGGCAGATCTCCTCGCCGAGGCGGGACAAGTGCACGCCGATCATGGCCGTCACGAACAGGAACTCCGCGACGAAGTCCCGGTCGGTGACCGCGTCGATCGAGTTCGCGAAGCTGCCCGCGAAGCCCAGATCGGCGGCGGTTGCCACTGGGTCCAGGCCCAGGCCGTTGCCGGCCAGCGCGCCCGCGCCCATCGGGGACACGTCGGTCCGCTCCCGCCAGTCGCGCAGCCGTGAGAGATCGCGCAGGAACGGTTGGACGTGCTTGCCGATCTCGTGCCCCAGTGTCACCGGCTGCGCATGCTGCAGGTGGGTGAAGCCCGGCGAGGGGTGCGCGTGGTGGCGCTGCGCCTGTTCCAGCAGGGCGTCGCACAGGGCAAGCAGTTCGGCGGACACACCATCAGCGGCGTCGAGCAGGAGCAGTCGCAAGTCCGTGGCCACCTGATCGTTGCGGCTGCGTCCGGCACGCAGGCGGCCGCCGACGTCCTTCCCCACGATCTCGATCAGCCGGCGCTCCAGTGCGCCATGGACGTCCTCATCCGACGGCCCCGGCAGGAACTCACCTGACGCCACTTCCGCAGCCAGGGTGTCCAGCCCTGCCGTCAGCGCCGCATGCGTGGCCTCGTCCAGGAGACCGGCGCGCAACAGAGCTGCGGCATGGGCCCGGCCCTGCTGGATGTCGTAGGGGGCGAGGACCCAGTCGAAATGCGTCGAACGGCTCAACTCGGCCATCGCCGCAGCCGGCGGTTCCCCGAACCGGCCGCCCCACAGACTGCCCTGCCCTGTCCGGCCCTCAGCCATCGATCCGGTTGTCCCGCGCGTGCGCCATGCGGCTGGGCAGTCCCCACAGCTCGATGAAGCCGTGGGCAAGTGACTGGTCGAAGGTGTCGCCCGAGTCGTAGGTGGCCAGGCCGTAGTCGTACAGGCTGGCATCGCTGCGCCGGCCGGTGACCGTCGCCTTGCCCGCGTGCATCACCATCCGGATCTCACCGCTGGCCGACGCGTTGACGTCGTCGATGACATTGTTCAGGACCTTGCGAAGCGGGCTGAACCAGAGGCCGTCGTAGACCAGCTCACCCCACCGCTGGCTCACCGTGCGGAAGTAGCGCAGCAACTCCCGCTCCACGGTGACGTGCAGGAGTTCGGAGTGCGCGGCGACCAGTGCCATCGCCCCCGGGCTCTCGTAGATCTCGCGGCTCTTGATACCGACCAGGCGGTCCTCCACCGTGTCGATCCGCCCCACGCCCTGCCCGCCGGCCCGCTGGTTCATGATCTCGATGGCCTGCAGCATGCTGACCTTCTCGCCGTCGATGGCAACCGGCACGCCCTTGTCGAACGTGATGACGACCTCGTCAGGCTCGCGGGGCGTCGCGGGGTTCTGGGTGTACGTGTACAACTCCTCCGTGGGCCCGTTCCAGATGTCCTCGAGGAATCCGGTCTCGACCGCGCGACCCCACACGTTCTGGTCGATCGAGTAGGGCGACTTCTTCGTGACGTCGATCGGCAAGCCCTCACGCTCGGCGAACTCGATCGCCTTGTCACGGGTCAGCGCCAAGTCACGGACCGGCGCGATGCAGGCCAGGTCCGGCGACAGCGCCCGGATACCCACCTCGAAGCGGACCTGGTCGTTGCCCTTGCCCGTGCAGCCGTGCGCCACGATGTTGGCCTTGTGCTTGTGCGCGGCGGCGACGAGGTGCTTGACGATCACCGGCCGCGACAGTGCTGAGACCAGCGGGTAGCGGTCCATGTAGAGCGCGTCGGCCTTGAGCGCGGGCAGGCAGTACTCATCGGCGAACTCGTCGCGGACGTCAACGACCTCGGCCTCCACGGCGCCACAGCCCAGCGCCCGCTGCCGGATGACCTCCATGTCCTCGCCGCCCTGCCCGACGTCGACCGCCAGGGCGATGACCTCGGCGCCGGTCTGCTCCTTGATCCAGCCGATGGCCACGGAGGTGTCCAAACCGCCGCTGAAGGCGAGTACCACTCTGTCTGACATTGTCGTTCTCCTATCGACGGTTCTTGATGAGCTGTTGGAGGCGCTCGGCCACGGTCTGGCCGGTGCTGGACTCGGCGACCACGAGCATGATCGTGTCGTCCCCGGCGATGGTGCCGATGACATCCTGCAGGTGGGAGTGGTCGAAGGCGCTGGCCAGATACTGCGCGGCGCCGGGCGGTGTGCGCAGGACCACCAGGTTCCCGCTGTAACGCACGGACACCATCGTGTCCTCGGCCACGCGGATGAGCCGAGCGTTGATGTCCTCGAGTTCGTCGGCCTGCAGCCGGTCCTCGCCGCCCTCGGCGGGCACGCCGTACAAGAGACGGCCGTCACCAGACACGGTCTTCACCGCGCCGATCTCGTCGAGGTCGCGCGACACCGTGGCCTGGGTGACCTCGATGCCGCGTTCACGCAGCATCTCAACCAGGTCGGACTGTGATGCGACCGCGCCGCCGCGGATGAGTTCCACGATGAGTTCGCGGCGGGCAGCGCGGGTGTTGAGCAGGCTCATGCGGACACCGCCGTGGCGATGATCTCGCAGGCCCGGTCCGCCTGCTCCTCGGTGAGGACGAGCGGTGGTGCCAGCCGGATCACGTGCTCCCCGATGGCGTTGACCAGCACCCCGTGGTCCCGGCAGGTCGCCTCCACCGCTTTCGCGTCCGGCTGGTCCAGAACGGCGGCCAGCAGCAGGCCTTCGCCGCGCACATTCACCACCCCGGGCACCGCCTCCAGGATCGAGCGGATCCGCGAGCCCAACGCGGTCACATGCGCCAGCAGCCCGTCGGACTCGATCGTGTCGAGCACCGCCAGCGCAGCCGCACATGCGATCGGGTTCCCCCCGAAAGTGGACCCATGGTGACCCGGCCGCAGCAGATCGGCGGTCTGCCCGAACGTCAGCAGTGCACCGATCGGCAGGCCACCGCCGAGGCCCTTGGCCAGGGTGAGCATGTCGGGTGCCACGCCGGCGGCTTGGTGGGCGAACCAGGCGCCGGTGCGCCCGATCCCGGTCTGCACCTCATCGACGATCAACAGCGGCTCCAGCGCAGCGAGTTCCGCGAGGTACCCCGCGGGTGCAGGCACGACGCCGGCCTCCCCCTGGATGGGCTCGATGATGATCGCCGCTGCGTCCGGCCCCGGCTCGGGCAGATCACCGAATGCGAAGTACTCCACACCCGCCACCAGCGGTTCGAACGGAGCGCGCTTGGGCGGCTGGCCTGTGAGCGTCAACGCCCCCATGGTCCGGCCGTGGAAGCTGCCCTCCGCGGCATGGACCACGTGCCGGCCGGTCAGCCGCGCGACCTTGAACGCCGCCTCATTGGCCTCCGCACCGGAATTGCAGAAGAAGACACGGCCCGGGCGCCCGGCCAGGGCGATGAGCCGCTCGGCCAGTTCCACTCCCCGCGGGTGGATCGCCAGGTTGCTGGTGTGACCGTAGGCCGCGACCTGCTGGCTCACCGCTTCGACGACCGCCGGGTGGGCGTGTCCGAGCGCGTTGACGGCGATGCCGGCCACCATGTCCAGGTACTGCTTGCCGTCGGCATCCCAAACCACGGCGCCCTCGCCGCGCACCACTGTGACGGCCGGGGTGCCGTAATTGTCCGACATCACCGACTGCCAGCGCTGCGTCAGGCTCATGGCTCGTTCACCACCATCGTGCCGATGCCGGTGTCGGTGAAGACCTCCACCAGTACGGAGTGCGGGATCCGGCCGTCGACGACGTGCGCCCGAGTGACGCCACCGTCCACGGCCTCCAAGCACGCCTCCATCTTCGGCAGCATCCCGGAATCCAGGCTGGGGAGCATCGCGCGCAACTCGTCCGGCCGCAGATAGGACACGAAGTCTTCACAAGCCGGCCAGTCGCGGTACAGACCGGCAACATCGGTCAGCACGACCAACTTCACCGCGCCCAGGGCGACCGCCAGCGCTGCAGCGGCCGAATCGGCGTTCACGTTGTAGACGCGGCCGTCGTCACTTCGGCTGATGGTCGACACCACCGGGATCAGATCGTCCTCCAGAAGGGTGTGGACGAACTCCGGCCGGACGTCGGTGATGTCCCCGACCAGGCCCAGTTCCTCGCTGCGCGGCACGGCGCTGAGAAGGTGGGCGTCCTCACCGCTCACGCCGACCGCGTACGGCCCGTGTTCGTTCAGCAGGTTCACCAACTCCCGCTGAACCTGCCCGACGAGCACCATCCGCACTATGTCCATGACCTCCGGGGTGGTCACCCGGCGGCCCCCCACGAACTGCGTCGGCACGTCCAGTCTGGCCAGCATGTTGGAGATCTGCGGACCGCCGCCGTGCACCACGACCGGTTTGATCCCTGCGAGTTTGAGGAACACGACATCCTCGGCAAAGGCCTTGCGCAGGTGCTCATCAGTCATGGCGTGGCCGCCGTACTTGATGACCACCGTCCGCCCGTGCCACCTCTTGAGCCACGGCAGGGCGCCGGCCAGGGTCGTCGCGATCTCGATGTCCTTCATGTCGAGTACGCCGAGTTCTCGTGGACGTAGTCGGTCGTGAGGTCCGTGGTGACGATGGTCGCCGTCGCATCGCCGGCATGCAGGTCGATGATGACCTCCACCTCACGTGCGGTCAGGTCCACGCCCTCGCGGGGCTCCCCCGGACCTGAGTCGCGGCACACCATCACGCCGTTGATGGACACGTCGATACGCAAGGGGTCGAACGCGGCGTCGGTGGTCCCGACCGCCGACAGCACCCTTCCCCAGTTCGGATCCTCGCCGAACATGGCGCATTTGAACAGTGCGCTGCGGGCCACTGCCCGGGCGGCCACCTCGGCATCCCGGTTGTCGGCGGCACCCACGACCCGCACGTCGATGAGTTTGGTGGCCCCCTCGGCGTCCGCAGGGAGCTGGCGCGCCAGGTCAGCACACACGTGGTGCAGGCCCTTCTCGAAGGCCTCGTCTGCGACCAGGCCACTGGCGCCGTTGGCCATGAGGATGACCGTGTCGTTGGTGGACATGCAGCCATCGGCGTCCACCCGGTCGAACGTCGTGGCGGTGCAGGCCCGGAGCATCCGGTCGAGGGTGTGGGCGTCGATCAACGCGTCGGTCGTGATCACCGACAGCATCGTGGCCATCCCGGGCGCGAGCATCCCCGCGCCCTTGGCCATGCCTCCGATCCGGTAGCCGGCCTCGAAGGTGCTCGTCTTCACAACGGTGTCGGTGGTCATGATCGCACGGGCGGCGTCCTCCCCGCCGGCGTCGTTCGCGACAACCAGCGCCTGGCGCAGTCCCGCCAGCAACCTGGGCATGTCGAGGCGTTCCCCGATGAGGCCGGTGGAGCAGACCGCCACATCAATCGGTCCGATGCCCAGTGCCTCGGCGGCCGCCTCGGCCGTGTGATGGGTGTCGGCGAAACCTTCGGGACCGGTGCAGGCATTCGCGCCGCCGGAGTTGAGAACGACTGCGCGCAGGATGCCGTCGGTCAGCACCTGCCTGGACCACAGCACCGGCGCGGCCTGCACGCGATTGCTGGTGAAGACTGCGGCTGCGTCCCAGCGCGGGCCGTCGTTGACCACCACGGCGACGTCCGGCGTGCCGGAAGCCTTCAGCCCCGCGACCACACCGGCTGCCCGGTACCCCTGCGCGAACGTCACACTCATGGCGCCACTCCGTTCACAGGAAGCCCAGTGCTCTCGGGCAGACCCAGCATCAGGTTGGCGTTCTGGATGGCCTGACCGGCCGCACCCTTGCCGAGGTTGTCGATGGCGCTGCAGACGATCACTCGGCCGGCGTGGGAGTCGACGGCCCACTGCAGGACGACGCTGTTCGAACCCAGCGTCATCTGGGTGGCCGGCCACTGCCCGTCCGGCAGGACACGCACGAAGGGCTCGTCGCCGTA
Source organism: Micrococcales bacterium (assembly GCA_016703125.1). Classification (NCBI taxonomy): domain Bacteria; kingdom Bacillati; phylum Actinomycetota; class Actinomycetes; order Micrococcales; species Micrococcales bacterium. The sequence goes on along the minus strand of JADJCR010000001.1, from coordinate 316,872 downwards.
GGCATCGTGCAGCGCCTTGCCGATCTGCTCGGAGCCCCCGGTCAGCGGTGCTGTGACGGTGGCCAGGATGCCGCGCGCCATCGGGGCGAGCATGGGCGTGAAACTGATGCGGGCGCCGTGGCCGAGCGTCTGCTCGATCTCCGGGGTGTGCTGGTGGACCCCGCCCACTTTGTACGGCCGCATCCCGGAAGTCACCTCGCTTGCCAGCAGCGGGACCGACGGCGACCGGCCGGCACCGCTGGTACCGCTTGCCGCGACGGCGACGATCTGGGTGGCGTCGACGAGTCCCGCCCGCACCAGCGGAGCCGCCGCCAGGGCGATGGCCGTCGCGTAGCACCCGGGATTGGCCACGTTCTTCGATGCGGCAATGAGTTCGCGCTGACCTGGTATCTCGGGCATGCCGTACGTCCAGGTCCCCGCGTGCTGGCCGCCGTAGTAGGTCTGCCAAGCGGTGGCGTCCCGCAGCCGGAAGTCCGCTCCCAGGTCGACCACCGGGGTGGACAGGAGGCCGGCGAACTGCGCGGACTGCGAATGCGGGAGGGCCATGAAGACGAAATCCACATCGACATCGGCGGGGTCGAATGCGGCGACGTGCAGGTCGGCCAGGCTGGCCACATGCGGGTGAAGGGCGCCGACCCTTTGTCCCGCCGAGGCATTGGCCCAGACCCGGGTAACCTCAAGGGCAGGATGCCCGGCCAGCAGGCGCAGCAACTCACCGCCGCCGTATCCGGACGCGCCCAGGACTCCCACCGAAACCACGGAACGACTCTATACGCATACACGCATAGACGTGGTGGTCACCCCCCGGAACCGCTGCGCCAAGATAAGGGTATGCGCCCCTTGGACCCGCTGCGCACCGTGGCCGACGCGGCTGAGATCGCGAAGGCCGGGACGTTCGGCGCGCTACGGTCCGGACTGGCGAGGCCGCGGAACCCCCTGGTCGCCACCCGCATGCTCACCGCCCTGCGCAAGTGGGGCACTACCGCCTCCCTGGGTTTCGCACTGGGAGCGGTGCGCGATCCCGAATCGGTGGCGATCGTCGACGTCGACGACCCCCAGCAGGAGGAGATCACGTACGCCGACGCCGAGTACCGGACCACGGTCCTGGCCAACTCCCTGCTGGACAGGGGGGCCCAACCAGGTACGACGGTGGGCCTACTGGGACGCAACTCGCGCAGCTACGCCGAGAGCATCGTTGCTGTGTCGCGCACCGGCGCCGATCTCATCTACCTGAACACCGGTGCCACCGCTGAGCAGGTGGCCGCGGTGTGCGCAGCGCACGACATCACGCTGATGATCCGTGACCGGGAGTTCGCCGGGGTGTGTCCGGACACGGTCCTCAGCCTGGGACTCGACGACCCCGCCGGCATCCCCCTGCTGGACTCCATGCCGTGGAGCGGGGACGTGGCCCCACCCAAGCAGGCGGGCAAACACGTGATCCTCACCAGCGGCACGACCGGCGGTCCCTTGCGAGGCGCGGCACGCACCACCGCGCCACTGGATTCCGTGGCTGCCCTGCTACACGCGTTCCCCACGCGCCTCGGTTCGGTGACGATGATCGCCGCGCCGATGTTCCACGCATGGGGCTGGATGCATCACCGCATGGCCACGGTCATGGACAACACCCAGATCCTGCTGCGGCACCCCGACCCCGAGCGGATCCTGGCCCTGGCGCAGGCCTATGAGGTGGAGACCATCATCACCGTCCCCGTCACCCTCAAGCGCATGGTGGAGTTGCCGGCAGAGACCAAGCGCAGGTACGACTTCACATCGGTGAAGTGCGTCGCGGTCTCCGGCTCGGCCATTCCCGGGGACCTGGCCACCCGCTTCATGGACGACTTCGGCGACGTGTTGTACAACCTCTACGGCACGACCGAGGCGGCCTACGCGACCATCGCCACCCCGGAGGACCTGCGCCAGGACCCCCACACCTCCGGGGCACCCATGCCCGGCGTGCGGGTCGAGGTGCTCGACCGCAAGGGCCGCTCCGTGCCCCGCGGGACCGACGGCCGAGTGTTCGTGCGCAGCCGCACCTCCATCGCCGAATTCGTCAGCGACGGCTCTCGCGGCACCGTGAAAGGCATGGTCGCGACCGGAGATATCGGCTGCATTGACGAGCATGGACGCCTGACCATCAAAGGGCGTGCCGACGACATCGTCGTCACGGGCGGCGAGAACGTTCATCCCACGGAGGTCGAGGAGGTGCTGCGGACCCACCCGGGACTGCTCGACGTCGCGGTCACCGGCCGCCCGGACCCGGTCTACGGTTCAGTGCTCGTCGCGCACGTCGTGGTCGCCGAGGACGGCCCCAGCGACGAGGAACTGCTCCAATGGGCGCGCAAGCGACTCGGCCCGCACCACCGTCCGCGCGAGGTACGTCGGGTCGAGGAGTTGCCCCGAAATGCAACGGGCAAGGTCTTGCGCCGGGTGCTGGCCGGCGAAGTGACCGTCGAGGAACTCGACGAGGAAGACCTGCTCTAGGGATCCGCACGGGCCCCGTGGCGCGCGGCGGCCACCAGGTTGGAGTTCGTGCACGAGGTGAGAGATCCCGCATGTGGGTTCTCTCACCTCGGGACTGTCTTCCATCCTCGCGGCTGGACACAGCGTGCGGCACCGTTGGGCATACCCACTCAGCCGCGCAGCACCGCACCCACTTCGGCCGCCGCCGCCAGGGCACCGTCGCGTACCGCTGCTATGTCCTCGTCGGTCAGTGTGCGGTCGTCGGCACGCATGCGCAGCGAGAACGCCAGCGACTTCTTGCCGTCCGGAACCTGCGGCCCGGAGTAGACATCGAACAGTCGGACCGCCTCGAGCAGTTCGCCTCCTCCGGCGCGCAGGGCTAGCAGCAGCGTCGCGGATGGCAACTGCTCATCGACGACCAGTGCGACATCCTCCTTCGCCACGGGGAATCCCGACACCCGCGGGGCCGCGGCCACCGGCTGTGCCGCCGCCAGGATCGCGGTCAGATCGATCTCCGCGGCACAACTTCGGGCCGGTAAACCGTAGGCCAGAACGACGTCTGGGTGCAGCTCGCCGGCATGACCGATGGCCTCGCCGCGGGCCACAAGGCGGGCGCAACGCCCCGGATGCCAGGGTGCCTCTCCGTCCTGCTCCACCGTCAGCTCCACGCCGACGCTGTGGGCCACCGAGACCGCCAGCCGGACCGCATCGGACCATTCCACCGGCCGGCCCGCACCCCACCAGCCGGGCTGCGACCACTCGCCGCACAGGACGGTCGCCAGGTGCTCAGGCTGCCGCGGTAACGCCGACAGCATGGCCTCCAGCACCTGTGCATCCGGGCGGGCGCCCGCCTCGGCGACGGGAGCGCTCACTTCGTCGACGTCGCGGAACACCTGTCCGTACTCGTAGACCAGCACTGTCTCCGCACCGCGACTGACGTTGCGCCGGGCCGCGGCCAGCAGGCCCGGTAGCAGCGTCGTGCGCATGAACGGCTGCTCGTCGCGGAGCGGGTTGGCCAGACGGACGCAGGTTCGGCGGGGGTCCTCGGTGGCCAGCCCGAGAGCATCGAGTTCGGCCATGCCCACGAACGGGTAACTGAGCACCTCGGTGAGGCCGAGTTCCGCAGGTCGCCGGCGCACCTGCCGCTGCAGGCGGTCGTGCTCGGAACGCCCCACCCCGGTGCCCATGGCGGGCCCCCGCGAGGGGATGGTGTCGTACCCGACGACGCGGGCCACTTCCTCCACCAGATCGATCGCGGCGGTGAGGTCGGGACGCCAACTGGGCGGCGTGACCGACTCACCGTCCACGCGGCACCCGATACCGGTGAGGATCGACCGCACCCGGTCCGCGGGGATTTCGACGCCCACGATCCGGCTCGGCAGATCGATCGGAAGCGCAATGGCCGGGATCGTCTCCCGCTGATCCACGTCCACCAGGCCACCGACCGTCGCGCCGCTCAACTCCGCGAAAAGTTGCGCCGCGCGGTTGGACGCCGCGCGCGCCAGATCGCTGTCGATGCCGCGCTCGAAACGCCGGGACGCCTCCGAGGAAAGCTTGTGCCGCCGGGACATTCCGGCCACCAGCGCCGACTGGAAGTGGGCGGCTTCAAGGACGACGTTGGTGCTCTCGTCGTCGATCTCGGTCGTCAGACCACCCATCACACCGGCCAGGCCCACGGCTCCGGAATCGTCGGCGATGACCACGTCGGCGGCGTCGAGGCGGCGCTGGACGTGGTCCAGCGTCTCGAGTTCCTCACCGTTGGCCGGCCGGCGCACCTGGATCGGCCCCGCGAGTTTGTCCGCATCGAATGCGTGCAGCGGCTGGCCCAGTTCCAGCATCACGTAGTTGGTGATGTCCACGGCCAGACTCACCGGCCGCATCCCGCACTGGTTGAGCCGGCGGACCATGTAGGCCGGGCTCGGGGCGTGCGGATCGACCCCGGACACCACCCGGGCGGTGAACCGGTCGGCACCGTACTGCAGGTCCACTGGGTGCTGCCGGCCCTCGGCGGGCAGGTCGGGCACCAGTGAGACGGGGTCGGTGAAGTCCGCTCCGTAGGCGAGCGCCGCCTCCCGGGCGATCCCCCGGATGCTCAGGCAGTACCCGCGATCCGGTGTCACCGCGATGTCCAGCACGGCGTCGTCGAGGCCGAGGACCGGGCGGGCGTCGGCACCCACCTCCCCCTCGGTGAGCACCAGGATCCCGTCGTACTCGTCGTTGATCCCGAGTTCTCGCCCCGAGGCAAGCATGCCGTCGCTCACGTGGCCATAGGTCTTGCGGGCAGTGATCTCGAAACCGCCCGGCAGCACGGATCCGGGCAGAGCCGCGACGACAAGGTCACCCTCGGCGAAGTTCGTGGCGCCGCAGATGATCCCGCGGGTGTGGTCACCGAGGTCAACCTGGCAGTACCGGATGGGCTTCTTGTACTCCTTCAATTCCTCGATCTGCAGGATCCGTCCGACCACCAGCGGCCCGGTCACGGTGACCTCGTCGACGGACTCGACCTCCAGGCCGATCCCGATCAACTTGTCGGCGACCTCCCGTGCCGTCACGCCGGCGGGCAGGGCGGCGTACTCCTTGATCCAACTCAGCGGAGCGCGCATCAGCTGTCCATTCCGAAGGCCGCGGTGAAGCGGACGTCCCCCTCGACGAGATCACGCATGTCCGTGATCCCGTGCCGGAACATCAGCGTGCGCTCGATGCCCATCCCGAAGGCGAAACCGGTGTATTCGTCGGGGTCGATGCCGCAGGACTGCAACACGCGGGGATTGACCATCCCGCACCCCCCCATTCGATCCAGCCCTCCGACGAGCAGGTGCGGCACGGACGATCCGGGTTGCCCACACTCTGGCCCCGGCAGGCGAAACACTCAAGGTCCACCTCAGCGCTGGGCTCGGTGAAGGGGAAGTAGCTGGGCCGCAGCCTGGTGACGATCCCTTCGCCGAACATGGAGGCGGCGAACCAGTCCAGGGTCGACTTCAGGTCGACCATGCTCAGGCCCTTGTCCACGGCCAGCCCCTCCACCTGGTGGAACACCGGGGTGTGGGTGGCGTCGAGTTCATCGGTGCGATAGACCCGGCCCGGGCAGACCACGTAAACCGGCGGTTGCTGGTTGAGCATCGTGCGGATCTGCAGTGGCGAGGTGTGTGTCCGCAGCACTGCTCCGCTGTCCGCGGCACCGACGAAGAAGGTGTCCTGCATGGTGCGAGCGGGGTGGTCTCGATCGATGTTCAGGGCGTCGAAGTTGAACCACTCCGATTCCAACTCCGGGCCCTCGACCACGCCGTAGCCGATCGACACGAATGCGTCGGCGATGTGTTCGCTGATCGTGTGGATGGGGTGACGGGCGCCGACCGGCTCGCGGTCGTTGACCATCGTCACGTCGACTCGCTCGCTGGTCAGGATCCGCTCCCGTTCGGCCAGCTTGAGCGAGGCCTCCCGGGCCTTGAGCGCCTGCGTCACTTGCCCGCGGGCGGCACCGACGGCCTTGCCCGCCTCGGCCTTGGCACTCGGAGGCAGCGCGCCGATCTCGCGGTTGGCCAGGGCCAGTGGCGAGCGATCACCGGTGTGCTCGATCCGGACCTGCTTGAGCGCGGCGAGGTCTTCGGTGGCAGTGATCGCGGTCAGCGCCGCGTCGACGTGGGCCTGCAGCGATGCTGGTTGCAGCGCGGCCGGCGTCACCGGGTCGAAGTTCTTGTTGGGTGCGGACACCCCACGATTCTATTGGGCCGCCTCAACGGACTTTCGCCGGTGCAGGATGGTTTCATGCACGCGGACACGGTGGAAGTCGGCAACGACGTCTTCCTGATGGACACGCGGATGGGCGGCTACGAGTCGATCACCTCGTCGTACCTGATCCGCGGTTCGCGGCCCTGCCTGGTGGAAACGGGCACTGCCCGGTCGGCGCCCATCGTCATGGAGCAGTTGCAGAGGCTGGGCATCGGTGCGGACGATCTGGCCACGATCGTGGTGACCCACATCCACCTCGACCACGCCGGTGGGGTCGGCGATCTCGCGCAAGCGTTCCCGCGGGCGCAGATCGTGGTGCAGGAGCGCGGTGCCCGGCACCTGGCGGATCCCGAACGCCTGGTCTCCAGCGCCCGGCGCGTATTCGGCCCGGCTATGGACCGGCTGTTCGGCGACCTGCTGCCCACGCCCGCGTCCCGGATCGTGTCCATCGCCGAGCGCGGAGTCGTGGATCTGGGCGACGGCCGGTCGCTGGCCGCATTCCACAACCCGGGGCACGCGTCCCACCACATCGGCCTGGTCGACTCGGCCACCGGGGATCTCTACACCGGCGACGCCGCCGGCGTCTACGTCCCCGAGACCGCCGACGTCCGGCCGGCGACCCCTCCCCCGGACTTCGACCTGGACCTGACATTGAGTTCCCTGGCCGCGATGCGCGACGTCCGCCCGACCCGGCTGCTGTTCAGCCACTTCGGCCCGGTCACCGACATCGACGAGACCCTGGACGCCTCCGTGGACGAGTTGCACGCATGGGTGGACGCGGTGCGGCTCGCCCGGGAGGTCACTGCCGACATGGACCACGCCGTCGCCATGGTGCGCGAGAAGGACCGAGCGCGCCATGCCGCCCTGTACGACAACGCTGAAGTGCTGGCCAAGCAGGAGGAGTTGGCGGGCACCCAGGCCAACGTGGCCGGGATCATGCGCTGGCTGGATCTGCAGGAGAAGGTGTAGGGAGCGCGAGTTGGATGGGGCTCGTGCAGTTGGGTGGGGCTCGTGCAGCGACGAACGTCAACCAACGCAAAGGGGGAAGGCCCAATTACCGCTGCGCCAGGGCGCTCGCGTACAGACACACGGCCGCAGCCGACGCCAGGTTCAGCGACTCGGCCGCCCCGAAGATCGGGATTGAGACCGTGGGCAACCCGAGATCGGGCAGACCGTGGGCCTCATTGCCGAACACCCAGGCGGTGGGCAAGCCCAGATCCACCTCGCGCAGATCCCGCTCCCCGGCACCCGAGGTGGCGAGTACCTGCAGTCCGGCCATCGGCACGTCGGACAGCGCACAGGACGTGAAGGGGATGTGGAACAGGGAGCCGGCGGTGCTGCGCACGCACTTCCCGTTGTACGGGTCGACGGAGTCACCGGTGAAGTAGACGGCATCGGCGCCAGCAGCATCGGCTGTGCGCAGGATCGTGCCGGCGTTGCCCGGGTCGCGCACCTCGTGCAGCACCACGATCAACTGCGGATCGTCCGGCGGCGCGAAAGGCAGGAATCGGCACACCGCGGCCACGCCCTGCGGGTGGACGGTTTCGGTCATGGCGAGAAGAACCGGCTCGGGAACCTCGGTGACCTTCACACCGTCGACTGCGAGCGCATGCCCCGCCACGACGAAGACCTCGTCCACGCACTCCGGTTGATGCCGCACGGCCTCCAGAACGCCCTGCGGGCCCTCGACGAGGAACCTGCCGACCTGCTCGCGGAACCTCCGGTTGGCCAGACGCCGAACGGCCCCGACCCGGTCGGACTTGACCGAGGTGGGGCCGTTCGAAGTCATGTCAGGCTGCGGAGGGCAGAGCCGCCTTGGCAGTCTCCACCAGCGCCGCGAAGGTCTTCTCGTCGTTCACCGCGAGTTCGGCGAGCATGCGACGGTCGACCTCGACGCCCGCCAGGCGCAGTCCCTGGATGAACCGGTTGTAGGTCATCCCGTTCGCGCGGGCCGCGGCGTTGATCCGCTGGATCCACAGGCGACGGAAGTCGCCCTTGCGGTCCTTGCGGTGGTCGTAGGCGTACACCCCGGAGTGGAGCAGTTGCTCCTTGGCTTTGCGGTACAGCCGGGAGCGCTGCCCACGGTAGCCACTGGCCTTCTCAAGCGTGGTGCGACGCTTCTTCTGCGCGTTGACCGCGCGCTTCACACGTGCCATCTGTCAGTCCTCCTCAGCGCTCGCCCAGAAGGCGCTTGGCGATCTTGGTGTCACCCGGGCTCAGCACCTGGTCACGGCGCAGGCGGCGCTTGCGGCGCGAACTCTTCTGCTCGTACATGTGCTGGTTGTTCGCCTGCTCCCGCATGATCTTGCCCTTACCCGTCTTACGCATGCGCTTCTTGGCGCCGCTGTGGGTCTTCATCTTCGGCATGTCTCTCCTAATGTCCTCAGGCCTGCTCGCCCTTGCCGGTCTTCTTCCGGTGCGGTGCGAGGACCATGATCATGTTGCGGCCGTCCTGCTTCGGCGACGCTTCCACGAATCCCAACGATTCAACGTCCTGCGCCAAGCGGCTCAGGAGACGGAACCCCAGCTCCGGACGGGACTGCTCCCGGCCCCGGAACATGATGGTCACCTTGACCTTGTCGCCCTGACCGAGGAAACGCTCTACGTGACCCTTCTTGGTCTCATAGTCGTGCTTGTCGATCTTCGGGCGGAGTTTCATCTCCTTGATGACCGTGTGTGCCTGGTTCTTGCGCGATTCGCGCGCCTTGAGCGCCGCCTCGTACTTGAACTTGCCGTAGTCCATCAGCTTGCACACCGGCGGCTTGGCCATCGGGGCCACTTCCACCAGGTCCAGGTCGGACTCCGCTGCCAGTCGCAGCGCGTCCTCCACTCTGACGATGCCGACCTGCTCACCGTTGGGTCCGACCAAACGGACCTCCGGGACCCGGATACGGTCGTTGACGCGTGGTTCTTCGCTGATGAGGCGCCTCCTTCGTTGCGGTTGGCAAACGGAAGGCGCGCCTGATGTGATCAGGCACCCGTAGGACCACCGGACGTCGAATCCGGGAGGTGGGAACGCCAGGTTCCGCTTGCACAGGTGTCGAGGTTTCGACTCACACAGCGTAGCAGGCAGTCACCCGACGAGGTCCGCCAGCCAACCGGCAGCGACCCGGCCCAGCGCCGACCAGTCCGGCTGGCCATCCTCGGCGAACGCCTTCAGCAGCTCGATCACGGAGTGCTCCCCCGGCGGCGGCTGCGCCAGATCGGCGAGCGTGGGATCGGCCTGCTGGCACATGGCCATCAGATAAGCCAGCGATTGCGGATAGGGCGCGCCGCGTTTGTCGACCTCGGCATCGATGTCGATGAGGACACTGAGGGCGGCGCGGGTGGTGGCCGGCAATCTGGGGTTGCCTCGCAGCACCTCGTCCACCATCGCCCGCCAAGGGGTTGAGTTCACACCCCCATCTTCGACCCCACCGGGCAACACGCGCGACGGCGCCCGCGTGCGGGGCAGACTGGGAGGCGGAGGCCACCATGAGAACGGCTATCACCGGCACCCTCGCAGTACTGGGCATCCTCACCGCAGCCCCGGCCATGGGTGCGGACCTGAAGCCCACCCTGAGCATCGCCAAGAGCACCGCCCCGGTCGGCGCGGACGTGCCCTACACGATCACCGTCACACCCGCAGCCAAGGCCAAAGGCACGCGGGTCCGCATCCAGGTGAAGGGCATCGCGGCCTGGCGTGGCATCGACTCGTTCCGGCTCGGGCCCTCCGGGCGCGTCGAGGACGACATTGAGGGCTACCAACCGGGTGTGGGCAGGTACCGGGCGCTGGTCGTGGCCAAGACGGGCAGGGTCCTGGCGAAGTCGTCGGTGGTCAGCGTGGTGTGGACGCCGCGGGAGCCCTAGCCCGCAGTCAACGCCACCAGGTGGTCCACGGTGCGGTTGATCCGTGCCAGGTAGGGCAGATCGAAGGCCGCGCCGAAGATCAGTTGCATGCCGATCCGGTCAACCGACTGGACCCGGAACTCCGCGGCCGCGGCCTGGGCGTAGAGGTCCGGATCCACAGACAGACCGTTGTCGGCCAGTGCCTGCCAATGCACCGCCAGCAGGTGCAGCACCTCCTCGGGCGGGGTGTGCGCGTCGAGGGTGAAGGTGAGCAACTCCGCCACGTCACGCTGCGGGGTGTTCACCCTGGCCAGTTCCCAGTCGAGCACCACCACCTCACCGGAGTCCCGGAAGCCGACGTTGCGCTGGTTGAAGTCGTTGTGGACCAGGCACCCCGGCATGGCGTCCTTGGCCGGGTGCCACTGCTCGATCGTGTCGATGGTGGCCGACCGCGCCGCCAGCACCTCGGGGGTGATGAGGTCGGGGGAACGCGCCGCGGCGTCCTGTAGCAACGCCGCCCACAGGGGGGCGTCCACCACAGCGGTCGACGTGCTGGGTCGGCGCACGGTCCAGGGGAAGTCCCGGCCCGCGGTCGCTGCGTGGAAGCCCGCGGCGGCCTGCAGGGCCCGTTCTATGCGTTCGGTCGGCCAGCGCTCGATCGCACCGCTGGCATCCAGCCCGGAGATCTGCCCCAGGTCCTCGAGGACGAGCGCGGTCTGCCCCTCAGCGTCGAATGAACCCAGCAACGCCGGCCGCACATCGGCACACGCGCTGAGTGCGTACACCGCGGGTTCGCGTTCCCCGGTGTGGCTCGTCTCGGCGGCGGCCGGGAAGCTGTCGTAGGGCGCGGGCAGAGCGATCCCCTGCTCGGAGATGATCCACGGGATCAAGGTTTGCCCGATGCCCCGCGGCGGATTCACCTTGACGATGACGCTGCGATCCGCCACCCGCGCGCGGACGACACCGAACACCTCGTCGGGGTCGTCGCCGTACTTGACCGTGAGCCACGGCTGACCCTTGTCGTCGGGCACCCGCACGTCGGGCTCCGCGCCGAACAGTCCAAGCAGCCCCTCCACCACACGGTCAGCGAGCACTCCCGCAGCGTAGACGACGAAGCGTTGGCCGGCAGCCGCAGCGCACTTGCTCAGCCGTGCCCACGGCACCCCGGGACCCCCATGACATCCTGAACGCCATGGACCCCGCAGCCGCAGAGCGCGACATCGCCGACGTCCCCGCCGTCGAAGTGGTCTCCACCGTGGCGGTCCACCTCATGACCGCCGCCGCGGTCAAGTGCGGACTCGGCGAGGACCCGGACGAACTCGATCTGGACGAGGCCCGCACCCTGATCGAGGCACTGGCCGGACTGGTGACCGCTGCGGCCCCTTACGTCGGCACGTTCCACGCCCGGCCCCTGCGCGACGGGCTGAAGTCGCTGCAGTTGGCCTTCCGGGAGGCGTCACTCGTCCCGGACGCCCCAGGACAGGGTCCCGGCGAGAAACTCACCGGTCCAGTCGCACCTCCAGCGAACTGACCCGGGCCTGGACCGCCGGTGTGCGGCTGAGCACGTCGGCCAGTCCCTGCACCTTCGGCATGTCGGCAGTGTCCAGCACCAGAGCGACTCCGTCGACGGTTGCCGGGTCCGGCTCGAAGTGACCCGCCAGACCGCTATTGGCAAGAGCAGCGTCCAACAGGGCCAGCACCTCGGGCTCCTCGAGCGGGTGTCGCCAGGGCCCCCCGGCAGCGAGAGCCCACAGGCCGGTACCGCTCAACGCGTACCGCGTGGGTCCGGCGATATCGATGAGCAACGCATCGCACTCCTCCTGCAAGGCGGCTTGTGCGGCCTCCACTCCCGCGACGGGAATGGGCCGGGCATCGGGCCGCCACAGCGCGACCGAATCGACCCCGGTGAAACAGACCAGCGCTTTGTGCCCCTGCGGATCGGTGATGGTCACGGTTGCCATGTGGCTGTGCTTGTCGGCCCCGTCGGCGTCCTTCTCGTCGAGGTTCGCCACCACCGGGATCAGCAGGCGCCCGGCCACGAGCCGGTCGACGAGTTCGCGCTGCGCAGCGTAGGTCTCCGGGTCGCCGAGCAACTCCCGCAGGCGGACGTCGGCTAGCCCGGTGTCCCCCTGGAAGCGGGTCACCAGCACGTCGGCACCCTCGAAGTCCGTCATCGGTCCAGGGCCCCGGCCACCACGTCCGCCACTGCAGCCGCGACATCATCACCCTCGCCGACGACGAGGTCGACGACGTCGGCGTCGAGCAGCGCCAAGGCCCCCACGCCTTGCGCCCGGGCCATGTCCGCGGCCTTGTCGGGGGTGCGATGACTGATCACCGATGCCCCCTCCGGCGGCAGGGGCGACACCCACCCGTGCTCCATGCAGATGATGAATCCAGCGGGCACCAACGCCAGGGCGGCCCCGCCGCAGCCCTGGCCCATGATGCAGGACACGCTGGGAACCCGCAGGCCGGCCATCGCCTCCAACGTGCGGGCGATCTCTCCGGCCATCGCGGACTCCTCGGCCGCCGCGGACAGTTCGCCGCCGGGGGTGTCAACCAACGTCACCACCGGCAATCCCCACCGGTCCGCCAGCGCCAGTCCGCGCTGGGCCACCCGTAGATCCTGCGGGCTGACCTGCTGGCGCGTCTGCGCGACCACCAGGACCCGGCGGCCCCGCAACCGGCCCAGGCTCACCTGCACACCGCTTCCCGCCTCGCCGCGACCAGTGCCCCGCAGATCCGTGCGGTCGGTGAGCAGATCCAGCACGGCCAACGGGCCCGGGCGGTCCGGCCGCCGCGTTCGGGTGATGGCTGTCCAGGCATCGACGGGCTTCGGCTCGGCCGCGGGTGACACCGGTTCGGGGCGATCGGCGCCCTCGGTGACCGCGAGGATGCGCGCAGCCCATTCCCGCACCTGCGCCAGCGGGACGACCTCGTCGATGACGCCGACGCGGGCGAGGTTCTCAGCGTTCTGCACCGGCGGGAACGCCCGGTCGTACAGCGCCTCGTACACCCGCGGACCCAGGAAGCCGAGCAGCGCCCCCGGTTCCGCAGCCGTGATGTCGGCGTAGGAGCCCCACGTGGCCATGACCCCACCGGTCGTCGGGTTGCGCAACCAGCCGATCCGGACCGCGCCGGTGGCCCGATGCTGCTGGGCGGCCCAGGCGATGTCGGTCATGCGGAAGAAGGCGGCGGTACCCTCCTGCATCCGGGTGCCGCCGGACGTTGGCAGGGTGACCACAGGCAGCGACTCGGCTGTCGCGGCCTGGTAGCCGGCAACCACCCGATCCGCCGCGGACTGACCGACCGAACCGGCGAGGAAGCCGAAGTCGCCCCCGATCACGACCACCCGGTGCCCGTCGATGGTGGCGAACATGACCTGCACCGCTTCGTCGGTGCCGCTGCGGTCCGCGGCGCGCTCCAGGCTGGCGGCATACTCCCCCTGCACCGGCCGCAGTGGCACGGGTAGAGGTTCGGCGGAACCTGGGTCGAGCAGCGCCGCCAGGGTCTCGGTCAGGGAGGTCATAGGCGGCACGCGTGGATGTCGGTGACGAGGATGGCTCGACCGCCGAGTTCGAACAACTCGTCCATCACCTGATGGACCGTCGCCCGCTCGACCATGGCCCGCACCGCCACCCAGCCCGATTCCTTCAGCGGCGAGACGGTGGGCGATTCCAGCCCCGGTGTGATCGCAGCCGCTGCCTCCACCAGTCGCTCCTCGATGTCGTACTCGACCATGACGTAAGCCCGGGCGACGATCACTCCCTGCATCCGTCGGACGAACGTCTCCTGGGCCGCGTTGCTGTCCTTGTGCGCCGGTCGCACGAGCAGCGCCTGGCTGCTCAACAGGGGTTCCCCGAGCACCACCAGCCCTGCCTGCCGCAACGTGTTCCCGGTGTCGACGTCGTCTGCCACCGCATCGGCGACGCCGAGACCCACGGCGTTCTCCACCGCGCCGTCGAGCTTGACCACCGTGGCCTCTGTGCCCGACCGCTCGAGCCAGTCGCGTAGCAGCCCCGGGTAGGACGTGGCGATGCGTGTGCCGGCAATCGTCGTGGTTCCGGCCGGCGCCGCCAGCCGGAAGGTCGAGTGACCGAAACCGAGCTCGATGACCTCGGCGACGGGGGCACCGGAATCGACGAGCATGTCACGTCCGGTGATCCCGAGGTCCAGCGTGCCCTTACCAACGTAGGTGGCGATGTCTTTCGGCCGCAGGAAGAAGAAGTCGACGTCGTTGTCTGGGTCGTGCACCATGAGTTCCCGCGCGCCGGCAGAGCGCAGGTAGCCGGCCTCGCGCAGCATCTGGCGGGCCGGCTCGCTGAGCTGGCCCTTGTTGGGGATGGCGACCTTGATCGTCACAGGTACCGCCCGACCTGTTCACGGGTGACACCGAGCGCAAGCATCATGGCCTGCACGTGGTAGATCACCTGGCTCAACTCCTCCGCGGCACGCTCGGCGGATTCGTGTTCGGCAGCCATCCACGCCTCTGCCGCCTCCTCGACGAGCTTCTTGCCCACCTCGTGGACACCGGACTGCACGAGACGCACGGTTCCGGATGCGGGGTCGTTCATGGCGACCTTCCGGGACAGTTCGTCCCAGAGGTCATCGAAGGATTTCACGTCTTTCAGGGTAGTCAGGGTGAGAGGCGGGCTCCGCAGGGCGGTTGCACGACCGGCAAAGCGGTGGCCGGGCTTGGCGGATCACCAGCCAAGCCCGGCCGTTTCGCGCCGGGACCTACCGCTTGACGCTGTAGATCCGCTTGTTCCCGGTGGAGGCCCAGGCCAGCGTCATCCCGTCGTAGGACACCGCCGGGCTGAAGCCGGTCGACGAGTGCTTGACGGTCGACTGCCACTTGCCGCCCTTCCAGATGACTGTGCGCAGCGCAGAGCCCTTGGATTCGTTGGACGTCCACGCCAGGGTCTTGTCCGTGAGCGTGATCGTCGGGTAGTAGCCGACCGAGCCAAGCACCTTGGGCTTGACCCACTTGGTGCCGTTGTAGCGGCTGACCAGCATCTGGCCGTCGGTGTTGCCCCACGCCATGTTCACACCGTTCGGGGACATCGCCGCGGAGTACGTCTCGTCCACGGTGACGTTCGACGCCGGCGCCCACGTGGTCCCGGTGCGCGTCGAAGTCAGGATCCCGTCGGAATCGCCGCGCACCCACATGACCCGCGTGCCGTTCGCGGACAGCTTCAGGATGCGCAGGTCGGGATCGCTGCCGTACTGCTTGAGCAAGCTGGGCGCCGACCAAGAACCGTCGTCATTGCGCGTGATCGACTTGAGGGCATACGTCTCGTCCACCCACGCGATCGTCGAGCCGTCCTTGGAGTAGGCGAGCTCGTTGTTGATGCCGTACAGCGCGTCAGGGTTGGCCTGACCGATCTGTGTGGGCGCCGGCCATGTGCCGTCGGCGTTCTGGGAGACGTAGTAGACCTTCCCGGGCGGCGACGGATAGGCGTCCGGGCCACGCTCGATGTAGACCAGGGACGTGCCGTTGCCGGACATCACGCCGTTCCCGAGGTTCGTCCCGGACACGATGCTCACCGCCGTCAGCCACGTGTTCGACGTGTCGCGGACCGCCATGAGGTAGCCGGTGGTACCCGACTCGATGAGCGCCCGGTTGCCGTTGCTGCTCAGCTGGACGTTGGTGCTCTCCGTGGTGCCGGGGATGGCAGCCGACGGTGTCCAGCCCTTCTTCGCGCTCTTGTACCACGCGGTGCGGACCGGTCCCGACGAGTACCAACTGGTCTTGTTCGTCCGGATCCAGGCGGCCACCCGGCCGCCGTCGGACACGGTCAGTGCCCGTCCGAACTTGGAACTCACTTCTTGCGGGCTGCCCCATGTGGATCCCGCCTGTGCCGGTGCGCCGACCAGCACTGCCGCGGACATTCCGACGACGCCGACTGCCGCGACCATGCGTTTGGTTGTCATGACCAATCCTCCCTTTCACCGGGTGGTCACCGGCGTGTCCTCAGATACGCCAGCACGACCGGTGGCCAACCGACCCGGTGGCCTGTAAAACCAGCGTATACCCGCGGATTCCGGGCAAGGGCGGTCGAAAGGGGGAGATCGGCGCCTACCCCTGCGGGATCCCCTGCAACACCTGCCAGGTCTGGATCGCAGCCGCCGCTGCCTCCCTGCCCTTGTCCTCGCTGGCACCCGGACCCCCCGAGCGGTCGAGTGCCTGTTCGGCGGTGTCGCAGGTGAGGATGCCGAAGCCGACCGGTGTCCCGCTGTCGAGGGCGACCCGGCCCAGGCCGTCGGTCACGGCGGAGCAGACGTACTCGAAATGCGGCGTCCCCCCGCGGATGATGACGCCCAGGGCGACCACCACATCGTGGGTACCGGCCAAACGGGCCGCCACCACCGGGATCTCGAAGGAGCCCGGTACGCGGTGCTCGTCGACCTGCGCACCCACCTCGGCCAGGTACTTGCGTGCCCCCGTCAGCAGTCCGTCCATGACCTGCTCGTGCCAACTCGCGGCGACCACCGCCACCCGCACGCCATCTGCGCGCACCTGGTGCTCTCCAGCCCGCCCATCACCGCTCATGGCTCTCCTCGTACTCATGGCCCATCAGCGTGGCCTTCGTCGACAGGTACCGCTCGTTCCACGGGTTCGATTCGATCGCCAGCGGCACGCGCTCCGTGATGACGATCCCGAAGCCGTCGAGGCCCGCGCGCTTGGCCGGGTTGTTCGTCAGCAGGCGCATGGACTGCACCCCGAGATCGGCCAGGATCTGCGCCCCCGTGCCGTAGTCGCGGGCATCGGCAGGCAGTCCCAGGGCGAGATTGGCCTCCACCGTGTCTGCACCGCTGTCCTGCAGTTGGTAGGCCTGCAGCTTGTTCAGCAGGCCGATGCCGCGCCCCTCATGACCCTTGACGTACAAGACGATGCCGCGGCCCTCGGCTGCGACGGCCCGCAGCGCGGCGTCCAGTTGCGGACCGCAGTCACACCGCAGGGATCCGAAGACATCGCCGGTGAGGCACTCGGAATGCACTCGCACCAGGATGTCCTCCCCGTCGCCGATGTCGCCGAGCACCAGGGCCAGGTGCTCGGTCGGCTCGATGAGGCTGCGGTACCCGATCGCCCGGAACTCGGCGATCTCAGTGGGGATGACCGTCTCCGCGACCCGCTCGATCTGCTTGCGTGCACGCCGGATGTGGGCGATCAGATCGGCGATAGAGACCATGAGCAGGTCATGCTCGTCGGCGAACTCGCGGCACTGCGGCGCACGCATCATGGAGCCGTCGTCGTTGACCAGTTCGCAGATCGCCCCGGCCGGCGACAGGCCCGCGAGACTGGCCAGGTCGACAGCAGCCTCGGTGTGACCGGCCCGCTGCAGGACCCCGCCGGGGACCGCCCGTAGCGGGAAGACGTGGCCGGGCCGAGTGATCTCCCACGGTTCGGTGGCGGAGTCCACGAGGGTGCGAATGGTGCGGGCACGGTCCGCGGCCGAGATGCCGGTGCTGATGCCGTCCCGGGCGTCCACGCTGACCGAGTACGCAGTTCCCTTGCGGTCCTCGTTGACCATCGTCATCGGTGGCAGGTGCAGTCGGTCGAGGTCCTCACCGCGCATGGGCACGCAGACGACCCCGCTGGTGTGCCGGATCATGAAGCCGACCAGTTCGGGGGTCGCCTTGGAGGCGGCGAACACCAGGTCCCCCTCGTTCTCGCGGTCCTCATCATCGACGACCACGACTGCCCGGCCGTCGCGGATCGCTTCCACGGCGTCCGGGATGGAATCGAATCTCATCGGTAGCCTCCCAGCAGGGACTCGACGTACTTGGCGATCACGTCCACCTCCACATTCAGCCGGGATCCTGGCCGGACGTCGTTCAGCGTCGTCGACCGCAGGGTCTCGGGGATCAAGCTCACTTCCGCACCCTCCGGGCTCTTCGCGGAGACGGTCAGGGACACCCCGTCCAGGCAGATCGACCCCTGCGCCACCACGTACTGCCGCAGGTGCTCGGGTAGCTCGAAACCGACGACGTCCCACTCAGGCTCGTTGCGGCGGTGGGTCACGACCGCAACGCCGTCGACGTGCCCCTGCACCAGGTGCCCACCGAGCCGGTCACCAAGGCGCATTGCTCGCTCCAGGTTCACCCTGCGCCCTGCCGCGACATCGGACAAACTGGTCAGCGCCAGGGTCTGCGCCATGACGTCGACGGCGAACCACCCAGGTCCGCTGGCCACCACCGTCAGGCAGACCCCACTCGTGGCGATGCTTTCCCCGTGGGCGTAGTCCTCCCATGCGCCGTCGGGGGCGATGGTCAGTCGCGTGCTGTCCCCGCCGACCACGTCGCGCACGGTGCCCATCTGCTGCACGAGTCCGGTGAACATCAGCGCCTCCCGCTGCGGATCATCACGTCGCCGCCGACGTTCTGCACATCGGTCACCGCCAGGTGCTGGGCATCCCCGATGGTGCCGATGCCGAGGTCGCCGACGGCCCTGGTGCCGGCGCCCAGCAGCTTGGGTGCGGTGAACCACACCAGGTCGTCCACCAGGCCGGCACGCAGGAACGCCGCGGCAACGGTGGCGCCGCCTTCGAGGAGCAGATGCCGCACACCTGCGTCGTACATCTGCGCGAGTGCCGCCGCCGGGTCCCTGCCCGGCAGGCTGGTGAAGCCGTCGGCCACCACCTCACCGAGCACGTAGCGGTGGGGCTGGCGGACGACCTCGATCCCGCGCACGGTGAGGGCAGGGGTGTCCGCGCGCAAGGTGCCCGATCCCACCGCGATCGCGTCCACTTGCGCCCGCAGCCCGTGGACCCAGCGGCGCGCCTCCGGCCCGGTGATCCAGCGACTGCTGCCGTCGGCGGCGGCGATGTACCCGTCGAGGGTGCTGGCGACTTTGAGGGTGACGAAGGGCCGGCCATTGGTCACGGCGGACAGCCACGGGGCGAGGAAGTGCGTGGCTTCATCGGTGAGTGGGCCGGGGTCGACGTCCAGCCCGGCCTCAGCGCAGGTCTGGGCGCCGCCGGATGCCGTGGTGGGATCGGGCACGGCATACCGGACCGCTGCGACACCGGCACCGATGAGCGCCTGCGCGCAGGGCGGGGTCCGGCCGTGGTGGTTGCAGGGTTCCAGCGTGACGTACGCGGTACTTCCCCGGGCGGCCTCGCCGGCGTCGGCCAGAGCGACGACCTCGGCATGAGCGGTCCCGGCCCCTTGATGCGCACCCCGGCCTACGACCTGGCCGTCGGTACTGACGAGGACGCAGCCCACACGGGGATTGGGTCCCACCGCACCGTGCACGGAGGCGGCGAGCGTCAGGGCTTCGGCCATGAAGCGCTCGCTCACACTGCCTCCCTTCGCGCACGCGGGAGGAGACGCCGAAGCACACGGCGGTGGCGTTTCCTCCCATCCGGACTCTGACCGTCGGCCCCGGAGTTGCACCGGATCCACCGTGCAAGCACGGGTCGCGGGCTTTCACCGCCGGTTCGGAATTGCACCGACCCTGGAAACGTTCACATCCATCGTGTCACATCGGGGTGTCACGACCACGGCAAGGCGACGTCAAGCGCAACCGCGGAGGGGTAGCCCCGGCCACCCCCGATTGTGACGAAGGTAGGACCCTCCCGACCCGCTATGCGATGAAGGTGCGCGATCCGCGACGCCAGACCCAGCACCACCGTCACAAACCAGCCCGAGGGCCCCGCACCTTCGTCACAACGACCCCGCACCCTGCGATTGTGACGAAGGTACGACCCTCCCCACCCGCAATGCGACGAAGGTGCGCGATCCCCGACGCCACACCCAGCACCACCGTCACAAACCAGCCCGAGGGCCCCGCACCATCGTCACAACGACGCGGCGGAGGCTGCGGCCCGCAGTGCGTCCACGGCGGCCGCCGGATCGTCCGCGCCGTAGACCGCAGAACCCGCGACGAACACATCGGCGCCCGCATCGGCGCAGACCTCGATGGTGTGCAGGTCCACCCCGCCGTCGACCTGCAGCCACACGTCGCCGTCGCCGATGATCTGCCGTGCCCGCCGGATCTTGGGTACCACCACGTCCAGGAACTTCTGCCCGCCGAAACCCGGCTCGACGGTCATGATGAGCAGCATGTCGAACTCACCGAGGAGGTCAGCGTAGGGTTCCACCGGCGTCGCGGGCCGCAGTCCGAGCCCGGCCCGGGCCCCGTGCCGGCGCAGGTCCCGGGCGAGTTTGATGGGCGCGGTGGCGGCTTCGACGTGGAACGTGACGCTGCCCGCCCCCGCTTCGGCATAGCCGGGGGCCCAGCGGTCCGGGTCCTCGATCATGAGATGGCAGTCCACCGGCGTCTCGACCGTCGTGAGCAGTGCCTCGACGACCGGCAGTCCGATGGTGAGGTTGGGGACGAAGTGGTTGTCCATCACATCCACGTGCAACCAGTCGGCATGCCCGGCGACCGCCCTGCACTGCGCCTCGAGATTGGCGAAGTCGGCGGACAGGATGCTCGGCGATATCTGGATTCCCACACCGCCGAGGCTACCGCCGGCGCAGGTTCAGTGCGCCTTGCGCAGCATCGCGAAGTACATGCCATCGGTGTCGTGCCGGTGCGGCCACAACCGGATAGCTGGGCCGTCGGTGCAGTCGGGTACCTCGGGCAGTAACCCCGCGGCATCCTCCTGGCGCACATCGTCTCGCCCGCGCAAGACGTCTTCGATCACCAGATCAGTCTCCGCCAAGTGCGGCGAACACGTGACGTAGGCGACCACCCCGCCGGGACGGCAGACGTCGACTGCGTGACCGAGTAGTCGCCGCTGCAGGTCCGCCAACTGCGCGATGTCGGAGGCCTGGCGGCGCCAGCGCGCCTCCGGTCGTCGGCGCAACACTCCGAGCCCGGCGCACGGGGCATCCAACAGGACCCGGGAGAACGAACCCTCGATCTGCGCTGCATCTCCGACAACCACCTTGACCACCCCGGGGGTCCCGCGCAGTGCGGCCCTGACGAGGTCGGCACGGTGGTCGTGCTTTTCCACCGCCACCAGTCGGCCCGCATCGGGCAACAGATCGGCCAGCAGCGCGGCCTTGCCGCCCGGCCCTGCACACATGTCCAGCCAGGCATCGTCCGTGCCCTCCACCTCCGCCCGGGAGAAAGCCAGGGCGGTCAACTGACTTCCCAGATCCTGCACTCCTGCGCGGCCGTCACGGACCTCGGGCAGGCTCCCGGGATCGGTCCGGTCCAGGTAGGTGCCCCACGGCGACCACGGCGTCGGCTCGCCGGGCAGCGCGTCGCGGGAGATCCGGCCCGGCCGGGCGGCGAGCGTGACCCGGGGTGGTCGGTTGTCCCGTTCCAGTAGCGCCTCGAGCTCACCGGGCCCGAGAACGTCGCGGAATGCGCGGATGATCCAACCCGGATGGGAGTGCCGCACGGCCAACAACTCGTCCCCGGCCAGGCCCTTGGTGGCGTGGGCGAGCAACTGCTTACCGGGCTGCTTCGTGACGGTGCGCATCACCCCGTTGACGAAGCCGCGCGCCGACGTCGCCCCGACCGACGCTGCCAGCGTGACGGCACTGTCCACCACCGCGTGAGCCGGCTTGTCGAGGTACATGTGCTCGCACGTGGCCATCCGCAGCAGGTCCAGGACCCGCGGATCCACTTCTGTCAGCGGCCGTGTGACGACGGTGGCCAGGACGGCGTCGAGCGTGCCGCGGCGCCGCAGGGTCGTGTACACCAGATCGGTGGCCAACCCGCGGTCGGCCCTGGACATCTGGGACCGCGATAGGTGCGCCGACAATGCGAGGTTGGCATAGGCACCCCGCGCACCCACTTCGTGCAGGACGTCATAGGCGGCCCGCCGAGCGGGACTCGGCCTCACTGGAACACCAGGTCGTCACCATGCAGGCCGCGCGCCCAGTCCGCGGCAGCCATGGCCTTCTTGCCGGCGGGCTGCACGGTGCCGAGTTCCACCGCGGAGGTCAGCGTGCCGACGAGCACCCGGTGCCGGTCCACCCGCATCAGGCCGGGGGCCAGGGTCTCATCGCTGATCGTGACCGGGTGGATCTTCACTTTCAGCTCACCGAGCATGGACCAAGCACCCGGCGCGGGAGTGCAGCCGCGGATGCGCCGATCGACCGCCAGCGCCGGTTCGTCCCAACGGACCCGGGCATCGTCGACCGTGAGTTTCGGGGCCAGGCTCACGTCGTCGCCGGACTGCGGCACCGGCACCAGCGCACCCTCCTCGATGCCGTCCAGCACCTTCACCAGTAACTCAGCACCGGATTCTGCGAGCCGCCCGAGCAGGTCACCGGCGGTGTCCCGCGGTCCGATGGTCTCCGTCACGACGCCGAATACCGGGCCGGTGTCCATGCCGGCTTCCAACTGGAACGCCGCCGCTCCCGTCACGTCGTCGCCGGCCATGATCGCCCGTTGCACCGGCGCCGCGCCGCGCCAGGCAGGCAGCAAGGAGAAGTGCAGGTTGACCCACCCCTTGGCTGGGATGTCCAGCACGTGCTGCGGGATGAGCGCACCGTAAGCCACCACCGGACAGCAGTCGGGGTCCAACTCCTGCAGGGTCCGCACGAAGTCGGGCTCGCTGGGCCGAATGGGGGTGAGGACCGGGATGCCGTGGTCACGCGCAGCGCGGCTGACCGGGCTCGGCGTCACCCGATGACCGCGGCCGGCCACGGCGTCAGGGCGGGTCACCACCGCGAGCACCTCATGACGCGACGCGAGCACCTTCTCCAGGCTGACGACGGCGACCTCAGGGGTGCCCGCGAAGACCAGCCTCATCGGGGGCTCCTCTGCAGATGCGGGCTGGACTTGACGATGGTGTCCGGGCCGAACCAGTCGGATTCGCGGATCTCCCGCATCGCCTGCTTGCGCGACTCCGGGTCCAAGCGATCGATGAACAACACACCGTCAAGGTGGTCGGTCTCGTGCTGGACGCACCGAGCCAGGAGATTGCTGCCTTCCACGGTGACCGGCTCGCCGTGCATGCTGAACCCTTTCGCCACCACCCGCAGCGCCCGCGGTGTCCGGAAGCGGATGTCGGGCAGGGACAGACACCCCTCTTCCTCCTCCTGAGTCTCGTCGCTGAGGTCGAGGTCAGGGTTCACGAGGTGGCCCAGAACACCGTCCACGTAGTAGGTGAAGACGCGCAGGCCCACCCCCAGTTGTGGCGCGGCCAATCCGACGCCGGGGGCGTCCATCATCGTGTCGGTCAGGTCCTTCACCAGGACACGCAACTGCTTGTCGAAGTCGACGACCGGTGCCGCCGGACTGCGCAGAACAGGGTCGCCGAACAGGCGGATATCGACTACGGACACAAAGGGCCTCCTCGTCCCCCGAGTCTACGGGCGGCCCTCAGCCCTCTCCCAGATCGACCGGGTCGACACGGACCTCGACGGGCTGCAAGCCTGCCTTCGACCGTCGCGCCTGCACCTGCTGCACGTGCCTGAGCAGGGCACCGGCCCGGGCATGGGGTGCCAGCAACAGAACCTCGCTGCCCTGCACAGTGTCCAACGGGCCGAGCAGTTCGCCGTCGTACTCGCCCAGCCATTCGGAGACGGCGTCCCGCGGACCCCGCAGCCGCACACACCGGAAGGCCGGCGGCATGTGCGCGGCCTGCCGCTCGGCCCGCTCGGCGGTGGCCAGCGCGCCGAGGTCGTTGCGTACCAGCGCCTGCACCACGTCGAGGTCCTGCGGCGCCACCAGCATGGTGGTCGCGTCAGGGCCGGTTCGGGCGACCGCGGCCATCCACCTGCGAGCCGCCTCCTCCCTGGCGCGCAACGCGCTGCGTGCCAGCAGCACCTCCGTGTCGAGGATCAGCAACGCAGCGAAACCACCGGGAACCCGCGGTTCTGCGCCGGGTGTGGCCACGACCAGCGCCGGGTCGGCGGCCACCTCGTCCATCACGCCGGATTCGGCATCGCTGCGTACGACCGGCACCTCGGGAAACGCCTTCTGCAACTCCTGGGCACTGCGACGCGATCCCGCCCCGACGGGAACGAACTGCCCGCCACCACAGGAGCCACACGTGGTCACCGGCTCGTGGCACAACCGGCAGCGAGGGGTACCGCCGCGGTCGGGCCGGGCACCTCCGGCGCACTTCGGGCACCGGATCGCATGACCGCACTCCTGGCAGATCAGCCCGGCGGCACCACCGGCCCGGGGCACCTGTACCAGGACCGGGCCGGCGGCCAATGCCGATCGCAGCAATGAAAATGCCCGGCCCGGGATGCGCCGGCGATCTGCGGCGGGCTCGGTCTGGGCCTCCACCCGGAACCTGCGGTTCCG
Source organism: Micrococcales bacterium (assembly GCA_016703125.1). Taxonomy (NCBI): domain Bacteria; kingdom Bacillati; phylum Actinomycetota; class Actinomycetes; order Micrococcales; species Micrococcales bacterium. The sequence goes on along the minus strand of JADJCR010000001.1, from coordinate 292,631 downwards.
GCCGACCTCCCGGGTCAGGCTCATGTCCTTGGCCGATCCGTCGATCAGCCATTGCGCGCACGACGCGGTCCGGGTGTAGCCGCCGACGATAAGCCGGGCTTGGGTCTGCCAGGCCCGCAGGGCAGCGACCTCCCGAGCATGCCAACCGGGTGTCTGTGGCTCTGCCAACACGTCGTCCCCGTCGTCCCACACCGCCATGAGCGCCAGGTCGGGCACCGGGGCGAACACCGCGGACCGCGTTCCGATCACGATGGGCCTGGAGCCGGCGAGGATCTCCAGGTGGGTGCGGTACCGCAACCGGTTGGACACCTCGGCGGTGACCGCGGCGACCACGGCCGCGTCCACGTAGCAGGTCAGGGCCTGGTGCAACGAGCGGACATCCCGGGCATCGGGGACGACCAGCACGACACCACCACCGTCCGCGGCCGTGGCCGCAGCCATCCGGGCGAGCATGTCAAACGGATCGTCGTGGGGGTGGCAGACCCAACTGGCGGCACCCTCGTCCGGTGGGCGGTAGGCATCCCAGGCAGCCAGGTCCGGATGGGGCGGTCGTGCAGGTGGTGCAGATGGAGGACTCTTCTCCACCGCGGCCACCCGGGGTGGCACCGCGAACCGCACAACATCGGTGAGGCTGCCGGCGTATCGATCCGCGACGCGACGGCACAATCCCGCGACCTGCGCGGTCAGGACCGGCGGTCCGGACACCCGTTGCAGGGGCTGCAGCACCCCTTCGAACTGTGAGGGCCCGCGCTCGATCAGCCAACCGGTGACCAACCTGCCGTGGAAACGCACCCGCACCCGGCAGCCTGGCCGGGCCAGCGCGTCCAGATCCTCCGGGATCGAGAAGTCGAACAGCCGGTCCAGATGCGGGAGCGGGGACTCGACCGCGACCCGGGCGACCTCGGTCACTACTTGACGGCCGCCTGTAGGGCAGCCGTCCGATCCGTCCGTTCCCAGGTGAAGTCCGGCTCCTCGCGGCCGAAGTGGCCGTAGGCAGCGGTCCGGGCATAGATCGGTCGCTTGAGGTCGAGGTCGCGGATGATCGCGGCGGGGCGCAGGTCGAAGGTGGCCAGGATGGCGTCCTCCAGCCGCTCGTCGGGTACCGCTCCGGTGCCGAAGGTCTCGACGAACAGACCCACGGGGTGCGCTGCACCGATGGCGTACGACACCTGCACCTCGCAGCGGGTGGCCAGGCCGGCGGCTACCACGTTCTTCGCCACCCACCGCATGGCGTAGGACGCTGAACGGTCGACCTTCGAGGGGTCCTTGCCGGAGAAGGCACCACCACCGTGGCGGGCCATGCCCCCGTACGTGTCGACGATGATCTTGCGCCCCGTCACCCCCGCATCGGCTGCCGGACCCCCGGCCACGAAACGTCCGGTCGGGTTCACCAGCAGCCGGACATCCGAGGTGTCGAGGTCCAGTTCCTCGAGTTCCGTGGCGATCACGAACTCCTCGATGTCGGGGGCCAACAGGGTGTCGAGGTCGATGTCGTCGAGGTGCTGGGTCGAGACCACCACGGTGTTGACCGCGACCGCCCGGGTGCCGTCGTACTCGATCGTCACCTGCACTTTGCCGTCCGGCCGCAGGTACGGCACCACAGCCTGTTTGCGCACCGCGGCCAGCCGGCGGCTGAGGCGGTGGGCCAGTGCGATGGGCAAGGGCATCAGCTCCGGAGTGTCGGTGCACGCGAAGCCGAACATGAGCCCCTGGTCACCGGCCCCCTGCAGGTCCAAGGGATCGGAACTGTGCTCGTGGCGCTCCTCCCATGAGTCGTCGACCCCCTGGCGGATGTCGGCGGACTGCTGGTCGAGGGCTACAGAGATCCCACAGGAGGCGCCGTCGAACCCCTTTTCAGATGAGTCGTACCCGATCTCCAGGATCCGGTTGCGGACGACCCGGGGGATGTCGACGTACGTCTGCGTGTCGACCTCGCCGGCCAGCACCACCAGCCCGGTGGTCACCAGCGTCTCCACCGCGACGTGGGAGTCCGGATCGTCGGCCAGCATGGCGTCGAGGATGCTGTCGCTGATCTGGTCGGCGATCTTGTCCGGGTGTCCCTCGGTGACGGACTCCGACGAAAACAGGCGCTTTGCCACATGGCCTCCTTGGTTCTCGCCCGAGTCTACGAGCGGGGGTGACATCCGATGACGCTGCGCCCACAGGCCCGCGTGGCACACTGGCCGCTGTGAGCCTGGCCTCTTATCTGGCCTTCGTCACGATCGCCATGGCGGTGGTGTTGATCCCCGGTGCCGACTTCGCGGTGACGATGCGCAACACGCTCATCGGCGGGCGGGTGCAGGGCTGGGCCACCGCACTGGGGATCTCCGCTGCGTGTGCGGCGCAGGGCATCGCCGCAGTGGCCGGGCTCGGTGCGATCATCGTGGCCAGTCAACCGTTGTTCGAGGCAATCACCTGGGCGGGAGTGGCGTACCTGCTCTTCCTGGCCTTGCAGGCGGCCCGGTCAGCCTGGCGCGGGGAATACCCACCAGCCAGCCAGTTGCAGGGCAGCCCGGGTACTGGCTTCCGGCAGGGGTTCCTGTCCAACATCACCAATCCGAAAGTGCTGGTCTTCTACCTCGCTGTGCTGCCGCAGTTCCTCGGCCAGGGGATCAGCTGGAGCGCCATCCCCTTGGCCCTGACCCACGCAGTGCTCGCCCTGCTCTACCTGTCCGCACTGGCGGCCGTGGTCGCCCGCGCCGCCGCATGGCTGCAGCGCCGGGCTGTCCGCAGGGCGCTCGACGCGCTCGCGGCGACGGTGATCGGGGCGTTCAGCGTGTCCATCGCCAGAGCGCAGATCTGAGCCGCTGGCCAGGAGGCCACCCCGGGTTCTGTGGAAGCGTGCTGGACTACCTCCCCAACGCATGAACCAGTGCCCAACATGGCACTCGAGGCCAAGACACTCTGGGAAGCGACCACCAGCGACCTGGATGCACACCGGCCTGCTCCCCACACCGGTCGCCTCGATCAGCGCACGTTCATGGTCATGCTCGGGATGCCGCGGATCTCGCGGAGGTACACGATCAACAGGGGGATGGCCAGGCCGCTTCAGGGTCGCGGGCACGCGAAGAGGGTGCGCCGTTGCTCACATGAGGGGTGGCGGGTTTCTTGCCGGCCGTGGTCAGGCCAGTCGGTCGACCACAGCATCGAGGACCCGGTGGGACAACTCCACCTTCCCGGTGCCTGCGACTTCCTCGGTGATGCCGCCGCCGAGCAGCAGCACGGCCTCGTTGGTCTCAGTCCCGAACGCGCGGTCGTGCCCCACCGGGTTGGCCACCATGATGTCGCAGCCCTTCCTGGCGAACTTGCTTTCCGCGTGCTCGAGCCATGTGCCGTCGTCGTCCCCGGTCTCTGCAGCGAAGCCGACCAGCAGCGGCGAGCGGCCCTCCCGCTCGGCCACCAGGGTGGCAAGAACGTCGGGGTTGTGCACCAGGTCGAGGGTCATCGTGGAGTCGGCCGACTTCTTGATCTTGGCGTCCGGCAGACTCTCAGCACGGAAGTCGGCGATCGCCGCGGCCATGATGATCACGTCCGCGTCCTGGGCGAGGGAACGCGCCGCCGCGAGCATGTCGTCGGCGGTCAGCGCGTCGACCTCGTCGACCCCGGCAGGGGTCGGGACATCGACGTCACCGCGGATGAGGGTCACGCGCGCACCCCGGGAGACCGCCGCCGCCGCCAGAGACATCGCCTGCTTGCCGCTCGAGCGGTTGCCGATGTGGCGTACCGGGTCGAGGCGCTCGCGGGTACCGCCGCCGCTCACCACGACGTGACGGCCCCGCAGGTCATGGACCAGGTCCGGTTTGGCCAGCGCGGCCCGCACGATCCAGGCGATGGCCTCTGGTTCGGGCAGACGGCCAGGGCCGGAGTCCGCGCCGGTCAACCGGCCTGAATCCGGATCCACGACCAGCACGCCCCGGTCACGCAGCGTCTCGACATTCGCGCGGGTCGCAGCGTGGTCCCACATCTCCGTGTGCATCGCAGGGAACATCAGGACCTGGCAGTGGGCCGTCAGCAGGGTGTTCGTCAGCAAGTCGTCGGCCAGTCCGTAGGAGGCCTTCGCCAGGAGATTTGCTGTGGTCGGGGCCACCACGACGAGGTCGGCCTGCTGGCCGATGCGCACGTGCGGCACCTCGTGGACGTTGTCGAAGAAATCGCTGGTGACCGGACGCCCGGACAGTGCCGACCACGTGGCGGTCCCGACGAACTCCAAAGCGGTCTTGGTGGGGACCACCGTCACGTCGGCGCCCAACGCCTGAATCCGGCGCAGAACCTCCGCGGCTTTGTAGGCGGCGATCCCGCCACCCACCCCGAGAACTACCTCGGGGCTCAGGCTTCGTCCTCCTCGACCGTGACGTTGCTGGTCTCCAGCAGACCGTCATTGATCTCACGCAACGCGATGGACAGCGGCTTCTCGTGCTGGTAGGTCTCCACCAACGGACCGACGTTCTCCAGTGCGCCCTCGGCCAACTGGCTGTAGTACGCGTTGATCTGGCGGGCACGACGGGCCGCCTCGATCACCAAGGAGTACTTCGAATCGGTCTTCTCGAGCAACTCGTCCAGCGGGGGGTACGTGATGCCCTCAGCACGACTTTCAACAGCCACAGGGGAACCTTTCGTCAGATACGACTTCCCCCAGGGTAGCGGATGAGCACCGGCACGCCATGGGCGCACGGGCCGCTACTCGATCAGGGCGGCCAATTCCGCCGCTGCCTGGTCCACATCCACGTTACGGACGACGTGGTCGAACTCCTCTTGAGCGGCCAATTCCGCCTCTGCGTGCTGCAGGCGGGCCCGCATGGAGTCGCCGTCCTCGGTACCCCTGCCGGCGAGCCGACGGGCCAGTTCTTCGGCACTGGGTGGGGCCAGGAACACCAGGACGCAGTCCGGCATGGCCGCCCGCACCTGGCGGGCGCCCTGCAGTTCGATCTCGAGCAGGACCGGCTGGCCGGCCGCCAGGTGTTCAGCCACCGGGGCCCGGGGGGTGCCATAGGAATTGCCCGCGAAATGCGCCCATTCCAGCATCTCCCCGGCTTGTGCCCGCGCCGCGAAATCCTCCGCTGCGAGGAAGTAGTACTCCCGGCCGTCCTGCTCGCCGGGTCTCGGTGCTCGTGTCGTCGCCGACACCGACAACCACACGTCGGGGCGCCTCTGCCGGACGCGCGCGACCACCGTCGACTTGCCGACCCCACTCGGGCCGGACACCACGTAAAGGCGGCTCACCGCACCAGGACTTCGGCGAGGCTGGCGATCTGGTGGGGGCCGAGCCCGCGCAACCGGCGGGAGGGCGCGATGTTGGCATGTTTCATGAAGCGGTGCAATCGCTGCGGGCCGACTCCCGGCAGGCACAGCAGCGCCTCCTGCACACGCAGAGCGGCAACCACTTCATCGACATGTGCCAGAGCCAGGAGGTCATGCCACGACAGGTGACCCTGCCGCAACTGTTCCTTGACCTCCGCGCGGCGACGCCGGTTGGCCACCGCTTTCGCACTCGCGGCCGACCGCTGCTCGCTGGTCAAGGAGGGGGGTTGCACGGCGATGAATCTACCGAACCCGTGCACGCGCCTCCACGGCTTCCCCCGCAATCGCGTGGGCGGCGGCGCGGGGATCATCCGCATGGGTGACTGGTCGCCCCACGACCAGCAGCCCCGCCCCGGCGGTGATCGCGTCCGCGGGCGTCACCACCCGTTGCTGATCCGCACGTGCGGCACCCGTCGGCCGGATGCCGGGAGTGATCAGCAGAGGTTCCGGGCCCAGCAGTGCCCGCAGGGTGGCGACCTCCTGCGCGGAACTCACGACGGCGCGGGCACCGGCGCCCACCGCCAGCCGCGCCCACCGCATGACGACCTGGTCGGGCGTGCCACTGATCCCGAGTTCCGTGAGGTCCAGCCCACTGAGACTGGTCAGGACAGTGACCGCCGCCACCCTCGTGGTCGGTAGAGCGGTGGCGACGGCATCGATGCCCGTTGGCCCGGCTGCGGCGTGCACAGTCAGGATGTCGGGCTCAAGGACGGCGACCGAACGAGCGGCACCCGCCATGGTGTTGGGGATGTCGTGGAACTTCAGGTCCAGGAAGAGGGCACAATCAGGCGCGGCCGCCCGGATCTCCGCCACCCCGACCGCGCCGTCGCGCAAGTACGTCTCCAGGCCCACCTTGATGTGCGAGAAGACACCATTGACGGCGTTGGCCCAGGCGCAGGCCGTGTCCAGGTCCGGCGCGTCGAGAGCCAGTGCGATGGGGGCGGTGTCAGTCACGGGGACTCCGGTCGGGTTCGGTGAAGGGCGGGAGAGATACGTAAGACCGTTAGCGAAACACACCAGTGGTATCGCTCCCCGCCATACGCATCACTAACGGCTGCCTTTGGGACCGTCGCCCTGGGTCCACCCGGCGGAAGGGCGGGGCCACCCTGAAAGGCGGGAGCGATACGGATATCCGTTAGCGAAACACACCGGTGGTATCGCTCCCCGCCATCCGCATCACTAACGGCTGGCGGTGAGACCCGGGAGTTCACCCCAACCCCCCGCGGTGCGCGATCCCCACGGCCGCACCAACGGTCGCGAACCCCCGCTCCCCCAGCAGGGCCAGCAGTTCGCGCTGGACCCGCACTGGCGCGGACGGATCGTGGAAGGTCATCGTCCCCACACTGACCGCCGAGGCCCCCGCGGCCAGGAACTGCAGCGCATCGGCGCCCGTGGCGATCCCGCCCATGCCCAGAATCGGCACATCGGGCAGCAGCTGGTGGACCTGCCACACGCACCGCAGCGCCATCGGCCGGATCGCCGGTCCGCTCAGGCCCCCGGTCACCCCGCCGAGGATAGGCCGCAGGGTGTCGGTGTCGATGGCCATCCCAAGCGTGGTGTTGATCATCGAGAAACCGTCGGCGCCGGCGTTGTGGCAGGACACGGCGATCTCGGCGATGCTCGTGACGTCCGGGGACAACTTGGCCAGGATCGGGGTGCTGGAACCGCTGTTGCGGCGCACCTGGTGGATGACCGACGACGCGGACATCACGTCACAGGCGAAGACCTGCCCGCGACTCTCTACGTTGGGGCAGGAGATGTTCACCTCGATGGCCTTCACCGCCGGCTCGTTGCGCAGGATGCGGGCCAGCTGGGCGTACTCCTCCACGCTCTCCCCCGCGATCGAGACCACGGCGGACACGTCGCGCTCGGCCAGCCAGGGCAAGTCGTTGGCCAGGAAGGACTCGATGCCGGGTCCCTGCAGACCGATGGAGTTGAGCATGCCGGACGGCGTCTCCACCATGCGCGGCGTGGGCCGGCCCGAGCGCGGGCGCATCATGATGCTCTTGGTGACCACCCCGCCGATCTCGGTGAGGTCGAAGAAGCCGGAGAGTTCCTTGCCGGCGGCCGCGCATCCGGACGCGGTGAAGGCCGGCCCAGCGAACTCCACACCGGCCAGCGACACCCGGGGATCAGTCATCGCGCGGCTCCGGTGCGCCGAGGGTGCCCGCAGGCACCGTACCGACGTCGGCCCAGCGCACTCGGTCACCGAAGAACACCGGGCCGTCTGTGCACGAGCGCACCATCCGGGTCACGCCGTCGTCGCCGACCACCGGCAGCACGCAGGTCATGCACACGCCGACCCCGCAGGCCATGGACTCCTCCACAGCACACTGGGCCACCGCCGCGAACTCCGAGCTCACCTGCGACACCGCCTGCAGCATCGCCATGGGCCCGCAGGCGTACACCGCGGGGTGACGGCCTTCGGCCAGGATGCGTCGCAGCGGATCCGTGACCCGTCCCTGCTCACCAGCGGATCCGTCGTCAGTGGTGACGTGCACTGCATCACTGACCCGCCGGGCCTCCACCACACCGTGCAGCCGCTGCGCATCCCCGGCCCCGACGATGATCTCCACCGGGCACCCCCGCGCCCGCAGTTGGGACGCCAACTCGAACAAAGGCGCCACGCCATAGCCGCCGCCGACCAGCACACAGGGCACCGCCTCGGTGGGCAGCCGGAAGGGCTGTCCCAGCGGGGCGATGACGTTGATGATGTCGCCGGGCCGGCGGGCCACCAGCCACTGGGTGCCCGGACCCTTCGGCGAGACGATGATCTGCAGGGCACCCCCGGCCTTGGTCGAAGCCGACCGGATGGAGAAGGCGCGGCGCAGAATGTGTGCGTCATCGACGGCGATCGCCACGAAATGTCCCGGGCGGAAGCCGTCGGCGATGCCAGGTGCCGCGAAGGACAGGTGGTAGTACGCGCCGTCACGGCGCACACTCAAGACCTCCGCGTCCGACTGCACGGTCATGGCACCGCCCTCAGGATCGCCAGGTCGGCCTGGTGCTCCTGGATACTGCGGACTCCGATCCGCCCGGTCTTGAGCGCCTCGATGCCCTGCACCGCGGCGCCGAGCCCCTGCACGGTCGTGATGCACGGGATGCCCTTGACCACCGCAGCCGTGCGGATGTCGTAGCCATCGGCGCGCGCGCCGGTGCCGACCGGGGTGTTCACCACCAGGTCCACCTCCCCGGCCAGGATGCTGCCCACTGTGGTCGGCTCCCCGTTGGGACCCACCCCTTCGGCGTGTTTGCGCAGGACCGTCGCCTTCAGCCCGTTGCGGCGCAGCACGTCGGCCGTGCCCTGCGTGGCGAGGATCTCGAAACCGAGGTCCGCGAGCCGCTTCACCGGGAAGATCATGGAGCGTTTGTCGCGATTGGCCACCGTGATGATCGCGCGGCCGGACACCGGCAGGCCCGATGAGTAAGCACCCGACTGCGACTTCGCGAATGCGGTGCCGAAGTCGGCGTCGATCCCCATCACCTCGCCGGTCGAGCGCATCTCCGGGCCGAGCACGCTGTCGACCCCGTGGAAGCGCCCGAAGGGCATGACCGCCTCCTTCACCGCCATCGCGGAGCCCACCGGCAGGTCGGCAGCATCCCCGCCGGCCGGGAGCAGGCCGTCGGCGCGCAGCCCGGCGATCGACTCGCCGACCGCGATCCGCGCCGCGGCCTTGGCCAGCGGCACCCCGGTGGCCTTGGACACGAAGGGCACCGTCCGGGAGGCACGCGGATTGGCCTCCAGCACGTACAACCGGTCACCGGTGAGCGCGAACTGGATGTTCAACAACCCCGCACCCCGACGCCCTCGGCGATCGCCAGCGTGCTGGCCCGGATCTGCTCCAGCTCCTGACGCCCGAGGGTCATCGGGGGCAGCGCGCACGCGGAATCCCCGGAGTGGATGCCGGCTTCCTCAATGTGCTCCATGACGCCGCCGAGGTAGAGCTCCACCCCGTCGTAGAGCGCATCGACGTCGATCTCGATCGCCTCGTCGAGGAACTCGTCGACGAGGACCGGATGCTCCGGGCTGGCCTCCGTGGCCCGCTGGATGTACTCGGCCAGCACCGCCTTGTCGTAGACGATCTCCATGCCGCGCCCGCCGAGCACATAGGACGGGCGGACCAGCACCGGGTACCCGATCTCGGCAGCGATGACCTCGGCCTCCTGCACACTGCGGGCCATGCCGTGCCGCGGCGCAGGCAGCCCGGCGTCGTGCAGTACCTGACCGAAGGCGCCGCGCTCCTCGGCCAGATGGATCGCCTCCGGGGTGGTCCCCAGCAAGGGCACCCCCTCCGCCTTCAGCCGGGCCGCCAGGCCCAGGGGGGTCTGCCCGCCCAACTGGCAGATGACCCCGGCCAGAGGCCCCACGGCCTGCTCGGCGGCGATCACCTCGAGCACGTCCTCGAGGGTCAGCGGCTCGAAGTACAGCCGGTCGCTGGTGTCGTAGTCGGTCGACACCGTCTCCGGGTTGCAGTTGAGCATGATCGCCTCGTACCCGGCCTCGCGCAGGGTGAGCGTGGCGTGGACGCAGCTGTAGTCGAACTCGATCCCCTGGCCGATGCGGTTCGGCCCGGAGCCCAGGATGATCACCGCCTGCTTCTCCCGCGGCTCGACCTCGGTCTCGGCGTCGTAACTGGAGTAGTGGTATGGCGTATGGGCGGGGAACTCCGCGGCGCAGGTGTCGACGGTCTTGAACACCGGCCGGATCCCCAGCGCGTGCCGCACACCGCGGATGACGTCCTCCCGGCTGTCACGCAGTGCGGCGATCTGAACGTCGGAGAATCCGTGTTGCTTGGCCCGGCGCAGCAGACCCGGCGACAGCCGCTCAGCCAGCCGGACTTGATCGGCGAGGGAATTGATGGTGACGATCTGCTCGAGGAACCACGGGTCGATGGCCGTGATCTCGTACAACTGCGCGGGCGTGGCGCCCAGCCACAGCGCCTGTTGGACCTTCTGCAACCGGCCGTCGTGCGGACGGCCGACCTCCGAGAGCAGGTCGTCGAGCGGTCGCGGGTCGGCAGGCCAGGAGAACTCCGAGCCCTTCTGCTCGACACTGCGCAGAGCCTTCTGCAGGGCCTGCGCGAAGTTGCGGCCGAGGGCCATGGCCTCCCCGACGCTCTTCATCGTCGTCGTCAGCGTGTCGTCGGCACCGGGGAACTTCTCGAAGGCGAAACGCGGCACCTTCACCACGATGTAGTCCAGCGTGGGCTCGAAAGATGCCGGCGTCTGCCGCGTGATGTCGTTGGGGATCTCGTCGAGGGTGTAGCCGATCGCCAGTTTCGCAGCGATCTTCGCGATCGGGAAGCCGGTGGCCTTCGACGCCAGCGCGGAACTGCGTGACACCCGCGGGTTCATCTCGATGACGATGATGCGGCCGTTCTCCGGGTGGGTGGCGAACTGGATGTTGCAGCCGCCGGTGTCCACTCCGACTTCGCGGATGACAGCGATCCCGACATCACGCATACGCTGGTACTCCCGGTCGGTGAGTGTCAGCGCCGGGGCGACGGTGATGGAGTCGCCGGTGTGAACACCGAGCGGGTCGAGGTTCTCGATCGAGCAGACCACGACCACGTTGTCATTGCGGTCGCGCATGAGCTCGAGCTCGTACTCCTTCCACCCCAGGATCGACTCCTCGAGCAGCACCTCGGTGGTCGGGCTGGCGGACAGACCGGAACCGCCGATGCGGCGCAGGTCGGCCTCGTCGTAGGCGATCCCAGAGCCCGCGCCACCCATCGTGAACGACGGCCGCACGACCACCGGGTACCCGAGGTCCTCGACAGCGACCAAGCACTCCTCGAGGCTGTGGCAGATCACCGACCGGGCCGATTCCGCACCCACCTTGGCGACGATCTGCTTGAATAGTTCCCGGTTCTCGCCGCGCTGGATCGCGTCGATGTCAGCGCCGATCAGTTCCACGCCGTACCGCTCGAGCACGCCGTTCTCGGCCAGGGCCACGGCCGCGTTCAGCGCGGTCTGCCCGCCCAAGGTCGGAAGCAGTGCATCTGGGCGCTCTTTGGCGATGACCTTCTCGACGAACTCCGGGGTGATCGGCTCGATGTACGTGGCGTCGGCGAATTCCGGGTCGGTCATGATCGTGGCCGGGTTGCTGTTGACCAGGATCACGCGCAGGCCCTCGGCCTTCAGTACGCGACAGGCCTGGGTACCCGAGTAGTCGAACTCGCACGCCTGCCCGATGACGATCGGGCCGGAGCCGATGACCAGGACACTGGAGATGTCCGTGCGCCTGGGCATCACAGGCTCCCTTGCATCGTCGCGGCGAATCTGTCGAACAGGTACGCCGAGTCGTGCGGACCGGCGGCGGCCTCCGGGTGGTATTGCACGCTGAAGGCCGGGACATCCAGACAGCGCAGGCCCTCGACCACGTCGTCGTTGAGACACACGTGACTCACCTCGACCCGGCCGAATTCGCTTTCGACCTGCTGGTCCAGTGGAGCCTTCACCGCGAACCCGTGGTTGTGCGCGGTGACCTCCACCTTGCCGGTCGTGCGGTCCTGGACCGGCTGGTTGATCCCACGATGCCCGTACGCGAGCTTGTACGTGCCGAAGCCCAGGGCGCGGCCCAGGATCTGGTTGCCGAAGCAGATGCCGAACGTGGGCAACTGGTCGGACAACGCTGCACGGGCCAGCCCTACCGCGTGCTCCGCGGTGGCCGGGTCGCCGGGGCCGTTGGAGAAGAACAGCCCGTCGGGATTCAGCGCCCGCACCTGCTCGTAGGTGGACGATGCGGGCACCACGTGCACTGTCATGCCGCGCTCCGCCATGCGGGCCGGAGTCATGCGCTTGATCCCCAGATCCACGGCGACGACCGTGAATCGACTGTCCCCCACCGCGGGAACCACATACGGCTCGGCGGTGCTGACCTGCGCAGTGAGGTCCGCACCGAGCATCTGCGGGGAGGCCTTGACCTGCTCGAGCATGGTGGCAGCGTCGGTGAGCGCATCGCCGCTGAACAGTCCCACGCGCATCACACCTCGCTCGCGCAGGTGCCGGGTCAGCGCACGGGTGTCGACGCCGCGCACACCCACCACACCAGCGGCCTCCAGCCTGGCCGACAACGTGTCGGTGGCTCGCCAGTTGCTGGCGACCGGGCTGAGGTCGCGCACGACGTAGCCCGCCGCCCAGATCCGCGCCGACTCGGGATCCTCCTCGTTCATGCCGGTGTTGCCCACGTGCGGGGCGGTCATGATGACCACCTGCCGGTGGTACGAGGGGTCCGTGAGGGTCTCCTGGTAGCCGGTCATCCCGGTGGCGAACACCGCCTCCCCGAACACGGCACCGCGAGCGCCGAACGCCTCGCCGCGATGCGTCGTGCCATCCTCCAGGACCAGCAGCCCCGGTTCGTCGGCGTGGGCGTCCGCATCAGCGAGCATGGGGATGGTGAAACTCATCGGTTCTCCTCGGCTACGAACAGCGCACGGCTCTTCTCGTACAGCGACACGACGTCGTCGGGATGGTCGGGCCGGAAGCCGGTCTGCAGGTCGGTGTCCCCGGCCGACCAGTACCAGAGCACCAGGCCGTCCTTCTCAGCAACCTGTCCAGCGACCCCGCGGCCCAGACTCACGTCGGTGATCTGGTCGGCTGCGATGAACACCGACGGCTCCCCGATCCGTTCCAGCCGGACACCTTGCTCGGCGACATCCGCCGTGGCATTGCCCGGTGCCCCGAGCCCCGAAGCGACGACGCGCTGCATCCAGTCGGCAGCCGGTGCCGTGCCGACGTACCGGCCACCGGCCTCCAGTGCCGGGACGTAACCGGCCGGAACGGGCCGCAAGGGCAAGTCGACGGCGGCCCGGCGCCGCCAACTGCGCCACATCCCCACACCGCCAGGGCGGTGACCGCCAGGACCACCGCAGTGAGTCCCAGCCGCTGCGGCCACTCGGTGACCTGTTGCGACTCGGCAGCCAGCAGGGAGTTCATCGGGCTGCTTCGTGCTCCACGACGGAGCCGTCACGCACAGTGGGTCGGCCACGTAACCAGGTGCCCAGCACCTTGCCGTGCAGCACCATCCCGGCGTACGGCGTGTTGCGGCTGCGGCTCACCATGTCGGAAGCGGACACGACCCATTCAGCATCCGGATCGAACACAGTGAGGTTCGCCGGTTCGCCGACCTCGATGGGACGGCCGTGGCCAGCGACCCGCCCGATCCGCGCCGGGACCGACGACATCCGATCAGCCACCTCGGCCCAGTCCAGCAGTCCGGTGCGGACCATCGTCTCGTTGACGACCGGCAGCGCGGTCTGCAGTCCCAGCATCCCGAAGGAGGCTGCGGCCCATTCGCACTCCTTGTCCTCCATCGCGTGGGGCGCGTGATCCGTCGCGACGATGTCGATGATGCCCTCGGCGAGCGCCTGGCGCACCGCCTCGACATCGGTGCGCGACCGCAACGGTGGGTTGACCTTGTAGATCGGGTCGTAGGTGGTGGCCAGGTCGTCGGTGAGCAGCAGGTGGTGCGGTGTGACTTCCGCGGTCACCGTGATCCCCCGGCTCTTGGCCCACCGCAGGATCTCCACCGATCCCGAGGTGCTGACGTGACAGATGTGCAGACGCGACCCGACGTGCTCGGCCAGCAGCACGTCACGGGCGATGATCGCCTCCTCCGCGACTGCCGGCCAGCCGCGCAACCCGAGTTCGCCGGACAGGGGACCCTCGTGCATCTGGGCGCCCTCCGTGAGCCGAGGCTCCTGGGCGTGCTGGGCGATGACCCCGTCGAAGGCCTTGACATACTCCAGCGCCCGCCGCATCAGCAGAGCGTCGGACACGCAGTGCCCGTCATCGCTGAAGACGCGGACACCGGCCGCGGAGTCGGCCATCGCGCCGAGTTCGGCCAGGCGCTGCCCTGCCAGGCCCACGGTGACCGCACCCACCGCCCGCACGTCGGCGTAGCCGGCCTGCATGCCCAGGCGCCACACCTGTTCCACGACCCCGGCGGTGTCGGCGACGGGATCGGTGTTGGCCATGGCGTGGACAGCGGTGAACCCCCCGGCGGCAGCAGCCCGGGTGCCGGTGGCAACCGTCTCGGCGTCCTCCCGGCCCGGCTCGCGCAGGTGGGTGTGCAGATCCACCAGACCCGGCAGCAGCACAGCGCCCGCGCCGTCGACCACATCCCCGTCATCCAACCCGCCGCCGATCTCGGCGATCACGCCGTCGGCGATCCGGACATCCACGGCGTCCCCACCCAGCGGCCGGACGTTGCGAAGAACCGTCATGCGTCTTGCCCTCCCAACAGCAGGTACAGCACGGCCATCCGGACGTGTACACCATTGGTGACCTGGTCGAGGATCACCGACCGCTCGGCGTCCGCCACATCGGCGGCGATCTCCATCCCGCGGTTCATCGGCCCCGGGTGCATCACCAGTGCGTGATCGGGCAGCAGCGACATCCGCGGTACGTCGAGCCCGTAGCGCCGTGAGTACTCGCGCGCACTGGGGAAGAACGCGGCGTTCATCCGCTCCATCTGGACCCGCAGCATCATCACGACGTCGGCCTCACCCAGCGATGCGTCGAGGTCGTAACTCACCCGGCACGGCCAGCCCTCGACCCCGACCGGTAGCAGGGTCGGTGGCGCAACGAGCGTCACGTTCGCCCCCAGGGTGTCGAGCAGCCACACGTTGGACCGGGCCACCCGCGAGTGCAGGACATCGCCGACGATCACCACGTTGAGGCCGTCGAGGGAGCCGGTGTTGTCGCGCAGGTGGTCACGCATCGTGTAGGCGTCGAGCAGGGCCTGCGTGGGGTGCTCGTGCGTGCCGTCACCGGCGTTGATCACCGCGCCCCGGATCCAGCCACTCGTGGCCAGCCGGTGGGCCGCACCGCTCGCGCCGTGTCGGATGACCACCGCATCGGCGCCCATCGCCTGCAGCGTCAGAGCGGTGTCCTTCAGCGATTCGCCTTTGGACAGGCTCGATCCCTTCGCCGAGAAGTTGATGACGTCGGCCGACAGTCGCTTGGCGGCGGCCTCGAACGAGATCCGCGTGCGCGTGGAGTCCTCGAAGAAGAGATTGACCACCGTGCGTCCGCGCAGGGTGGGGAGCTTCTTGACCGGGCGGTCCGCCACTTGCGCCAGTTCCCGGGCGGTGTCGAGGATGGCCAAACCCTCGTCCAGGCTCAGATCTGCTGTGGACAGCAGGTGGCGCATCACTTCACCCCCGCCCGGACGAGCCGGACAGCATCCGCGCCGTCGGTCTCCGTCAACGTCACCTGCACGTCGTCCTCGCGCGCCGTCGGGATGTTCTTGCCCACGTAGTCCGCGCGGATGGGCAGGTCGCGGTGGCCGCGGTCGACGAGGACCGCGAGTTGCACGGCCCGGGGCCGGCCCACGTCGTTGAGGGCATCCATGGCGGCTCGCACGGTGCGCCCGCTGAACAGCACATCGTCGACGAGGATCACCGTCTCGCCCGTGACATCGCCGCCCGGGATCACGGTCGGATGCAGTGCCACCGTGGGCCGTAGCCGCAGGTCGTCGCGGTACATGCCCACGTCCAGAGCGCCGGCGGGAACGTCGTAGCCCTCGATCCCGGACATGGTCTGCGCGATCCGCTGGGCCAGATGGACACCGCGGGTGGGGATCCCCAAGAGGATCAAACCCTCCGCGCCACGGTTGCGTTCGAGAATCTCGTGAGCGATGCGGATCACCGCTCGGTGGATGTCGGAGTCGGTGAGGAAATCCTGGTCAGGCGTCATCGCGTCCAACCCCCCTTCTCCGCCTCGCTGGACGGTGGTTAAAGGAAAGGCTCTTCGTCTGCGACGCTATCACCCGCACCGGCCGCTGCCTTGCATGTGGTTCCTGTCGAGTTGCCTCCCGGTTGTCACGCTCCGTAGCCTCAGGGTCGTCGGGTTGAGGGAACGGAGCGGGGCTGCCATGGCAACGGAATATGCGCGGGCCCTGGGCGCGAAACTGCGGTCCATCCGCCAGCAGCAGGGGATGTCCCTGCATGGCGTCGAGGAGAAGTCCGACGGCAAGTGGAAGGCCGTCGTTGTCGGTTCCTACGAGCGCGGTGACCGTGCGGTCACCGTGCAGAAGTTGGCCGAACTGGCCGAGTTCTACGGCGTCCCCGTCGCCGAACTGCTTCCGGACAGTTCTCCCGGTGCAGCGGCCGAACCACCATCACGGCTCATCCTCGACCTCGAACGTCTCGGGCAGGTACCGGCGGACAAGGTGGGTCCGCTCGCGCGGTACGCAGCGGCGATCCAGGCGCAGCGCGGTGACTACAACGGGCGGATCCTGAGCATCCGGCAGGATGATCTGCGCACCTTGGCCGTGATCTACGACGAGCCGCCCGGCGTGCTGGCCGACCAGTTGGTGGCGTGGGGCGTCCTGAAGTCCGAGGCCCGCGGCAAGGATGACTGAGGCGGATCAGGCTTCCGCCTCGGAAACAGCCTGTTCGGCGCGTCCGGACGACCCCGATCCCACCGTGTGCACGCGCATGCCGTTGGTCGTGCCCGGGATGCCCGGTGGCACGCCTGCGATCGTGATGACCTTGTCGCCGGGGCGCGCCAGATGCATCTGGGAGATCCGCAGGTCCACGTGCTCGACGAGTTCGTCGGTGTGGGTCACCTTCTTACCGAGGTACGGGGTGACTCCCCAGACCAGTGCGAGGTAGTTGCGTACGGATGCGGAAGGGGTGAAGCACAGGGCCGGGATGCGTGAGCGGTGACGGGCAACCAGGCGCGCTGTGAGACCGGTCTCCGTGAACGAGATGACGAACTTCGCGTTGACCTCCTCGGCGACCTCGCAGGCCGCCCGGGTGATTGCCCGCGCCGTCGACCCGGTGCGGTTGTCCAGCGACTGGGAGACCGTGCCGAGGGCCTCATCCTCGACGTACTTCGATGATCCGCGCCATCGTGGCCACGACGAACGCCGGATGGTCACCGACGCTGGTCTCCTGGCTCAGCATCAACGCATCGGCGCCGTCGAGCACCGCGTTGGCCACGTCGGAGGCCTCGGCACGCGACGGCCGGCTCGACGTGACCATGCTGTCGAGCATCTGCGTGGCGACGATGACGGGTTTGGCCGCCGCCCGGGACAGTTCGATGGCCCGCTTCTGCACCAGCGGCACCTGCTCCAGCGGCAGTTCCACGCCCAGATCACCGCGGGCCACCATGATCCCGTCGAACGTCTCGATGATGGCTGCCAGGTGGTCGACGGCTTGTGGCTTCTCGATCTTGGCCAGGATGGGCCGGTGCACCTCCACCTCGTCCATGACCGCGTGAACGTCGTCGATGTCCTCGGGATGCTGCACGAACGACAGCGCCACGATGTCCACGCCGGCCCGCAGTGCCCACCGCAGATCGTCGACGTCCTTGCCCGACAGTGCGGGCACGCTGACCACCACGCCTGGCAGGTTGATCCCCTTGTTGTTGCTGATCCGCCCGCCGATGATGACCTCGCACACCACGTCGGTGGGGGTGGACATGAGGACCTTGAGCGTGATGTGCCCGTCGTCGATGAGCACCTCGTCGCCTTCGTGGACGTCGTCGGGCAGGCCCAGGTAGGTGGTGGAGCACATCTGTCGGTCGCCGGGGACCGGGCGGGTGGTGATGGTGAACCGCTGGCCCTGAACGAGATCCACGGCACCCTCGGCGAACGTGCCCAACCGGATCTTCGGACCCTGCAGGTCCGCCAGTACCGCGACCGCGACCCCGGCAGCATCGGATGCCCGGCGGACCATGTCCAGCCGGGCCTGGTGCTCCGCATGGGAGCCATGGCTGAGGTTCAGGCGCGCAACGGACATGCCCTGGCCGATGAGATCGGTGATGATCGCATCGGAGTCGGTGGCCGGACCGAGCGTGCACACGATTTTGGCGCGACGCACGTTCCGAGGGTAGTGAGTGAAGGGCGGGACCGCACACCAGGCCGTTCACCGAGCAACATCTGCGGGCCCGGTGACGGACTACTCACCACGTCGGTCAGGCGGTCACCGGTCGCGCCGAGGCCGGCAGCGGCTTCGGCAGATTCGTCGATCCCACCAGGTGCTCGTCGATCGCCGCAGCTGCCGCCCGGCCCTCCGCGATCGCCCACACGATCAGCGACTGGCCACGCCCCGCGTCACCGGCGACGAACACCCCCGGGACCCCGGTGGCGTAGTCGTCGTCGCGCACGAAGTTGCCGCGGGCGTCGCGGTCGAGCCCGATCTGCGAACTGATGGCGTCGGCCTCCGGCCCCACAAAACCCATCGCGAGAGTCACCAGGTCGGCGGGGATGACGCGCTCGGACCCCTCGATCTCCACGGGCCGCCCATCGCGCCACTCCACCTCGACAAGTTCCAGCCCGGTGACCCGGCCGTCGCGTCCCACGAAACGCCTCGTGGACACCGAGAACACCCGGTCGCCGCCTTCCTCATGAGCCGACGACACCCGGAATACCGCCGGGTACGTGGGCCAGGGCTGGCCGGCCGGACGGGTCTGCGGAGGCGTGGGCAGGATCTCCAACTGCGTGATGCTGGCTGCGCCCTGCCGGATCGCGGTCCCCAGGCAGTCGGCACCCGTGTCTCCGCCGCCGATGATGACCACATGCTTGCGGCGGGCGTGGATGGGCGACTTGTCGAGGTCTCCCTCCTGCACCCGGTTGGCCAGCGGCAGGTACTCCATTGCTTGGTGGATGCCCGCCAGGTCCCGACCGGGCACCGGCAGGTCCCGCCCGATCGTCGATCCGACCGCGAACAGCACCGCGTCGTAGCGCCGGCGCAGATCGTCGGCGCTGACGTCCTTGCCGATCTCGATCCCGGTGCGGAACTTGACCCCCTCGGCCTCCATCTGGGCGACGCGGCGGTCCACGTGACGCTTCTCCATCTTGAACTCGGGGATGCCGTAGCGCAGCAGTCCTCCGATGCGGTCAGCCCGCTCGTACACGGCGACCGTGTGCCCGGCCCGCGCCAGTTGCTGGGCGGCAGCCAGCCCCGCCGGACCGGAGCCCACCACGGCAACGGTCCTGCCCGACAGGCGCTCCGGGGGTTGTGGCTGCACCCAGCCGGCCTCCCACGCGCGGTCGATGATGGACACCTCGACCTGCTTGATGGTGACCGGATCC
This sequence comes from Micrococcales bacterium, assembly GCA_016703125.1. Taxonomy (NCBI): domain Bacteria; kingdom Bacillati; phylum Actinomycetota; class Actinomycetes; order Micrococcales; species Micrococcales bacterium. Next base: position 273,286 of record JADJCR010000001.1, on the reverse strand, counting down.
TGGTTGATGCCCAGTACGCACGCGCTCTCACACGGCGCCGGGCACAACCGTCCGGTGAACTCCGGGAAGTTGTTCGTTGCGTGCAACCGCTCGATCGACGCCTGCCAGTCGCCGCGGCGGGTCAGGTCGTTCCACTCCGGAATCAGGTTGCCCAATGGGCAGCCGTTGTGGCAGAACGGGATGCCGCAGTCCATACACCGCGAGGCCTGCGTGCGCAGTTTCGACTCCGCGAACGGTTCGTACACCTCTCGCCAGTCCTGGATGCGAACGTCCACCGGGCGCCGGGTCGGCAGTTGCCGTCCAGCTTTCAGGAATCCTCTGGGGTCAGCCACGGCTCGCCTCCATGATCGCGTCGTCGATGTTCCGGCCTTCGCTCTCAGCAAGCGCGATCGCATCGAGCACCTTGCGGTAGTCGCGTGGCATCACCTTGCAGAACCGCCGCAGTGCCGCCTGCCAGTCGGCCAACAACTCCGCGGCCACCACCGATCCGGTCTGGTCGGCATGCTCGCTGACCACCGTGTGCAGCCAACTGGCGTCCTCGGCGTCGAGGTCCTCGAGTGCCACCATGTCCTGGTTGATGTGGTCGAGGTACGCATCGAGCAGGAACGCCGTCCCGCCAGACATGCCGGCCGCGAAGTTGCGGCCGACCGGCCCGAGCACGACGGCGTGCCCGCCCGTCATGTACTCGCAGCCGTGGTCACCGGTGCCCTCCACGACCACGGTCGCGCCGCTGTTGCGCACGCAGCACCGCTCGCCGACCTTGCCGCTAGCGAAGATGCGCCCGTCGGTGGCGCCGTAGGCGATCACGTTGCCGGCGATGATCTGCTCGTGAGCGGCGAACGGCGAGCGCTCGTCGGGACGCACGACCAGCGTGCCTCCGGACAAGCCCTTGCCCAGGTAGTCGTTGGCGTCCCCGACGAGTCGCAGTGTCATACCGCGCGGCACGAAGGCACCGAAACTCTGGCCCGCCGATCCGGTCAACGTGATGTCGATGGTGTCCGCCGGCAGGCCCGCGGCGCCGTGAACCCGGGTCACCTCGCTGCCGAGCATCGTGCCGACGGTCCGGTTGACGTTGCGGATCGGCAGCGCCACCCGGACCGGCTCGCCGGACTCCAGCGCCGGGCGGCAGATCTCGATGAGCCGCATGTCCAGCGCCTTGTCCAGGCCGTGGTCCTGAGTGGTCACACAGCGCACCGGCGAGTCGCCCTTCGGCTGCGCCAGGATCGGGCTCAGGTCCAGCCCATGGGCCTTCCAGTGGTCCACTGCCTGGCGCACGTCGAGCACATCGACCCGGCCGATCGCCTCGTCCAGGCTGCGGAAGCCCAACTCGGCCAACTGCTCTCGCACCTGCTCGGCGATGAACTCGAAGAAGTTCACCACGAATTCGGGGCGGCCGGTGAACCGCGAGCGCAGCACCGGGTTCTGCGTGGCCACACCCACCGGGCACGTGTCCAGGTGGCACACCCGCATCATCACGCAGCCCATCACCACCAGGGGCGCGGTCGCGAAGCCGAACTCCTCAGCGCCGAGCAGCGCGGCGATCACCACGTCCCGGCCGGTCTTCAGCTGCCCGTCGGTCTGGACCACGACCCGGTCCCGCAGGCCGTTGGCGATCAGCGTCTGCTGGGTCTCGGCCACACCGAGTTCCCACGGACCGCCGGCATGCTTGAGCGAGGTCAGCGGGGAGGCCCCCGTGCCACCGTCGTGGCCGGAGATGAGGATGACGTCCGCGTGGGCCTTGCTCACGCCGGCTGCCACCGTTCCGACACCGACTTCCGAGACCAACTTCACGTGCACGCGCGCTCGCGGGTTGGCGTTCTTCAGGTCGTGGATCAGTTGTGCCAGGTCCTCGATGGAGTAGATGTCGTGGTGCGGTGGCGGGGAGATCAGCCCCACCCCCGGCGTGGAGTGACGCGTCTTCGCCACCCACGGGTACACCTTGTGACCGGGCAGCTGTCCGCCCTCTCCGGGCTTGGCGCCCTGGGCCATCTTGATCTGGATGTCATCGGCGTTGACCAGGTATTCGCTGGTGACCCCGAAGCGGCCCGACGCGACCTGCTTGATCGCCGAGCGCTTCGAGTCGCCGTTGGCCATCGGCACGAAGCGCTGCGGGTCTTCCCCGCCCTCCCCCGTGTTGGACTTCGCCCCGAGGCGGTTCATCGCGATCGCAAGGGCCTCGTGGGCCTCCTGTGAGATCGACCCGTACGACATCGCCCCGGTGGAGAAGCGCTTGACGATCTCGCTGGCCGGCTCGACCTCGTCGAGGGCACCGGCGGGCGTTCCCCGGCCTTCAGTTCAAACAATCCCCGCAGCGTCATCAAGTGCTTGCTCTGGTCGTCCACGCGGTCGGTGTACTCGCGAAACACGTCGTAGCGTCCCTCCCGCGTGGCGTGCTGCAGGCGGAAGACGGTCTCCGGGTCGAACAGGTGGGGCTCGCCTTCGCGGCGCCACTGGTACTCCCCTCCCACCTCCAGTTGCCGGTGGGCCGGCGAGATCCCGGTGATCGGATAGGCGACGTCGTGCCGCCGCTGGACCTCCTGGTGGATGACGTCGATGCCGATGCCGCCGAGCTTGCTGGTCGTGCCGGTGAAGTGGCGGTCCACCAGTTCCTGGCTCAGTCCGAGCGCTTCGAAGACCTGGGCGCCGCGGTACGACGCGACGGTGGAGATGCCCATCTTCGACATCACTTTCAGCACGCCCTTGCCGAGCGCCTTCACCAGATTGCGGACCGCCTGCTCCGGCGTGATGTCGGCGAGGGCGCCGGAGCGGACCATCGACTCCACAGTCTCCATGGCCAGGTAGGGGTTGACCGCCGCCGCACCGTAACCGACGAGCAGCGCCACGTGGTGCACCTCGCGCACGTCACCGGCCTCCACCGCCATCGAGACCAGCGTGCGGGTCTTGCGGCGCACCAGGTGGTGGTGGACCGCGGAGGTGAGCAGCAGCGACGGGATCGGGGCGTGATCGAAGTCCGAGTCACGGTCGCTGAGCACCAGGAACCGGGTGCCGTTCTCGATGGCCTCGTCGATCTCGCCGAAGATCTCCTCGAGCCGGTCCTCCAAGGCCTGGGCACGCCCGTTGATGTCGTACAGCCCCGAGATCCGCGTAGCGGCGAAGCCGGGCAGGTCCCCGTCCTGGTTGATGTGCAGGAGTTTCGCCAGTTCGTCGTTGTCGATGACCGGGAACGGCAGCAGGATCTGACGGCAGTGGGCCGGAGTCGCTTCCAGCAGGTTGCCCTCCGGACCGATCGGGCTGCTGAGCGAGGTGATGATCTCCTCGCGGATCGCGTCCAGCGGAGGGTTCGTGACCTGGGCGAACAACTGCGCGAAGTAATCGAACAGCAGGCGCGGGCGGTCCGACAGCACCGCGACCGGGGTGTCGGTACCCATGGACCCGAGCGGTTCGGCGGCGTTCTGTGCCATCGGTGCCAGAAGGACCCGCAATTCCTCCTCGGTGTATCCGAAGGTCTGCTGCCGACGGGCGATCGACAGGGGCGTGTGCACGATGTGCTCGCGCTCGGGGAGTGCGTCGAGGTGGATCACTCCGGCGTGCAGCCATTCGCCGTACGGGCGTTCGGCGGCCAGTTGTGCCTTGACCTCGTCGTCCTCCACGATCCGGCCCTGCACGGTGTCCACGAGGAACATCCGCCCCGGCTGCAGACGACCCTTGCGCACCACGGTGGCCGGGTCGAGGTCCAGCACGCCGGCCTCGGAGGCCAGGACGACCAGGCCGTCGTCGGTGACCCAGAACCGGCCCGGACGCAACCCGTTGCGGTCCAGGACTGCGCCGATGATCCGGCCGTCGGTGAAGGACACACTCGCCGGGCCATCCCACGGCTCGGTCAGCGAGGAGTGGTACTGGTAGAACGCCCGTCGCCCGGGATCCATCTCCGGGTTGTTCTCCCAGGCCTCCGGGATCATCATCAGCACCGCGTGCGGCAGTGACCGGCCACCCAAATACAGCAGTTCCAGCACTTCGTCGAAACTGGCCGAGTCGCTGGCCGTCGGCGTGCAGATGGGGAACAGTCGCTCGAGGTCGCCGGGGATCAGGTCGCTGCGCAGCAGGGCTTCGCGGGCACGCATCCAGTTCCGGTTGCCCTTGACTGTATTGATCTCGCCGTTGTGCGCGATGAGCCGGAAGGGATGGGCCAGTGGCCAGCTCGGGAACGTGTTGGTGGAGAAGCGGGAGTGCACCATTCCCAGCGCCGACGCCGTGCGCGGGTCGGACAGGTCGGGGAAGAACGGCTCGAGCTGGGCGGTGGTGAGCATGCCCTTGTAGACGATGGTGCGGGTGCTCAGGCTCGGGAAGTACACACCCGCTTCGCGCTCGGCCCGCTTGCGCAGGATGAAGGCCAGCCGTTCCAGATGCAGGTCGTCGTCACCTGCCGGTCCGGTGATGAAGATCTGGCGGAAGGCCGGCATCGCACCCAGCGCGGTCTTGCCGACCAGAGAGTGGTCGGTGGGCAGTTCGCGCCAGCCCAGGACAGTGAGGCCCTCCTCGACGGCGATCGCCTCGATGGTCTTGACGGCCACCTCGGCCTCCCCGCCGTCCACCGGCAGGAAGGCGGTGCCCACGCCGTAGCGGCCTGCGGGCGGGAGTTCGAAGCCGACCACCTCGCGATACAGCGCGTCGGGGATCTGGATGAGGATGCCCGCCCCGTCGCCGGAATCCGGCTCGCTGCCGGACGCACCGCGGTGCTCGAGGTTGGTCAGTGCGGTGAGCGCCTTCTGCACGATCTCGTGGGACGGTTGCCCCGACATGGTCGCCACGAAGGCGACGCCGCAGGCGTCATGCTCGAACGCCGGGTCGTACAAGCCGGGGTTGCGGGTCATGCTCACTCCAGGGTCTCAAGGGTCTTGCTGGTCCGGGACGCGCGCTCAGACGCGCCCGCGGGACGCCGTTGGCCCGAAGCGGGTTCAGCATAACCCACCGGCGCTTGTCCCCCGCGACCTCACCCGCAGGGGGAGGGAACGGCTAGTCCCTTTCGCTCCCCCGATGTACCGATCTCCCCCGCCTGCAGCTGGAGCGCACAAGGCACCGCCGCTTTCTACACCCGGGAGCGATCCGTACACCCGGGAGCGATCCGGCACGGTTGCAACGCTCCCGCCCAGAGGTACTCCCCTGCACCTGCGGGGGCCCCCCCCCCCCCCCCCCCCCCCCCCCGGGACCCCCCCCCCCCGGGGCCCCCCCCCCCCGGTTACACCCCCCCCCCCGGGTAACTCTCCCGCCTGCACCTGGCGGACCCCAGGCCCCCGCTTTCTACACCCGGGAGGGATCCGTACACCCGGGAGCGATCCGGCACGGTGGCGCGCGCTCCCCCGACGTACCGAACTCTCCCGCCTGCAGCTGGCGGACACAAGGCACGCAGGCCATCCCCACCCGGGAGGGAAGCCTCAGGGCGGGAGCGATCCAACCGTGCAGAACCACTCCCCGATGTACCGAACTCTCCCGGGTAGCGCCAGCGCGCACCCCGCGCCGAGCCGGTGCCCGTCGCCAAACACCACCCGGCCCCCGGCACACTGGACCATGTGACCGAGTACCGCGTTCGCAGCGACGATGGCACGCTGCTCGCGGCCTGGCACAACGATGCCGACGGCATCCCGCTGCTCATCTGCAACGGATTGGCTTCCAGCCCGGCTGCGTGGCCCACTTTGCGCGACCCGGGCTGCGGTTTCGACGCCCGGACCTGGTGGCATCGAGGCATCCCACCGTCCGAGGCGCCGCGGGGGCGGCATCGAGATGGCCGATCAACTCGCCGACGCGATGGCCGTCGTAGAGAACGCCGGATGGGATCGCTACCTCGTCGTCGGCTGGTCGCTCGGGGTGAACATCGCACTGGAACTCGCCGCCGCCGACGAGCGGGTGGCCGGTGTGCTGGCGCTGGCCGGGGTGCCGGGCGGGACCTTCGACGCGATGCTGCCCCTGCCGTCCATCCCGCGGGACGTGGCGGTGTCCCTGGTGGGATTCGCCACGGCTCTCTTGCAGGCCACTGGTTCCCGGATCGGAGCCTTGGTCCACCGCCTCGGCGAGAGTCCGACAACTGCCGAGTGGCTGAAGTCAACCGGGGCGATCGGCGCCAGTGCCGACATCGCGCAGGTGCGCGAACTCGTCCGGGACTTCCTGGGCATGGACGTCCACTGGTACGGACGGCTGGCCGGCGCCCTGCGTCGCCACCGGGAGATGGACGTCTCGGGCATCGGCTGCCCCGTGGTCTATGTCAGCGCCGGGCAGGACTACGTGACCGATCCCGCAGCGGTGGAGGCCGCCGCCGAACGCACCCCACAGGGCCGCGCCGAGCGCTGGGACGCGACCCACTTCTTGGTGCTGGAGTACCCGGACCGGGTACGCGAGGCGCTACTCGACCTCGCCGCGGAGGTCGGGCTCGGCTGAGCGGACCGCCACCGGCTCGCGTCCCGGTCGGTACACGGTCGTCTCCCGGCCCGGTGCGTGTCGCCGCGACACGAGGATGTAGATGATGGCCCCGAGGAACACCAGGACGGATGTGAAGACATTCACTCGTACTCCGAGGATCTGGGTCGCGTCGTCGATGCGCAGCAGTTCCCAGAAGAACCGGCCCAGGGTGTACAGCGCCACGTACGCCGCGAACACGCGCCCGTGACCCATCCGGAAGCGACGGTCGAGCCACCACACGGCGACCGCGACGAGCAGGCACCACAGTGACTCGTAGAGGAACGTCGGGTGGAAGGTGGCGTACTGCTCATACCCCGCCGGCCGGTTGGCCACGTCGATCTCCAGGCCCCACGGCAGCGTGGTGGGGCTTCCGAACAACTCCTGGTTGAACCAGTTGCCCCACCGGCCGATCGCCTGCGCCACAGCCAGGCCAGGAGCCAGCGCATCCCCCAGTGGCGGGAGTAGCAAGCCGTAGCGCCGGCAGGCGTACCAGGCTCCGAGCGCACCCCCGGCGACAGCACCCCAGATCCCCAGGCCGCCCTGCCATATCTTCAAGGAGGCGACGAATCCGAGCCCGCCGTCACCGAAGTACGTCGACCAGTCGGTCATCACGTGGTACAGCCGGGCACCGATGATGCCCGCCGGGACGGCCCACAGCGCCACATCGGCGATCTGTCCACCCTGGCCGCCGCGCGCGATCCAGCGTTTGTCGGTGATGTACACCGCCACGAAGATCCCGATCAGGATGCACAACGCGTAGGCGCGCACCGGGATCGGTCCGAGGTCCCAGACCCCGTTCGCCGGGGAGGGGATGAAGGCCTGAGTCACTGCTGCGGGTTGGTCAGCGCCTCTTTGAGCGCCTGCTCGCTCTGCAGGGCGGAGGACGGCAGTTCCTTGCCGTTGACGAAGATCGTCGGGGTGCCGCTGATCCCCTCGCTGAACGCCGCGTCGTTGGACAACTGCGCCCAGCCCTTGTAGGTCCCCTCGTCGACGCACTTGTCGAACTGGGTCTTCGCGTCCCCGCTCAACCCGGCGTCGGCACCGAACTGCTTGAGCTGGTCGTCGGTCCAGCCGTCACCCTCCTGCTCAGGCTGGTTGGCGTAGACGAGGTTGTGGAACGGCTCACCCACTCCGCCGGTGATGGCGCAGCCGAGGCCGTTGGCCGCGCGAAGGGAGGCGTCGTTGTTGAGGTTGTTGTCCAGGAAGGTCATGATCCGGTAGGACAACGCGATGTTGCCGTCCGCGGCCTCCTGCTGGATCATCGGCCCGTAGGTCTGCTCAAGGTTGGCGCAGGCCGGGCACTGGAAGTCCTCGAAGATCTCCACCTGCGGGGCGTCCGGCGCCGTGTTCGCCTGGAATGCGTAACCGGTCTCTGCTGTGACGCCGGTGGGCAGGGCCGAGTTCGCGTCGGCGGCTGGCGTGTCGCTCTGGTTCGACTGCCACACCCCGAAGCCGATGATGCCCACCACGACGACCAGGACCGCCAGACCCCCGACGATGCGGATCATGCGTTCGCGGCGGCGTTCGGCGGCCTGGGCCGCGGCGCGCGCCTCGGCCGCCTTCTCGCGGGTGCTCTTCGCCGACTCGTTCTTCTGCGCCATAGGGTCAGACCTGCCTTTCGGAGTCTTCAGAATAGACGTCATCGATCGCTGGCTGGTTCACCGGCACGCGGTCCAATGACCACATCGTGCGCGGACGCACGACCAGCCAGACCGCCATGCCCGCCAGCGCGAGGTCACGCACGATGTCGATCGTGTAGCGCAGGTGGCGGCCTTCGGCGCTGATGTCACCACCACCGCCGAAGCACCCGCAGTCGATGGAGTACCCCCGGATCCAGACGCTGGCGATGCCGAACACGAACGCGGTCATGAGCACAGCGGCCAACAGTGCCGCCCACCGCGTGAACAGTCCTGCGAGCAGAAGTGCTGCGGCAAGTATCTCCGCGGCGGGCAGCGCCCACCCGAGGAACGACGTCCATTCGACCGGGAAGAGCCGGAACGCCATGACCGCGAGCCGGGCACCGTCCTCCTCGAAGATCTTGATGAGCCCGGCGTAACCCAGCACCCCGGCCAGCACAAGCCGGAAGACGAGGCCGATGACGTCCTTGACCCGCGTGCTCATGCGGGCTGCCCCCCGCCCCGACGGGCACCGCGCAGCGCGCCGGCCATTGATGCCGCCAGCCCCGCCACGGCGGTCGCAGCCTCCGCGGGCGACGGCGATTCCAGAACCAACCGCACGAATGCTGATCCGACGATGACGCCGTCGGCGTACCCACCGACTTCAGCGGCCTGCTCAGGGGTGCTGACGCCGAGTCCGACGCAGACCGGCTGAGTCGTGACGGCCCGGGTGCGGGCGACCAGGTCGCGGGCGTCGGCCGACACCGAACTGCGGGTGCCGGTGACCCCCATCGTCGAAGCCGCGTAGACGAACCCGGAACTGATCCGTGCCACCTGTTCGATGCGGGCGGGGGGCGACGACGGCGCGACGAGGAAAACCCGGTCGACCATGGCCTCGTCCGTGGCCCGCACCCAGTCGTCGGCCTCTTCGGGAATGATGTCCGGGGTGATGACGCCGGTCCCGCCGACGGCCGCGAGATCCTTGGCGAACCGCTCCAGACCGTAGTGCTCGATCGGGTTCCAGTAGCTCATCACCAGCGTCGGGGCACCCGTCGCGGCGATGGCCTCGACCGTGCGCAGGACGTCCGGCACTGTTGTCCCCTGAGCCAGCGCCCGGTCGGCGGCGGCCTGGATCACAGGGCCGTCCATAAGGGGGTCGCTGTACGGCAACCCGATCTCCACGACGTCCACGCCGTTCTCGACCATCGCGGAAACCACGGCCACCGCGTCGACCCAACTCGGGAAACCGGCCGGCATGTAGCCGATCAGCAGGGCGCGGTCCTCCGCTCGGGCGGCCGCAAACGCCTCCTGCAACCTGCTCACGATGCCCCCAGTCCGAAGTACTCCGCGGCGGTCGCCACGTCCTTGTCACCGCGGCCGGACAGGTTGATCAGTATCGTGGCGTCGGGACCCAGCCGCTGCCCGAGCCGCCGGGCACCCGCGATGGCGTGTGCGCTTTCGATTGCCGGGATGATGCCCTCTTCGCGGCACAGCAGCTGGAATGCGGCCATCGCCTCGGAGTCTGTGACGCCCTCGTACACCACCCGGCCCTTGTCGCGCAGCCATGCGTGTTCGGGGCCGACCCCCGGGTAGTCCAGGCCCGCGGAGATCGAGTGGCTGGCCATGGTCTGGCCATTGTCGTCCTGCAGCAGGTAGGACCGGGTCCCATGCAGGACCCCGACCGACCCGGCCGACAGAGTTGCCGCGTGCCGCCCGGTCTCGATGCCGTCACCGGCGGCTTCGAAACCGTATAGGCCGACCTCGTCGTCCAGGAAATCGTAGAAGATCCCGATCGCGTTCGACCCGCCACCAATACAGGCGACGACCGCATCAGGCAGGCCGCCACGTTGCAGGCACTGCTCCCGGGCCTCCTTGCCGATGACCCGGTGGAACTCCCGGACCATCTCGGGGAACGGCGCAGGTCCGGCAACAGTTCCCAGCAGGTAGTGGGTGGTGGCCACATTGGTCACCCAGTCGCGCATGGCCTCGTTGATCGCATCCTTGAGGGTCCGGCTTCCCGTTCGCACGGGCACCACCTCGGCGCCCAGCAGTTGCATTCGGGCGACGTTCAGCGCCTGGCGTTCGGTGTCCTCCTCCCCCATGTAGACCACGCACTCGAGGTCCAGCAGCGCGGCTGCGGTGGCGGTCGCCACACCGTGCTGCCCGGCACCCGTCTCGGCGATGACCCGGGGCTTGCCCATGCGTTTGGTGAGCAGGGCCTGGCCCAGCACGTTGTTGATCTTGTGGCTGCCGGTGTGATTGAGGTCTTCGCGCTTGAGCAGCACCTGCCTCACCCCGAAGGCCCGTGCCAGCCCGGCGGCACTGGTCAGCGGAGTGGGCCGGCCCGAGTAGTCACGCAGGAGGGCGTCGAGTTCAGCGTGGAAGGCGTCGTCGAGCCACGCCTTGCGGAATGCGTCGTCGAGTTCGTCGAGGGCGGCCACCAGCGCTTCGGGCACGAAGCGGCCTCCGTACTGTCCGAAGTGCCCTCTGGCGTCGGGCAGGTCCACGGTGCGGGCCTCCTAGTCGGCGTGGCGGACGGCTGGGTGCTCGCCGGCCGACACCAGATCCTGAACGGCTGCGGCGGGGTCGGCCTGGGTCACCAGCGCCTCACCCACCAGGACAGCATCAGCGCCGGCGGCGGCGTACGCGAGCAGGTCCTGCGGGCTCTTCACCCCGGATTCGGCGATACGCACGATGCCTTCGGGAATGCTGGGCGCGACCCGCTCGAATACCCCCAGGTCAACCTCCAGGGTCTTGAGGTCGCGGGCGTTGACACCGATCACCTTTGCGCCTGCATCGACGGCGCGCTGCACCTCTTCACGGTCGTGAACCTCGACCAATGGCAGCAGCCCGATGGACTCAGCGCGCTCGACGAGCGAGACCAGTGCCGGTTGCTCCAGGGCAGCGACGATCAGCAGGGCCAGGTCGGCGCCGTAAGAGCGGGCCTCCCACAGTTGGTAGGACGTGACGATGAAGTCCTTGCGTAGCACGGGCACGTCGACCGCAGCCCGCACTGCTGCGAGATCCTCGAGACTGCCGCCGAACCGGCGCTGCTCGGTGAGGACGCTGATGCAACGGGCACCACCACTCTCATAGGCCTGGGCCAAGAGCGCGGGGTCGTCGATGGGCGCCAGCGAACCCCGGCTCGGGGAGGATCGCTTGACCTCCGCGATGACCCCGACGCCACCTTGTCGTAGCACCGCCAGGGCGTCGATGGGATCGGGGACGATTTCCACGCGGCGCTTCAGTTCGTCGAGTGGAACCTGCTCCTCGCGCGCCGCAAGGTCTTCCCGGACGCCGGAGAGGATCTCGTCGAGCACGCTCACAGAAGTCAGACTAACCGCGCGACGAACACCGCTTCGGACACCCCCTAGGCGGCGGTGCCCAGCGGCATCCCGGGCAGGTTGCGCACCACTGTGAAGGCCACCAGCGCGACCACACTGGTCACCAGCGCCCAGCGTGGCACCCGCACAGCCGGCTCATCGCGCCATGCCGCGCGCAGCCACAGCACCCACGCGATCAGCGCTGCCGGCAGTACGAACAGCACCGTCATCGCGTTGAAGTCCAAGGCCCCGGTGAGGTTCGTGTGCATGAGGTCGTGGCTGGCGCGCAGGCTGCCGCAGAACGGGCAGTCGAGACCTGTGAGGACCTTCGTCGGGCAGGGCGGGAAATGGCCGGGTTCGGATGGGTCGAACGCATAGACGTAGGCGCTGGCCACCAGCGTGCCCGCGCCGACCATGACCGGAACCTTGACGCGGTCCCACCTGCTCATGTCCTGAGGATAGGAGGTGATTGTGGTTCCCCCCAGCCGGGACGCGCGGGCCTCTCACCCCACCGATGGGAATGACACGCGGAAACAGGCCCCGCCCTCCGGCGCGTGCCCGGCGGAGGCCCGCCCCCCGAGCCGCTCGGCCAGCCGGCCAACCAGTGCCAGCCCGACGCCGGTGCCGACCTGCCGCAGTCCCCGGTAGCGGCTGTACAACTCGGCGGGGACGAACGCGACCGCCAGGTCGCTGTCCGACAGGCCGGGCCCGCCGTCACGCACCTCCAAGTACCCGACCGGGGGGTCGTTGGCCACCTGCAGGATGATCGGCTCCCCGGCCGGGGTCACGCGCAGCGCGTTGGCCACGAGGTTGTCGATGATCTGGCGCACACGGCGTGGGTCACAACGCACCAGCACCGGTCGTTGGGGCGCGTGGCAGAACCACTTGACCCCCTCGGCGGCGCAGCGGTCCGCCCAGACCTCGTCGGCAGCAGCGGCGACGTCGCGCAGGTCCACCTCGACGATGTCCACCGGGAACTCCACGGCCCCGAGCCGCGCGAGATCCAGCAGGTCGGCGATCAGCGCATCGAGCCGGTGCGTTTCCGACAGCATCGTGCCGGCCACCCGTTCCACGTCGTCGTCGGGCACGACGCCGTCGGCCAGGGCCTCGGCGTACCCTCCGATGGCGGTCATCGGGGTGCGCAACTCGTGGCTGACCGACAGCAGGAAGTCCCGCTGTCGTTCCTCGCTGGTGGCCAGGCTGTCGCCCAACTGATTGAGCGCCACTGCGAGTTCCGCGACCTCGGCCGGGCCCTCGGGTTCCAGGCGCAGGTTGCGGTCGCCGGCCTGGAGGCGGCGGGCGGCGTTGACCAAGGTTCGCAGCGGCCGCGTCACCCTCCTGGCGAGCAATGCGCCGGCCAGCGCCGCCAGGACACCGCCGATGACGATGGCCATGCCGATCCGGCCCCACAACTCGCGAAGACCGAACCCGGACACCGACGTCGGCTGGATGAGCAGGAGACCGGTGTCCTTGGCGATCACGCGGCCCTCGAGCATGTAGGACTGCCCGTCGAGCGAGTACGTGGTGGTCAGTTTCGCCGTCGTCCAGAGCGGGACGAGCTCCGCGGCCGACAGACCCTGGGGGATGGCACCCTCGGGCGTGATCAGCGCGAGACTGACCTGTTCACGGCGCAAGGTGCTGATGAGGCGCTGCTGGATGGCGTCGGTCAATGGTCCCGTGGTCTGGGTAGAGGCCGCTGCAGCATCGGCCAACTGGGACAACTGTCTGTGCTGGTCGCGCAGTTCGGAGGCGCGCAGCAGCGGCAGCGCGGCGAGCCCGGTCATCAGTACCGCCAACAGGGCGACCAGAGTGGTCACCAGGACGGTGCGCAGGCCCAACGAGGACCGCCGGACTGTGTCAGCCGCGCTCGGTGCGGTCAGGACCCCATTGGGGGCGTCACTGGGCATCGGGGCCGGACTCGCTCGCCTCGGCGCCATAACCCACGCCGCGCACGGTCCGGATGATGTTGTTCTCGCCGAGCTTGCCGCGCAGTTGCGCCACGTGGACGTCGACGGTGCGGGTGTTGACCATGGCGGCGTAGCCCCACACCTCACTGAGCAGCTGGTCGCGGCTGAAGATCTGCCCCGGGTGCGTCATGAGGTAGAAGAGCAGGTCGAACTCGGTGGCGGTCAGTTCCACCGAGCGGCCAGCAACCGTGCAACGCCGGGTCATCGGGTCCATCTCGACCTTGCCGACACGCACCGCCTGGTTCTGCGCCTGCGGACCGCGGGCCCTGCGCACCACGGCCTTGACCCGCGCGACGACCTCTCGGGGACTGAAGGGTTTAGTGATGTAGTCGTCGGCGCCGAGTTCCAGGCCGAGCACCCGGTCGACTTCGTCATCCCGGGCGGTGCAGAACAGTACCGGTGTCCAGTCCTGCTCGGCTCGTAGCCGTCGGCAGACCTCAATGCCGTCCATGCCGGGCAGGCCCACGTCCAGCAGCACGCACGACGGCCGGTGATCCGCGATCGCCGTCAAGGCTTCCTGGCCGTCGGTCTCGACGAGCACCTGGAAGCCCTCGCGGCTCAGGTACATCCGAAGGAGGTCTGCAATGGCCGGCTCGTCCTCGACGACGAGCACCACCCCGCGTGCGGTGGTCACGCGTCAGCGGTGTCCTGCGCAGCAGCGCGGGCCGGGGCGTCCTTCTGCGGCTGACCCATGCCGGCCATGGCCATGGCCTTGCCGACGATGGCGCCGATCGGGACGAGTGCGACCCCCACCCAGAACAGCCACGGCTGAGCGATGATCAGTGCGATCGTCCCGACCAAGAACCCGATCGTCACGATCGTCGTCCCCGTCCACATCGCCGTCGTACGGCCGTGGTGGTTGTCATACATCGGCATGGGCAGAACCTCCAGATTCGATACCCGGAGTGTAACCAGTGGCGTCTGCCGGCGAGCCAGCACTGCGCCGTGTCCGCTCCCACGTTCCCCGTCGCCCTACTCGGTCGGATCCTCCCCGCGGTCCAGGCTCTCCCACATCTGCCGGGGGGTCACCTCCTCATCCTGCGCGGCGCGGCTGTATTTGCTGGACCACCCCGGCCACCGGGAGCCTCGCGCCAGTGTCAGCACTGCCCCGCCCAGACCCGCGGCCGCGGCAGCCAGGGCCGGCAGTGACCCCACCGCCAGCACCAGAGCACCCACCCACGCCACCGCACTGAGCCCCGCCAGCACGAGGCGCGCACCACCGGAGGCCAGCCAGATCGCAGCGATCGCCAGAAGTGCGGCCAGCAGTGCCGGTGCGAGCGCGGCATCGTCAGCGGCGACGAGGTAGAGCAGCCCGGCACCCAGGACGGTCAGGAGCAGCGCCACGGCCCGGGAGCTCACGTCATCTCCTCGGCGATGGCCAATGCGCGCAGGACGGCTGCGGCCTTGTTCTGGCACTCCTCGTCCTCAGCGACGGGGTCGGAGTCGGCGACGATCCCCGCGCCTGCCTGCACATGGGCCACACCGTCGCGCAGCACTGCGGTGCGGATGGCGATCGCTGTGTCCATGTCACCCGCCACGTCGAAATACCCGATGCATCCCGCGTACAAGCCCCGCCGGCTGTGTTCGAGTTCGTCGATGATCTCCATGGCGCGCGGCTTCGGGGCTCCGGATAGCGTGCCGGCGGGGAACGTAGCCGCCAGCAGGTCGTAGGCCCCCTCGCCGGGCGCAAGCCTGCCGACCACCGTGGACACGATGTGGTGGACGTGGGAGTACTGCTCGACCTGCATGAACTCCACGACATTCACGGTCCCGGGCGTGCACACCCGCCCGAGATCGTTGCGGCCCAGGTCGACGAGCATCAGGTGCTCAGCACGTTCTTTCGGGTCGGCCAGCAGATCCGCGACCAGGTCGGCGTCCTCGTCCGGGGTGCTCCCCCGCGGGCGGGTACCGGCGATGGGATGCAGCATCGCTTCGTCGCCGGTCAGTTTGACCAGCGCCTCGGGGCTGGACCCGACGACGCTGAACCCGGGGCTGTCCATCCCCTGCCCGCCCGGGATGTTCAGCAGGTACATGTAAGGGCTCGGGTTGGTCATGCGCAACGCGCGGTAGACGGTCAACGGGCTGGCGCCGCAGGGCTGGCTGAAACGCTGGGAGAGCACGATCTGGAAGGCATCGCCGGCGCGGATGTACTCCTTGGCGGTCTCCACCGAAGCCCGGAAGTCCGCATTGACCTGCGGTGGCCGGCGCGCAGCGGCCGGGATCGCGTGCACGGACGCCGGTGCCGCCGCATACAGATCGGCCTCCATGCGGTCCAGTCGTGAAACAGCGTCGTCGTAGGCGTCGTCGACACGCCCCGGGGAGTTGTCGTAGTTGACGGCGTTGGCGACCAGCCATACGGAACCGTCGACGTGGTCCATGACCGCGAGGTCGGTCACCAGCAGCATCGCCACCTCGGGCAGCTGCAGGTCGTCGGGGTTGGCGTCGGGCAGGTGTTCCCAGCGCCGCACCGCGTCGTAGCCGATGAGCCCGACCAGTCCACCGGTCAACGGCGGCAATCCCGGGGCCCGCGGGGTGCGCAGGGACGCCAGGGTGTCGCGCAGGGCATCCACCGCGAGGCCGGACGTCGGCAGGCCGACCGGGAGGTGGCCCACCCACTGCGCCTGGCCCCCGACATCGGTCAGCATCGCGGCGCTGCGGACACCGATGAAGGAGTAGCGGCTCCACGTCTGCCCGTTCTCCGCGGACTCGAGCAGGAATGTGCCCGGCCGGTCACCGGCCAGCTTCGCGAACAACCCGACCGGGGTCTGGTCGTCGACCAGGAAGCGCCGCACCACGGGGATGACCCGGCGGTCGCGCGCGAGCTCGCGGAACTGCTCTGCGGTGGGCGCAGTCACCCCGCTCGGCGTATGGCACACGCCGTACACGTCGGTCATGACCCCTCCGGCGCTACGCGTGCGGTATCGAAACACGAACGCAGCCCGGTGTGACACGCCGGGCCGGACTGCTCGACCATCAGCAGGATGGCGTCGCCGTCGCAGTCGATGCGCACCTCTTTGACTGCCTGAGTGTTGCCGGACGTCTCGCCCTTCACCCAGTACTGGCCACGGGAGCGCGACCAGTACGTTCCCCGCCCGGTCGCCAGAGTGCGCCGGACCGCCTCGGCGTCCATCCACGCCAGCATCAGGACCTCGCCGGTGTCCCACTGCTGCGCGATGGCCGGCAGCAGCCCGTCGGGGCCGAACTCGAGCCTCTGCAGCGTCTGCGCTATCCGCGAATCGTCGGCCATGGGGACATTGTGCCGCCGGTCCAACATGCAACCATTCAGGTATGGCGACGAAAGGGGCTCGGTGGGCTGCCGCGGGCACCGTACTCCTCGTGGCGGCGATGGTTGCCGCGGCGTCCGTGTGGATGATCCGCAACGCCCCGGACACCACTGAGCAGGCCGCGCAGACCATCCCTGGGGTGTACCCGATCTCCAGCCTCCGGTTCGCCGACTGCTACGCCATCCCGCGCGACGCCCGTGGCGACATCATGACCGCCGACGGTGTCTACGTGGTCAGTTGCGACGAAGAACACGACGGCCAGATCCTCGACCAGGTGGATCTGGGAAACCTCGACTGGGCCGGTTCGGTCGCCATGAAGGCCTCGGCGCAGAACCAGTGCTCGACGGCCTTCAACCGGTACCGCCCGACCTACGACGACCCCGAATCGCTGATCCCCGGCTACTTCCTGCCCAACGAGACGCAATGGGACAAGGGCAACCGCACGATCACCTGCACCCTGACGATGGAGGCGCCTTTCACCGGGCCGCGGTTGTAGGGCCGGTGGCCTGGGCCAACCGCGAGGCCCGCTGGCTCATCCTGACCGCACCGTGAGCCCCGCGACCGCCATCGCCTCTTTGACCTCACCGATCGACAACGTGCCGTAGTGGAAGACGCTGGCCGCCAGGACGGCATCGGCTCCCGCCCGGACCGCCGAGACGAAGTCCTCCGGCGCGCCCGCGCCACCACTGGCGATGACCGGCACATCCACGGCCGCCCGCACCAGTTCGATGAGTTCGGTGTCGAATCCAGAGGTGGTGCCGTCGGCGTCCATGCTGTTTAGCAGGATCTCCCCAGCCCCCATCCGCGCGCCATTGCCCGCCCACGCGATCGCGTCGATCCCGGTCCCCTTGCGGCCGCCGTGCGTGGTGATCTCGAAGCCACTGGCCATCCCCCGAGCGCGGCGGGCGTCGACGCTGAGCACGACGCACTGGTTGCCGAACCGCCGTGCGGCCCGCGTGAGCAGGTCCGGATCGGCGATCGCCGCGGTGTTCACTCCCACCTTGTCGGCCCCCGCGCGCAGCAGCACATCGAAGTCCTCCACCTTGCGGACTCCACCTCCGACCGTCAGCGGGATGAACACCGCATCGGCGGTGCGGCGGACCACGTCGATCATGGTGGCGCGGCCGCCGGAACTGGCAGTGATGTCGAGGAACACCAATTCGTCGGCACCCTCGGCGTTGTACCTCGTGGCCAGTTCGACAGGATCGCCGGCGTCGCGCAGGCCCTCGAAATTGACGCCCTTGACCACCCGTCCGGCGTCAACGTCGAGGCATGGGATGACCCGCACGGCCAGGCTCATCGAACGGCCGCCAGCGCCTCGGGCAGAGTGAAGGACCCCGCGTAGAGGGCCTTGCCCACGATGGCGCCCTCCACCCCCGGCACCGTCGCGATCGCGCGCAGGTCATCCAGCGATGACACCCCGCCGGAGGCCACCACGGGCCGGTCGGTGGCACCGCACACGTCGCGCAGCAGGTCCAGGTTGGGCCCGGTCAGGGTCCCGTCGCGCCGCACGTCGGTGACGACGTAGCGTGCGCACCCCTCGGCGTCGAGGCGGGCCAGCGTTGCGAACAACTCCCCGCCCTCCTGCGTCCATCCGCGCGCCGCCAGCGTGGTGCCGCGCACGTCCAGCCCGATCGCCACCCGGTCGCCGTGCTCGGCGATCACCTTCGCGCACCACTGCGGCTGCTCAAGCGCGGCGGTGCCGATGTTCACCCGGCGGCAGCCCGTGGCCAGAGCCGAGGCCAAGGACGCGTCGTCGCGGATCCCGCCGGACAACTCCACATCGACATCCAGTTGTGCGACGACACGCGCCAGCAGTTCGGCATTGCTGCCCCGGCCGAACGCAGCGTCGAGGTCCACCAGGTGGATCCACTGCGCCCCCTGCTCCTGCCACGTGAGGGCCGCATCCACCGGGTTGCCGTAGTCGGTCTCCGTGCCGGCCTCCCCCTGCACCAGGCGCACGGCCTGACCGTTGGCGACATCGACGGCGGGCAGCAGTTCCAGGGACATACATCGAGCGTACTGAGGCCACCCGGGCAAGCGGACGGACGTCGCCGGCTACAGAAACGCGTACTGGCCGTCCGGCGGCCAGTTCCCGTCCGCAGCGCGTGCCCGCAGCGCGTCGACAACCCGTCCGGTGCGGGCACGATCCTGCGGGAAGGACTTGGAACTGATGAACAGCATTCCCACTGGGATCCGCCCCGTGGCCAGCCAGCGCGTGCTCAGCGGGACGAAGTCCCGGATGTTGCCAGTCACCAGGATGCGACCCTGCGCGGCCGCCAGCTCGAGCACCTCCGCGTCGCTCATCCCACGCAGTGCAGGATCACCGCTGACGGCCAACACATCAAGTTCGGGCAACTGGTCGCGGATCTTCGACGGCAGCATCTCATCGAGCAGCAGCCGCTTCACCGACCCAGCAGTCCGCTGGTGCGCCGCAGGGCTCGCTCGGCAGTCGCCTGCGCGTCACGAGCATCGCGCACCTGCTGGTCGATCTCATCCGGGTAGTCCCCGTAATAGCGCACCGCGATCTGCACGGCCGGGACCGGCAACCCCGCGTTGTCCGCCACCAGGGCCAGCCCATTATCCGCACCCAGATGGAGATCCGCCTCCCGCGCCGAGATCACCGCGGTGATCACCTCCCAGACATCGGGGCCGCCGGCCAACCCGGCACGCCGGCCGGCCGGGCCGTCACGGAAGACGATCCCAGGATGTTCGTCCATGCGCAGCCCCTCCTCCACGAGTAGCGCCGCCGCCCCCGAACTGGTCATTCCGGGGTGGCGCGAGGCATACGCGGACAACTTGTTCAGCGTCGAGGTCTCGAAGCGCACGGACCGAGGACTGCTCATGACTACAGTGTAGTCTCCGGTCGCGGGAGAGCGTCTGGCGAAGCCTTGGGACGTACACCCATCCCCGATCACGCCGCGTCCAGTCGCCGCTCCAACTCCTGGCAGGCTGCGAGGTACGCGCGCAGCGCCTCCACCTCCAGCCGGTGCAGCTTTCCCTTCAGGGTCTGCGCCTGCACACGCCGGTTCAGTCGCTCCCGCAACGTCCCGCTTCGGCCCTCGGCCAACAATCCGTCGATGGCAGCCGTCACCCGCACCCACTCATGTGCCAACCCTGCTCGCATGCATCCTCCTCAGCCCTGGGATTCGGACGCTACGGCGGCGATACGACGCTGCGGCCGACGTCATCCACAGCCGGCTCGGCAGGAGGCTACCTACAGCCCGAGCACCCCGGGGTTCATGATCCCGGCGGGGTCGAGATGGTCCTTGATGGCCCGCAGCAACTCCACACCGGAGTCCCCGATCTCCGCCCCCAACCAGGGAGCGTGGTCCCGGCCCACGGCGTGATGGTGGGTGATCGTTGCCTCGGTGTCGACGAGCGCCTGGGTGGCAACCACCTTGGCAGCCCGCCACTGCGCGACCGGGTCGTCTGCCATTGGACAGATCACCGTGAAGTACAGGCTTGCGCCGGTCGGGTACACGTGCGAGAGGTGCGTTCCGATCAGCGGCGCACCCAAGGCCCCTCGCAGAGCGTCGTGCACCGCGTCGTACGTGGCGTCGAGCTGCGACCACTCATTGGCGGTCTCGAGAGTCTCCACCAGGTATCCGGCGTCGAGCAGGTCGTCACGAAGGTAGGGCGCCTCGAACCGGTTCTTCTCCCAGGACCGGCCTACCCCGCTGCCCAGCCCCACCGCGCCGAAACGGCGGAAGACCTTGTGGGCGTGGCCGCGCCGGGCCGTGACCAGATCGGCGGGACCCTCCCAGCCGACGATGGCGAGGCAGCCGCCGGCCACCTTGCGGAAGGCCGTGTAGCGGTCGAAGGCCACCTTCTTGAGCCCGCCCACGCCGCTCATCGCCAGGTTCACCGCGCTCTCGTCGGCGTCGGACAGCCGCATGACATCCGGGGTCGCGCGGTCCTGGGCGAGCAGGCGGAAGGCGCGTTTGCCGGCCGCGAAGGTGGGGAACAGCAATCCCTCGTACACCTTCTTCTCCGGCAGCGGCCGCACACGCAGTCCCACCTCGGTGATGATCCCCAACGAGCCCTCGCTGCCCATGAAGAGTTCCTGCAGGTCGGGGCCGGCGGCAGTGCCCGGAGCCCGCCCGAGGTCAAAGTCGCCACGCGGAGTTGCGACCCGCAACTTGGTGACCGTGGCATCAGCACGGCCATAACCCGTGGACGTCTGACCGGCCGAGCGCGTCGCCGCATATCCCCCGACGGTCGCCCGTTCCCACGACTGGGGCACGTGACCCCACGTGAATCCACGCGCTTCGAGCCAGCGCTCGAGTTCCGGACCGCTGATCCCCGCCTGCACGCGCACCTCGCCGGACTCCGCGTCGAGGTGCTGCACTGCGTTCATCGCCCAGAGCGCCACCCCGATGGTCAGACGATCGGTGACGTCGACCCCGTCCACCACGCTCGTACCACCGCCGAAGGGAACGACTGCCCAACCCTTCGCAAACGCCAGATCAAGTACCTGGCGCACATGGTCGTGGTCGCGGGGCAGCACTACGGCATCGACTGCCGGCACCTGCTGGGCCGGCCAGCGCCGGTGGCACAAGTCGATGAAGGAGAAGCCGCCGGAGCACCGCAGGCGCAGCAGATCATCGGTGTCGACCTCACAGTCCAGGGCGGCGAATTCCTCGGCCGGGATGCGGGCGGCCCGAACCGGCACCTGCGCCAGGTCGGCAGCGGGCCGCGGTTCCACGCCACCCATTCCGCGGTCGGCCAGGAACTCCTGCAGGGTGAGCGGGACACCGTGTCCACCGCCGCCCCACCGCTGCACCATCTCCGTGGACACGACCATGCTTCCTCCTGGATCTTGGGGCTGCATCACTCTGACGTCGATGTTACACTAAATGCTATGGTGTCACAGCCCACGCGTGACGAGGTCAGCAACCGCCTACTGGATTCCGCAGCGGCGTTGATCATCAACGGCGGTCCGGCGGCGGCCACCGTTTCGGCCATCGCCACCGAGGCCGGCGTCTCGCGGATGACCGTCTACCGCAAGTTCCCCGACAAGCACGCCATCCTCGCGGCGCTGTTCAACCGGGAACTCGGCGAGATCGTGGCACAGACCAGCCGGCTCGACGCCCCCACCCAACGTGACCGCATCGTGGAAGGGGTGGCGCTCACCGTCACGCGCATCAACGATCATCCACTGATGGCAGCGGTGTTGCGCCACGAGCCGGAAGAACTGACCGAGTGGATCACCGGCAGACTCGGCGGCACGCAGCGCCTGGCCCGCACGGTGCTGCACGACCTCATCGTCGAGGGGCAACCCGGCACCGGCGACGGCAGCATCCGCCCCGGGAACGCGG
Source organism: Micrococcales bacterium (assembly GCA_016703125.1). Classification (NCBI taxonomy): domain Bacteria; kingdom Bacillati; phylum Actinomycetota; class Actinomycetes; order Micrococcales; species Micrococcales bacterium. The sequence goes on along the minus strand of JADJCR010000001.1, from coordinate 251,364 downwards.
ACGCCATGTCGTTGACCTTGGTCCTCGTCGCGCAGACCTTCGTCTTCGCCCACCGCATCGGCGGGAACGAGACGGAACTGCGCCTGCTTGTGAAGGGATACCTATCGTGATCCGTCCTGCTGAACCGTCGAGTCTGCTCAATGCCACCCGCCGCGAGTCCGAACTGCATCGGCTGCGTGCCCGCGGCCACGCGCAGGTCCTCGTGGTCGGCGGCGGGATCACCGGCGTCGGTGTGGCGCTGGACGCCGCGGCACGCGGCATGCAGGTCACCCTCATCGAGCGTCACGACCTCGCGCACGGCACGAGCCGCTGGAGCAGCAAGTTGATCCACGGCGGCCTGCGCTACCTGGCCTCCGGACACATCGATGTCGCACTGGAGAGCGCCAAAGAGCGCCACCTGCTGATGACGGTCATCGCCCCGCACCTGGTACGCGCGTTGCCGACACTGATCCCCAACTACGGCGGCAAGGACCCGCTGATCAGCTACGCCGGTCTCATCGCCGGCGACGTGCTTCGGGCGATCTCGGGGACGAAGCGCGCCACGCTCCCCCGCGCCCGATTCGTGGACACCCGGACCGCGCTGACGATGGCACCGGCCCTGCGCCCCGATGGGCTGAAGGGCGCGATCGTCGGGTGGGACGGCCAGGTGGAGGACGACGCCCGGCTGGTGGTTGCCGTGGCCCGCACCGCGGCCGCCTACGGCGCGGAGGTCCTGACGCACGTCGATGCAGTCGCTGTCGGAGACGGCAGGGCGACTCTGCGCGATGAGACCGGCGAGTTCACCATTGATTGCGACCAGATCATCACCTGCACCGGCGTGTGGACCGAGGAACTCAATCCGGAGATTCGTCTGAGCCCCAGCCGTGGCACACATCTTGTGATCCCGTCCGAGCGATTGGGCCACCCGACCGCCTCCATGACTGTTGCGATTCCGGAGGAGTTCGGCCGCTTCGTGTTCGCGATCCCGCAGCCTGACGGCCTCACTTACGTCGGCCTCACCGACCTCCCCACGGAATCGCTGCTGCCCGACCCCCGGAACCGACCACCGAGGAGATCGACTGGCTGTGCGAGCGCATCTCCGCCGCGCTGGCCGTACCGCTTCACTCCGAGGACGTGATCGGCACGTTCAGCGGTCTGCGGCCGCTGGTCAGCGACGCCCACGCACAGACCGCGGACATCTCTCGCAAGCACCTGGTCGCCCGCCAGCCCGACGGCACGATCGCCGTGACCGGCGGCAAACTGACGGCATACCGGAAGATGGCCGAGGACGCCGTGGACCTCATCTCGGGCCAGCCCTGCCCGACCACGCGGATCGCCCTGGTGGGGGCGCCCGGCGACAGTCGCAGCCGCGACCGCCTCACCCGCCGGTTCGGGTCTGAGGCACCACTTCTTCGCGAGGCGATCGAGCGCGACCCACAACTCGGGGAGCATGTCGGCGACACCCCCGCGCTGGCGGTCGAGGTGCAGTGGGCTCGGGAGGCCGAAGGTGCTCTGACGCCGGACGAGGCGGCGGAAACGCGTTTGCGGGTGCTGTTGATCGAGGCTGGCCGCGCCGATGCGTTGGCGGCCGTCAGATCAGCGTGGTGAAACCGGAGTCAGTGCAGGCTCCTGATCGCCTCCGCCCACCCTCGGAGGCCGGACCCGTCAACGGTCATTGTCGAAGATCAGCGCGATCGGCCTACGCCGCAGGTCCGAGCCGCAGGCGCAGAGGGCAGCGACCTTGTTCTTAGCCTGAGGCACGGGCCGTCACCTCTATTCAGTTTGCTGCGGAGCCGACTACAAAGAGTCACCGAACGGGTCTCGGAAGCGACATCCCCCCGGACCTGCCACGCCCGGTCTGGAGCGGGCGGAGGGTCCCGCGATCGCCAGAAAGAAGATAACGATTCGGACACGGCCACAAATCCAGGGCGCGTTCCCTCACAGCGTGTACGCTGCGCGGCGCCGGTTTAACTCCACTGGGGGATACCCGAGCCAGCGACGCGGAGTTACCCTGCGATCAGCCGGACAGCCGATGGGTGATACCCACATCGGACGGCGAGGAGGGTTTCATGATTACGTACCGTGACGCACACCCTCGCGCGTTTACGTCCGCTTCACATGCTCACAGCACGCTCATTACATCCAGAGTTTCCTCCGGTGCACAAAATCGGGGTTCTGACGGGAGGCACGACCATGTTTAGGAAGTTCCTTGGAGGGCTTACTTCCACAGCTGTAGTCGCCGGGATGGTGGCTGCAGGGGTCGTGGCTACCGCGACACCGGCGGCGGCGAGTTTCCAGGTGCCGGTGGCTCCCGGATCCGGCGACTCCGGTTTCTACAACACGTCGAGTGATAACCCGACCTTGCCCTCCCAGTGCGGGCTGGACTTCGGTCTGGTGCTGGACTCCTCCGGGTCGATCGGCAACACCGGCATCGCGAACCTGAAGACGGCGGCCAACGCGTTCGTCGACTCACTGGTCGACACAGGGTCGAGGGTGGCGGTGACGAGTTTCTCCACGAGCAGCCCCGGTACCGGGGGCACGAACCTGGCACCGACGGCGCTGACCAGCGCGAACCTCAACACGATCAAGAACTCGTACGCCAACCTGAGTTCCAACGGGTGGACGAACTGGCAGGACGGCCTGGTCAAGATGGACGCCTTCGGAGGCTGGACCGGCAGCAGCCCCGATCTGATGGTGTTCATCACTGACGGCAACCCGAACACCACCAACACCAGTACCCCTGGCCAGTACAACGACGGTGCAAAGGCCGCCGTGAACCCGGCCATCACCATCGCCAACGGCATGAAGGCCGACGGCACGAAGATGTTCGGCATCGCAGTGGGATCATCGATCTCGCTGAACCCGATCATGGCGATCACGAACCAGACCGCCTACAACGGCTCCAACTTCCCGATCGCCGGTTACGTGCAGACCAACGACTACGCCGCGCTGGCCCAGCAGTTGAAGGAACTGGCCGTTGACCTGTGCGCGCCGTCGCTGACCATCACCAAACTGGCCGACACCCCGGACACGCAGGGCTTCCAGCCGGCCAACGGGTGGACCTTCGACACCACCGTGACCATCCCGGGCGCTTCCGGAAAGTGGGTCACACCCACCACCGACGTGATCCCGCAGAACACGGCGATCACTCGGTCCGCTGCCACCGTCAACGGTGGTGCGGTCAACTTCCAGTGGGAGCCCAACGGCAACTTCCCGACCAACCCGGTGATCGTCAAAGAGACCCTGCAGAACGGCTACGAACGCGACCCGCTGCTGGCGTGTGTGGCGCGGAACGTCATTGCGGGCACCCAACGCAACATCAACCCGACCGTTGACGGGAACGGAAACTGGACCCTCGGACAGATCGAATCCCGCGAGATCGTCACCTGCACCGCCAAGAACACCCTCACGAAACTGAAACTGACGAAGACCGTGTCCGGCGGTTCCGCCACGCCGGCCGAGTTCACCCTCACAGCCACCTCCCCCAACGCACCGTCGTACTCCAAGCCGGGCAACCACCCGACGTTCGAACCCATCAACGGTGGTGTCGTCTACACCCTCGGCGAGACCGGACCCGCGAACTACACCGGCGGCACCTGGTCCTGCACCAACGGCGTCAACGTCAGCAACGGCAACCAGATCACCGTCCCCAAGGGCACCCAGACCGAGTGCACCATCGCGAACACTCGTGATACGGGGCGCCTGAAGTTGGTCAAGAAGACCGACCCGGCCTCGGTGAACGCGAACGGCTGGACGCTGACCGCGACCGGCCCGAACGGTGCCCCGAATGTATCCAACCTCGGTGGCCAGGGAACCCTGACCACCGTCTGGGCCGGCGTCGACTACACCCTGGCGGAGAACCCGAACCCGGGTGCCAACTACGCCTCTTCGGCGTGGACCTGTAAGGACCAGGCCAACGCCACCGTCCCAGTGGCCGACGGCAAAGTCCAGGTCGGCAAGGGCAAGGACGTGACCTGTGAGATCACCAACACCCGCGACGCGGGCACGTTGAGGCTGGTCAAGAAGACCGACCCGGCCTCAGTGAACCCGGACGGATGGACACTCTCGGCGACCGCGACGACCCCCTTCGACGGGAAGAACTTCAGCAACGCTGGCGGCTCCGGCACGCCGCAAAGCGTGTATGCCGGCACTCCGTACACCTTGGCCGAGTCCCCGAACCCGGGTGCGAACTACACCTCTTCGGTGTGGACCTGCAAGGACGGCGCGGACAACCCTGTCACCGTGACCAACAGTGCGGTCACCGTCTCGAAGAACCAGGCCGTTACTTGCGAGATCACCAACACCCGCGACACCGGGTCCCTGAAACTGGTCAAGAAGGTCTCGGGTGGCGACAAGACCCCGGCCGACTACGACCTCACGGCGACCGCGACGACCCCCTTCGACGGGAAGAACTTCACCGTCAAGGGAGACTCGGACACCTTCAAGTCCGTGTTCGCCAACGTCGACTACACCCTTTCGGAGCTCCCCAACCCGGGTGCGAACTACACCGCTTCGGTGTGGACCTGCAAGGACGGCGCGAACAACCCTGTCACCGTGACCAACAGTGCGGTCACCGTCGCCAAGAACGCGCAGGTGACCTGCGAGATCACCAACACCCGTGACCTGGCGAAGCTGGCCGTGGTGAAGAAGGTCGACGGCGGGGCCAGCGTGCCCGCCGACTGGAAGCTCTCGGCCATCGCCGCAGCCCCCAACGCCGGCAAGAACATCGTCGACCGGGCCGGCAACATCACCACCCTGGCCGAGGTCTACGCAGGCACCGAGTACACCCTGTCCGAGGACGGGCCGGGCAACTACACCGCCAGCAACTGGGTCTGCACCGGCACCGGTGTCACCCAGAACGGCAACAAGGTCACCGTCGCCAAGAACGGCGAAGTCACCTGCGAGATCACCAACACCCGTGACCTGGCGAAGCTGGCCGTGGTGAAGAAGGTCGACGGCGGGGCCAGCGTGCCCGCCGACTGGAGGCTCTCGGCCATCGCCGCAGCCCCAACGCCGGCAAGAACATCGTCGACCGGGCCTGCAACATCACCACCCTGGCCGAGGTCTACGCCGGCACCGAGTACACCCTGTCCGAGGACGGGCCGGGCAACTACACCGCCAGCAACTGGGTCTGCACCGGCACCGGTGTCACCCAGAACGGCAACAAGGTCACCGTCGCCAAGAACGGCGAAGTCACCTGCGAGATCACCAACACCCGTGACCTGGCGAAGCTGGCCGTGGTGAAGAAGGTCGACGGCGGGGCCAGCGTGCCCGCCGACTGGAAGCTCTCGGCCATCGCCGCAGCCCCCAACGCCGGCAAGAACATCGTCGACCGGGCCGGCAACATCACCACCCTGGCCGAGGTCTACGCCGGCACCGAGTACACCCTGTCCGAGGACGGGCCGGGCAACTACACCGCCAGCAACTGGGTCTGCACCGGCACCGGTGTCACCCAGAACGGCAACAAGGTCACCGTCGCCAAGAACGGCGAAGTCACCTGCGAGATCACCAACACCCGTGACCTGGCGAAGCTGGCCGTGGTGAAGAAGGTCGACGGCGGGGCCAGCGTGCCCGCCGACTGGAAGCCTCGGCCATCGCCGCAGCCCCAACGCCGGCAAGAACATCGTCGACCGGGCCGGCAACATCACCACCCTGGCCGAGGTCTACGCAGGCACCGAGTACACCCTGTCCGAGTCCGGGCCGGGCAACTACACCGCCAGCAACTGGGTCTGCACCGGCACCGGTGTCACCCAGAACGGCAACAAGGTCACCGTCGCCAAGAACGGCGAGGTCACCTGTGAGATCACCAACACCCGTACCGAAGCGGAGTTGAGACTGGTCAAGAAGGTCACCGGTGACAACAACGCCAATCCGCCGGCCGAGTGGGACCTGTCAGCTGCCGCCAGCGCTCCCAACGACGGTAAGAACTTCACCGTCCAGGGCGACGCGGATACCTTCCAGGGTGTGTTCGCGGGCACCGAGTACACGCTGTCCGAGGACGGTCCTGGCAGTTACACCGCCAGCGCCTGGGTCTGCGAGGACGAGCAGGGCGCCCCGGTGTCCTCCACCGGTGGCAAGGTGACCGTTACTACCGGCGCGAAGGTGACCTGTGAGATCACCAACGACCGGAACACCGCCGAACTCAAACTGGTGAAGAAGGTCACCGGCGATAACGACGCGAAGGGCCCGAACGACTGGACCCTCAGCGCTGACGCCACTGCGCCGTTGAACGACAAGAACTTCTCGAACCTTGGTGGTCAGGGAACGTTCAAGTCGGTCTACACCGCGATCGACTACACCCTGTCCGAGTCCGGTCCTGGTGACTACACCGCCAGTACCTGGGTGTGCAAGGACGAGCAGGGCGCCCCGGTGTCCTTCACCGGCGGCAAGCTCAACCTCGACAAGGGCGACAAGGTGACCTGTGAGATCACCAACGACCGTGACACCGCGGAACTGAAGCTGGTGAAGAAGGTCACCGGTGGCGACCAGGCGGCTGACGCGTGGACGTTGTCTGCTGCTGCCACGGCACCGTTGAATGACAAGAACTTCTCCAACCTCGGTGGTCAGGGAACGTTCAAGTCGGTCTACACCGCGATCGAGTACACCCTCGGCGAGACCGGTCCTGGGGACTACTCCCCAGCGACTGGGTGTGCACCGACGAGCAGGGCGCCCCGGTGTCCTCCACCGGCGGCAAGCTCACCCTGGACAAGGGCGACAAGGTCACCTGTGAGATCACCAACGACCGTGATCTCGGCGAGTTGAAACTGGTGAAGAAGGTCACCGGTGACAACGGCGACAAGGCCCCGGCCGATTGGGACCTGAGCGCTGCCGCGGCCGCGCCGCTGAACGGGTACAACTTCACCGTCGCCGGTGACGCGGACACGTTCAAGACCGTGTTCTCCAACACCGAGTACACCTTGAGCGAGTCCGGGCCGGGTAACTGCACGGCCAGCACCTGGACCTGCAAGAACGGCCTGGGTGACCCGGTGAGTGTGACCGACGGGAAGGTGAAGGTCGGTAAGAGCGCGAAGGTGACCTGTGAGATCACCAACGACCGGAACACCGCCGAACTCAAACTGGTGAAGAAGGTCACCGGCGACAACGACGCGAAGGGCCCGAACGACTGGACCCTCAGCGCTGACGCCACGGCGCCGTTGAACGACAAGAACTTCTCGAACCTTGGTGGTCAGGGAACGTTCAAGTCGGTCTACTCCGCGATCGACTACACCCTGTCCGAGTCCGGTCCTGGTGACTACACCGCCAGTACCTGGGTGTGCAAGACCGACACCGACGTGACCCTCCCGGTCACGGATGGCAAGGTCACGCTGGGCAAGGACAGCAAGGTGACCTGTGAGATCACCAACGACCGGAACACCGCCGAACTCAAACTGGTGAAGAAGGTCACCGGCGATAACGACGCGAAGGGCCCGAACGACTGGACCCTCAGCGCTGACGCCACGGCGCCGTTGAACGACAAGAACTTCTCGAACCTTGGTGGTCAGGGAACGTTCAAGACCATCTATAGCGGCGTCATGTACACCCTGTCCGAGTCCGGTCCTGGTGACTACACCGCCAGTACCTGGGTGTGCAAGGACGAGCAGGGCGCGATCGTGCCGTCTCCCGGCGGTCAGATCGGCCTGGGCAAGTACGGCAAGGTGACCTGTGAGATCACCAACGACCGTGACACCGCGGAACTGAAGCTGGTGAAGAAGGTCACCGGTGGCGACCAGGCGGCTGACGCGTGGACGTTGTCTGCTGCTGCCACGGCACCGTTGAACGACAAGAACTTCTCCAACCTCGGTGGTCAGGGAACGTTCAAGTCGGTCTACACCGCGATCGAGTACACCCTCGGCGAGACCGGTCCTGGGGACTACTCCCCCAGCGACTGGGTGTGCACCGACGAGCAGGGCGCCCCGGTGTCCTCCACCGGCGGCAAGCTCACCCTGGACAAGGGCGACAAGGTCACCTGTGAGATCACCAACGACCGTGATCTCGGCGAGTTGAAACTGGTGAAGAAGGTCACCGGTGACAACGGCGACAAGGCCCCGGCCGATTGGGACCTGAGGCGCTGCCGCGGCCGCGCCGCTGAACGGGTACAACTTCACCGTCGCCGGTGACGCGGACACGTTCAAGACCGTGTTCTCCAACACCGAGTACACCTTGAGCGAGTCCGGGCCGGGTAACTACACGGCCAGCACCTGGACCTGCAAGAACGGCCTGGGTGACCCGGTGAGTGTGACCGACGGGAAGGTGAAGGTCGGTAAGAGCGCGAAGGTGACCCGTGAGATCACCAACGACCGGAACACCGCCGAACTCAAACTGGTGAAGAAGGTCTCCGGTGGATCAGCGACCGCTGATGACTGGACGCTGACGGCGAAGGCCGCGGCGCCGTTGAACGACAAGAACATCTCGACCCCGGGCGGGTCGGGCGTGTTCGAGACCGTCTACAGCGGCACCGACTACACCCTGGCCGAGTCCGGTCCGGGCAACTACACCGCCGATGCGTGGCTGTGTGAGTCCGACCAGAACGGGCAGGTGGGCCCGCAGATGGTCCAGCAGGGTGACACCGTGTCCCTGACCAAGGGTGAGAAGGTCACCTGCACCATTCTGAACACCCGTGACCTGGCCCAGTTGAAGTTGGTCAAGCAGGTCGAGGGAAGAACAACCCGGATGACTGGACGTTGACCGCGAAGGCGGCTGCCCCGGATGACGGGCTGAACATCTCGACCCCGGGTGGGTCGGGGCAGTTCGAGGACGTCTACGCCGGTAGCGAGTACACCCTGGCCGAGACCGGCCCCGGCGGCTACACGCCGTCCGAGTGGGTGTGTCTGCCGGCAGGTGACGTGCCTGACCAGGTGACTGCTGCGGACCTGCAGGAGGCGCTGAACAACGGCGACACCATCACCTTGGAGAAGGGCCAGAAGGTCACGTGCACGATCATCAACACCCGTGACCTGGGCTCGTTGAAGATCACGAAGGTGTTCGACCCGAAGGCCTCCGGGTACGCCAAGGCGTTCGACATCGACTACAAGTGCGGTGACGACCCGAAGCAGACCGTGCAGGTCAAGGCCGGGGAGTCGGTCACGATCGACGGGATCCCGACCGGCACCGAGTGCACCGTCACCGAGGTCAAACCGACCGATCCGCCGGCCGGCTGGTCGTTCTCCGAACCGACCTACGACCCGGCCAACGGCAAGGTCACGGTCAGCGAGAAGGGCGGCACGGTCGCGGTCACGGTGACCAACGAGATCCTCAAACCCGGGATCAACATCGTGAAGACCGCCTCGGCCACCCAGGTCAACCCCGGAGAGACCGTCACCTACACCTACACGGTGACCAACCCCGGGGACGCCACCTTGGACCAGGTGAAGGTCAGCGACGACAAGTGCTCACCAGTGACCTACCAGTCCGGTGACACCAACGGTGACAACAAACTGCAGACCACCGAAACGTGGACATTCACCTGCAGCATGCCGATCACCGTGGCGACCACCAACGTCGCAGTCGCGTCCGGTAAGGACAAGAACGGCCTCGAGGTCACCGCGCAGGACAGCTTCACGGTGGCCGTGGTCAGCCCGGTCGTGGCCAAGAAGATCTGCCCGATCGACGTCACGCTGCACAAACCGCAGCCGAAGAAGGTCGGGAACAAGGTCTTCACCAACAAGATCAAGACCAAGAAGTCCTCTTGCGTCCTGCTCAAACCCGTCGTGCTCTGCCGCCCGCTGGGCAGCACCGCCGCCGGTGAAACCGCCTTCTGCGACACCAAGGTCACCAAGAAGGGCCGCATCACGGTCAAGACCAAAGGCTACGACGCCGTCAAGGTCAGCGTCGTCGTGCGCACCAAACCCAAGCCAGGCTTCACCGACCAGTGGAAACCCAACACCTGGCGCAAATCCTGGATCCTGAGGTAACACCAGGAACCCGATTGGAAGGGCCCGCACCCACCACGGTGCGGGCCCTTCTGCCTGCCCGGACAGCCGGCCACCGGGCCGGGCGGGCCGGCCTGAGCAGGTCCCGACCCGCACCGTGACTACGCAGGGTAGCCGAACCGGACTTCCGGTGAGTGGCAGTCGGGTGCACCGCGGGGTGCCCCCAGGCGCCGCGATCTGCCCCGTGACGAGCATCACAAAGATAACGATTTGACAACGCCTGGATGTATCCCGAAATTTACCCACACCACCCCCACCGTCCCGCGGGGGATTAACTCCGTAGGGGGATACCCGGCCCGACGACTCGGAGTTACCCTGCAATCAGCCGGACAGCCGATGGGTGATACCCACATCGGACGGCGAGGAGGGTTTCATGATTACGTACCGTGACGCACACCCTCGCGCGCTTACGTCCGCTTCACACGCAGTTACCGCACGCATTACATCCAAGTTTTCCTCCGGTGCACAAAATCGGGGTTCTGACGGGAGGCACGACCATGTTTAGGAAGTTCCTTGGAGGGCTTACTTCCACAGCTGTAGTCGCCGGGATGGTGGCTGCAGGGGTCGTGGCTACCGCGACACCGGCGGCGGCGGCGTTCACGATCTCGCCGTACAACCAGTCCACCGACAACCCGACGCTGGCGTCGCAGTGCGGCCTGGACTTCGGGCTGGTCCTGGACTCCTCCGGGTCGATCGGCAACACCGGCATCGCGAACCTGAAGACCGCGGCCAACGCGTTCGTGGACTCACTGGTCGACACCGGGTCCAAGGTGGCCGTCACCAGTTTCTCCACGACGAGCCCCGGCACCGGTGGCACCAACCTCGCGCCGACCGCTCTTACGTCGGCGAACCTCACCACGGTCAAGAACTCGTACAACAATCTCAGTTCCAACGGATTCACCAACTGGCAAGATGGCCTGACCAAGATGGACGCGTTCGGCGGCTGGACGAGCGGGGCCCCCGACCTGATGGTGTTCATCACTGACGGCAACCCGAACACGATCGGCAACGGTCCGGGGAACAACGCAAGCCCCGACGGCAGCACCACCGCGGTGAACCCGGCCATCACGATCGCCAACGGCATGAAAACCGACGGCACGAAGATGTTCGGCATCGCGGTGGGCAGCAACATCACCCTGAATCCGATCATGGCGATCACGAACCAGACCGCCTACAACGGCTCCAACTTCCCGACCGCCGGCTACGTGCAGACCAACGACTACGCGGCACTGGCCCAGCAGTTGAAGGAACTGGCTGTTGACCTGTGTGCCCCGTCGCTGACCATTACCAAACTGGCCGACACCCCGGACACCCAGGGCTTCCAGCCGGCCAACGGGTGGACCTTCGACACCACCGTGACCATCCCCGGCACCACGGGCAAGTGGGTCACACCCACCACCGACGCGATTCCGCAGAACACTGCGAGCACTCGGTCCGCTGCCACCGCCAACGGCGGAGCGGTGAACTTCCAGTGGGAGCCAAACGGCAACTTCCCGACCAACCCGGTGATCGTCAAAGAAACCCTGCAGAACGGCTACGAACGCGATCCGCTGTTGGTGTGTGTGGCGCGGAACGTCATTGCGGGCACCCAACGCAACATCAACCCGACCGTTGACGTTAACGGCAACTGGACCCTCGGATCGATCGAATCCCGCGAGATCGTCACCTGCACCGCCAAGAACACCCTCACGAAACTGAAGCTGACGAAGACCGTGTCCGGCGGCGGGACGGTTCCCGCTGACTGGACCATGACGGCGACCTCGCCGAATGCCCCGTCGTACTCCAAGCCGGGCAACCACCCGACGTTCGAACCCATCAACGGCGGTGTCGTCTACACCCTCGGTGAGACCCCGCCCGCCGGGCAGACCGGCAACTACACCCCCGGGACCTGGCAGTGCACCAACGGCGTGAACGTGAGCAACGGCAACCAGATCACCGTCCCGAAAGGCACCCAGACCGAGTGCACCATCACTAACACCCGCAAGACGGTGAACATCAAACTGGTGAAGAAGGTCGACGGAGGCGGCAGCGTGCCCGCCGACTGGACGCTCAAGGCCGACGGCCCAGCCGGATCGCTGTCCTACTCCAAGCCGGGCAACCACAACGCGTTCGAGCCGATCTGGGCCAACGCCGAGTACACCCTGTCCGAGACCGCCCCCGCGGGCCAGGCCGCCAACTACACCGCCAGCACTTGGACCTGCGACAACGGTGTGACCGTCAACGCCAGCAAGATCACGGTGCCCGCGGGTACTCCCAACGTGACCTGCGAGATCACCAACACCCGTAAGACGGTGAACGTCAAACTGGTGAAGAAGGTGGACGGTGGTGGCAGCGTGGCGGCCGACTGGACCCTCACGGCCACCGGCCCGGCGGGTTCACCGTCCTACAGCAAGCCCGGCAACCACAACGCGTTCGAGCCGATCTGGGCCAACGCCGAGTACACCCTGGGTGAGACCGCCCCCGCGGGCCAGGCCGGCAACTACACCGCCAGCACTTGGACCTGCGACAAGGGCGTGACCGTCACCGGTGGCAAGATCACCGTCCCAGCGGGCACCACCGACGTGACCTGCGAGATCACCAACACCCGCAAGACGGTGAACGTCAAACTGGTGAAGAAGGTGGACGGTGGTGGCAGCGTGGCGGCCGACTGGACCCTCACGGCCACCGGCCCGGCGGGTTCACCGTCCTACAGCAAGCCCGGCAACCACAACGCGTTCGAGCCGATCTGGGCCAACGCCGAGTACACCCTGGGTGAGACCGCCCCCGCGGGCCAGGCCGGCAACTACACTCCCGGTACCTGGTCCTGTGACAAGGGCGTGACCGTCACCGGTGGCAAGATCACCGTCCCAGCGGGCACCACCGACGTCACTTGCGAGATCACCAACACCCGCAACACTGCCAAGTTGAAGCTGGTCAAGAAGGTCGACGGGGGCACCGCGGTGCCGAACGACTGGACCCTCACGGCCACCGGTCCCAACGGTGCGCCGAACGTGTCCAACCTGGGCGGCCAGGGAACCCTGACCACAGTGTGGTCCGGCGTGGAGTACACGCTGGCCGAGAACCCGAACCCGGGTGCGAACTACACCGCCTCCGCGTGGACCTGTGACAGCGGCGTCACCGTCACTGGCGGCAAGATCACCCTTACCAAGGGTGCCGAGGTGACCTGCGAGATCACCAACACCCGCAACCTCGCGGAGTTGAAACTGGTCAAGAAGGTCACCGGTGACAACGGCGACAAGGCCCCGGGTGCCTGGGATCTGACCGCTGCCGCTGCCGCGCCTAACAACGGCAAGAACTTCACTGTCAAGGGCGACGCCGACACCTTCCAGGGTGTGTTCGCGGGCACCGAGTACACGCTGTCCGAGAACGGGCCGTTCAACTACACGCCCAGCGACTGGGTGTGCAAGGACGCCCAGGGCGCCCCGGTGTCCTCCACCGGTGGCAAGGTCACCGTCGCGACCGGCGCGAAGGTGACCTGTGAGATCACCAACGACCGTGACACGGCCGAACTGAAGCTGGTGAAGAAGGTCACCGGCGATAACGACGCGAAGGGCCCGAACGACTGGACCCTCAGCGCTGACGCCACGGCGCCGTTGAACGACAAGAACTTCTCGAACCTTGGTGGTCAGGGAACGTTCAAGTCGGTCTACTCCGCGATCGACTACACCCTGTCCGAGTCCGGTCCTGGCAACTACACCGCCAGTACCTGGGTGTGCACCGATGAGCAGGGCGCCCCGGTGTCCTCCACCGGTGGCAAGGTCAACCTGGACAAGGGCGACAAGGTGACCTGTGAGATCACCAACGACCGTGACACCGCGGAACTGAAGCTGGTGAAGAAGGTCACCGGTGGCGACCAGGCGGCTGACGCGTGGACGTTGTCTGCTGCTGCCACGGCACCGTTGAACGACAAGAACTTCTCCAACCTCGGTGGTCAGGGAACGTTCAAGTCGGTCTACACCGCGATCGAGTACACCCTCGGCGAGACCGGTCCTGGGGACTACTCCCCCAGCGACTGGGTGTGCACCGACGAGCAGGGCGCCCCGGTGTCCTCCACCGGCGGCAAGCTCACCCTGGACAAGGGCGACAAGGTCACCTGTGAGATCACCAACGACCGTGATCTCGGCGAGTTGAAACTGGTGAAGAAGGTCACCGGTGACAACGGCGACAAGGCCCCGGCCGATTGGGACCTGAGCGCTGCCGCGGCCGCGCCGCTGAACGGGTACAACTTCACCGTCGCCGGTGACGCGGACACGTTCAAGACCGTGTTCTCCAACACCGAGTACACCTTGAGCGAGTCCGGGCCGGGTAACTACACGGCCAGCACCTGGACCTGCAAGAACGGCCTGGGTGACCCGGTGAGTGTGACCGACGGGAAGGTGAAGGTCGGTAAGAGCGCGAAGGTGACCTGTGAGATCACCAACGACCGGAACACCGCCGAACTCAAACTGGTGAAGAAGGTCTCCGGTGGATCAGCGACCGCTGATGACTGGACGCTGACGGCGAAGGCCGCGGCGCCGTTGAACGACAAGAACATCTCTACCCCGGGCGGGTCGGGCGTGTTCGAGACCGTCTACAGCGGCACCGACTACACCCTGGCCGAGTCGGGTCCGGGCAACTACACCGCCGATGCGTGGCTGTGTGAGTCCGACCAGAACGGGCAGGTGGGCCCGCAGATGGTCCAGCAGGGTGACATCGTGTCCCTGACCAAGGGTGAGAAGGTCACCTGCACCATTCTGAACACCCGTGACCTGGCCCAGTTGAAGTTGGTCAAGCAGGTCGAGGGGAAGAACAACCCGGATGACTGGACGTTGACCGCGAAGGCGGCCGCCCCGGATGACGGGCTGGACATCTCGACCCCGGGTGGGTCGGGGCAGTTCGAGGACGTCTACGCCGGTAGCGAGTACACCCTGGCCGAGACCGGCCCCGGCGGCTACACGCCGTCCGAGTGGGTGTGTCTGCCGGCAGGTGACGTGCCTGACCAGGTGACTGCTGCGGACCTGCAGGAGGCGTTGAACAACGGCGACACCATCACCTTGGAGAAGGGCCAGAAGGTCACGTGCACGATCATCAACACCCGTGACCTGGGCTCGTTGAAGATCACGAAGGTGTTCGACCCGAAGGCCTCCGGGTACGCCACGGCGTTCAACATCGACTACAAGTGCGGTGACGACCCGAAGCAGACCGTGCAGGTGAAGGCCGGGGAGTCGGTCACGATCGACGGGATCCCGACCGGCACCGAGTGCACCGTCACCGAGGTCAAACCGACCGATCCGCCGGCCGGCTGGTCGTTCTCCGAACCGACCTACGACCCGGCCAACGGCAAGGTCACGGTCAGCGAGAAGGGCGGCACGGTCGCGGTCACGGTGACCAACGAGATCCTCAAACCCGGGATCAACATCGTGAAGACCGCCTCGGCCACCCAGGTCAACCCCGGAGAGACCGTCACCTACACCTACACGGTGACCAACCCCGGGGACGCCACCTTGGACCAGGTGAAGGTCAGCGACGACAAGTGCGCACCGGTGACCTACCAGTCCGGTGACACCAACGGTGACAACAAACTGCAGACCACCGAAACGTGGACATTCACCTGCAGCATGCCGATCACCGTGGCGACCACCAACGTCGCGATCGCGTCCGGTAAGGACAAGAACGGCCTCGAGGTCACCGCGCAGGACAGCTTCACGGTGGCCGTGGTCAGCCCGGTCGTGGCCAAGAAGATCTGCCCGATCGACGTCACGCTGCACAAACCGCAGCCGAAGAAGGTCGGGAACAAGGTCTTCACCAACAAGATCAAGACCAAGAAGTCCTCTTGCGTCCTGCTCAAACCCGTCGTGCTCTGCCGCCCGCTGGGCAGCACCGCCGCCGGTGAAACCGCCTTCTGCGACACCAAGGTCACCAAGAAGGGCCGCATCACGGTCAAGACCAAGGGCTACGACGCCGTCAAGGTCAGCGTCGTCGTGCGCACCAAACCCAAGCCAGGCTTCACCGACCAGTGGAAACCCAACACCTGGCGCAAATCCTGGATCCTGAGGTAACACCAGGAACCCAATTGGAAGGGCCCGCACCCACCACGGTGCGGGCCCTTCTGCCTGCCCGGGGCACCCTTGAGAGGCAACCGCGGCCCCGTCACCCCCTGGTACGTGGGTCACGCAGTTGGGCCAACGACCCGGTCATCGACGCTCTGATCCGTGCCCATGACCGAGGGGGGCCGGTGGTCCTGGACAGCGGTGACAGGCAGGTGCCGGACACCGATGCCGCGTGCGAGCGTCTGGGACGGGCGCCGGGCAAGGACACGAGCGCACCGTCGTTCGCCATGCCGTGCGCCCTGGCACGCATCTCGAAGGAGGAGGGCACCGTCAATCACAACAAGCTCGTGGTGATGTCCGCTCCCGGCGACGCCAGCGAATCCACCGGCAACCAGCGTTTCTCCGGGTCTGGGAACCGCGTGGAACGCCACCGTCGTCACAGCGGCAAGTCCTGAGTGCGGTCGCTCGTCACCCGCGGAGTTCACCCGTACTACTTCCCGCCCACCGACGGGACCGACTCGGTGTCGCAGGGCCTCATGCCCGTGGGCTGCTCGGTGCCCGCCACAGAAGTCGATGTCGTGGCCTCCTCCTTCACGCCGGAAACACCCAACGGCTCAACTACATGATCCTGGCCGGCCGCGGGGTCCGGACGATCTCGCACACCGACCACATCACGCGCGACTCCTGCGACACCCTGCTCCCGAGCGTCGCGGTACGGATAGGGACCCACCTTTCGGAGTCCAGGGTGGGCGTTCAGGGTAGGTACGTGACCATCACCGGTGGATACGCCCGCACCGCGAACCGGAAGCTCGTGTGGACGGGCAGCCACAACTTCACGCACAACGCGCTCGTGTGCCACGACGAACGTGCCTGCTCATCGACGACCGGGACGTGCACGACGCCTTCGTCGACAACTGGCTTCGAGCAAGGCTGATTCACTGTAGGAACGGTGCGATGGTGGCACCGGCGCCTTCTCGGCGGGTGTGAGACAGCGGTGCCCTACCAGCGGCCACCAACACCATCTTGGTGCCCGGGTGTCCTGGCAGTGGCCATTCTTGACTACGCAGCGTGATAGTTGGCACTCACGCCGGCCTTGCCGAATGACCACCGGCGCAGCCAATCGGTCGGCATAGGACGCGAGTGACGCGAATCACACCGATCACAATTTGGTAACGGTCAGGAGATGCGCCGAATCGCAGGCACGACGATCGGGCTTGCGCTGTCCACATCACCCCATTAGGGGGTTCCCCGACCATACGACTGAGAGTTAGGGTCCCCTCAGCCGGACAGCGGGTGGCCCCTACCCCTATCGGGCGGCGAGGAGAGAAACGTTGACTACGCATCGTGACATCCCCACTTGTGGACCAACTGCGGCTTCACCTGTCCGTTCCGCGCGCCCAACCACTACGACTTCCTCCGGTGCACACAATCGGGGTTCTGACGGGAGGCACGACCATGTTTAGGAAGTTCCTTGGAGGGCTTACTTCCACAGCTGTAGTCGCCGGGATGGTGGCTGCAGGGGTCGTGGCTACCGCGACACCGGCGGCGGCGGCGTTCACGATCTCGCCGTACAACCAGTCCACCGACAACCCGACGCTGGCGTCGCAGTGCGGCCTGGACTTCCGGGCTGGTCCTGGACTCCTCCGGGTCGATCGGCAACACCGGCATCGCGAACCTGAAGACCGCGGCCAACGCGTTCGTGGACTCACTGGTCGACACCGGGTCCAAGGTCGCCGTCACCAGTTTCTCCACGACGAGCCCCGGCACCGGTGGCACCAACCTCGCCCCGACCAACCTCACGGCCGCGAACGTCAACACCATCAAGAACAGCTACGCGAATCTGCAATCTGACGGCTGGACGAACTGGCAGGACGGCCTGACGAAGATGCAGGCGTACTTCCCCCAGTTCACCGGCGGCAGCCCCGACCTGATGGTGTTCATCACTGACGGCAACCCGAACACGATCGGCAACGGTCCGGGCAACAACGCCAGCCCGGACGGCAGCACCACTGCGGTGAACCCCGCTATCTCCATCGCGAACAGCATGAAGACGTCCGGCACGAAGATGTTCGGCATCGCGGTGGGTGGCAACATCACCCTGAACCCGATCATGGCGATCACGAACCAGACCGCCTACAACGGCTCCAACTTCCCGACCGCCGGTTACGTGCAGACCGACGACTACGCCGCACTGGCCGAGCAGTTGAAGGAATTGGCTGTTGACTTGTGTGCCCCGTCGCTGACCATTACCAAACTGGCCGACACCCCGGACACCCAGGGCTTCCAGCCGGCCAACGGGTGGACCTTCGACACCACCGTGACCATCCCTGGCACCACGGGCAAGTGGGTCATGCCCACCACCGACGCGATTCCGCAGAACACCGCGAGCACCCGGTCCGCTGCCACCGCGCAGGGCGGAGCGGTGACCTTCCAGTGGGAGCCCAACGGCAACTTCCCGACCAACCCGGTGATCGTCAAAGAGACCCTGCAGAACGGCTATGAACGCGATCCGCTGCTGGCCTGTGTAGCTCGCGATGTCATCGCCGGAACCCAACGCAACATCAACCCGACCGTTGACGGTCAGGGCAACTGGAGCCTCGGATCGATCGCATCCCGCGAGATCGTCACCTGCACCGCAAAGAACACCTTGACGAAACTGAAGCTGACGAAGACCGTGTCCGGCGGCGGGACGGTTCCCGCTGACTGGACCATGACGGCGACCTCGCCGAATGCCCCGTCGTACTCCAAGCCGGGCAACCACCCGACGTTCGAACCCATCAACGGCGGTGTCGTCTACACCCTCGGGGAAACCGGGCCAGCCAACTACACCGGCGGCACCTGGTCCTGTACCAACGGCGTGAACGTGAGCAACGGCAACCAGATCACCGTCCCGAAGGGCACCCAGACCGAGTGCACCATCACCAACACCCGTGACCTGGCGAAGCTGGCCGTGGTGAAGAAGGTCGACGGCGGGGCCAGCGTGCCCGCCGACTGGAAGCTCTCGGCCATCGCCGCAGCCCCCAACGCCGGCAAGAACATCGTCGACCGGGCCGGCAACATCACCACCCTGGCCGAGGTCTACGCCGGCACCGAGTACACCCTGTCCGAGGACGGGCCGGGCAACTACACCGCCAGCAACTGGGTCTGCACCGGCACCGGTGTCACCCAGAACGGCAACAAGGTCACCGTCGCCAAGAACGGCGAGGTCACCTGTGAGATCACCAACACCCGTGACCCTGGCGAAGCTGGCCGTGGTGAAGAAGGTCACGGCAGCGGGCCGCCGCCGACTGGAAGCTCTCGGCCATCGCCGCAGCCCCAACGCCGGCAAGAACATCGTCGACCGGGCCGGCAACATCACCACCCTGGCCGAGGTCTACGCCGGCACCGAGTACACCCTGTCCGAGGACGGGCCGGGCAACTACACCGCCAGCAACTGGGTCTGCACCGGCACCGGTGTCACCCAGAACGGCAACAAGGTCACCGTCGCCAAGAACGGCGAGGTCACCTGTGAGATCACCAACACCCGTGACCTAGCCCAGTTGAAGCTGGTCAAGCAGGTCGAGGGGAAGAACAACCCGGATGACTGGACGTTGACCGCGAAGGCGGCTGCCCCGGATGACGGGCTGAACATCTCGACCCCGGGTGGGTCGGGGCAGTTCGAGGACGTCTACGCCGGCAGCGAGTACACCCTGGCCGAGACCGGCCCGGGTGGGTACTCCCCCAGCGACTGGGTGTGCCTCAGCGACGACAGCGACGAGGTGCCGGCGCTCAACGCCGACGGCCAGTTGAACAACGGCGACACCATCACCTTGGAGAAGGGCCAGAAGGTCACGTGCACGATCATCAACACCCGTGACCTGGGCTCGTTGAAGATCACGAAGGTGTTCGACCCGAAGGCCTCGGGTACGCCACGGCGTTCAACATCGACTACAAGTGCGGTGACGACCCGAAGCAGACCGTGCAGGTGAAGGCCGGGGAGTCGGTCACGATCGACGGGATCCCGACCGGCACCGAGTGCACCGTCAGCGAGGTCAAACCGACCGATCCGCCGGCCGGCTGGTCGTTCTCCGAACCGACCTACGACCCGGCCAACGGCAAGGTCACGGTCAGCGAGAAGGGCGGCACGGTCGCGGTCACGGTGACCAACGAGATCCTCAAACCCGGGATCAACATCGTGAAGACCGCCTCAGCCACCCCAGGTCAACCCCGGAGAGACCGTCACCTACACCTACACGGTGACCAACCCCGGGGACACCACCTTGGACCAGGTGAAGGTCAGCGACGACAAGTGCGCACCGGTGACCTACCAGTCCGGTGACACCAACGGTGACAACAAACTGCAGACCACCGAAACGTGGACATTCACCTGCAGCATGCCGATCACCGTGGCGACCACCAACGTCGCCGTCGCGTCCGGTAAGGACAAGAACGGCCTCGAGGTCACCGCGCAGGACAGCTTCACGGTGGCCGTGGTCAGCCCGGTCGTGGCCAAGAAGATCTGCCCGATCGACGTCACGCTGCACAAACCGCAGCCGAAGAAGGTCGGGAACAAGGTCTTCACCAACAAGATCAAGACCAAGAAATCCTCTTGCGTCCTGCTCAAACCCGTCGTGCTCTGCCGCCCGCTGGGCAGCACCGCCGCCGGTGAGACCGCCTTCTGCGACACCAAGGTCACCAAGAAGGGCCGCATCACGGTCAAGACCAAGGGCTACGACGCCGTCAAGGTCAGCGTCGTCGTGCGCACCAAACCCAAGCCAGGCTTCACCGACCAGTGGAAACCCAACACCTGGCGCAAATCCTGGATCCTGAGGTAACACCAGGAACCCAATTGGAAGGGCCCGCACCCACCACGGTGCGGGCCCTTCCAGACGCCCGACACAACCCACCAACACCCCTGGCAGACTGAGCGAGTGGTCATCGAACCGTTGCGCATCCCCGGCGCCTACCTCGTCACTCCCGCCGCGCATGTCGACGACCGCGGCGAGTTCTACGAGTGGTACCGCCCCGACCGCCTGGCCGAGGCCACCGGCGCCGACTGGTGCGTC
The DNA here is from genome assembly GCA_016703125.1 of Micrococcales bacterium. Lineage (NCBI taxonomy): Bacteria > Bacillati > Actinomycetota > Actinomycetes > Micrococcales > Micrococcales bacterium. The sequence goes on along the minus strand of JADJCR010000001.1, from coordinate 230,382 downwards.
CAGCAGGCCAACGTTTCCCAGTCCCGCCAAGGGGCTTTGCGCGGCATCCACTTCGCGGATGTCCCGCCGGGGCAGGCGAAGTACGTCACGTGTGTGCAGGGCCGGGTGGCCGACGTGGTGGTGGACATCCGCGTCGGTTCGCCGACGTTCGGCCGCTGGATCCCCATCGAACTCGACGCGCGACGCAAGTCGGCAGTGCTGATCAGCGAGGGCCTCGGACACGGATTCCAGGCGCTCACTGAGGACGCCACGGTCATGTACCTGCTCTCACATCGCTACGACCCGGCCATCGAGCACGGCGTCAACCCTCTGTGCCCGACGCTGGCGATACGCTGGCCGATACCCGACCCGGTGCTCTCGGACAAGGATCGCCTGGCCCCGTCGTTGAAGGAGGCCGCAGCCCAAGGGTTGTTGCCGCACTACGTGGGGTGAGGGCACGAACGGCGCGACTCACCGCATAGAGGACAACCGCCGGAACACTGGTCGCGGCGTGTGGCGCAGACCGCTCATGAAGTAGCGCAACTGCGGCGGCACCCATACCGTCACCGGGCCCGACCGCAGGTTCGTGGCCACCGCCTCGGCGACATCCTCCGGATCGCAGGTGAATGGAGCCTCCTTGTGCCCGGCGCTCATCCGCGTTCGCACCATGCCCGGACGCACGACGAGGATCCGCAGCGGCTCGTCCACCAGCGCGTCGGCCAGACCGTTCGCCCACGCATCCAGTCCGACCTTGCTGGCGCCGTACAGGTAGTTGTCCGCCCGCGGCCGCTCCCCAGCGACCGACGACAGAACCACCAGTGCACCATGTCCCTGTAGGCGCAGCCGCTGCACGATCTCGGTACCGAGTTGCATCTGGCTGACGAAATTGACCATCACCACATCGCGGGCCACCTGCGGATCGGTCAGCGCCTCCGCATCGGGCGTGATGCCGGCGGCCAGGACCACGACGTCGATGTCACCGGTGTCGAAGCAGCGCCCCGTGAGCACGGGCACATCCAACTCACCGCTGAGGTCCGCCACGATGACCTGGGTCTGCATGCCCCGGTCGCGCCAGGACTGCGCCGTGCGTTCCAAAGCCATCTCGTTGCGACCCAGGAGCACGACGCGCTGCAACCGTCCGCCTTGCGCGAGTCGCTCGAGGATGGCGTGCCCGATCTCGGACGTGCCCCCGATCAACAGGACGCTCTGCACGTTGCCCAGTGAGTCGATCACAATCCCAGCCTCTCCGATAGGTCGCTGCGGAACTTGCGCTGAGGGTCCACCCGGTCGCGCACGCGCTGGAAGTCCTTTGCCTTCGGGTACATCGCCCGAAAGGTCGCCGGCGACATCCGCGAGTCCTTCGTCAGGTAGATGCGCCCACCGGCCTGCGCGACCTCGTCGTCCATGTCGTCGAGCAGCTGAGCGAGGCCGGGCACGTCCGTGGGGATGTCCAGGGCCAGCGTCCAGCCCTTCAGTGCGAAGGTGATCGGGCTCGGGCCCTCGGGACCGAACCGCTTGAGCACCGCCAGGAAGACCGGGCAGGCCGCCGCGGCGAAGCGCTCCAGCATCGAGCGCAGCAGGTCCTCATGACCGTCGGGAACGATCACCTGGTACTGCAGGAATCCGCGCGTACCGTAGATGCGGTTCCACTCGGCCACCCCATCCAGCGGATGGAAGAACGTGGGGATGCTCTGCACCTCCCCCACCCTGTGCTTGGGGGCCTTGCGGAACCACATCTCGTTGAACGCCGACACACTCCATCGGTTCAGGGCCATATTGGGCATGGTGGTGGGCGCGGTCAGAGGCTTCGCAGGGGAGTAGGCGAGCGGGCGGCTGCGCTTCTTGACCGGCAGGTCCCCGACACCGGCGAAGTCGCCCACCGTCAAGACACTGCGGCCGAGCGTGCGGCCGGTGGCCAGCGTGTCCACCCAGGCGACTGAATAGCGGTGGCTGGAGTCGGCCTCGTACATCGCCGCGATGAGGTCGTCGAGGTTCTTCGCACGGGTGGTGTCGACGAGCAACTGCGAGGTTTCGATGGGCCGCATCCGGATCCGTGCCCCGGTGATCAGCCCGGTCAGGCCCATCCCGCCGGCTGTGGCCCAGAACAACTCCGGATCCTGATCCGGGCCCACGGTGACCTTCTCTCCGTCGGCCAGCACAAGGTCGATGGAATCGGTGTGGGCCGACAGCGCCCCGTCGGCGTGGTGGTTCTTGCCCTGGATGTCGGAGGCCAGCGCCCCACCGATGGTGACGTAACGGGTACCAGGTGTGACGGGAACGAAGTACCCGGCGGGCACGGTCTCCCGCAGGAGGTCGTCGATCGAAACGCCAGCTGCGACATCCATCACCGGACCTGGCGCGGAACTGTCCTGCAACCGGTCGGTGGCGATGACCAGACCCCCGGCGTTCTGCGCGGCGTCCCCGTAGGCCCGACCGAGGCCGCGGCCCAGCACCGAGGTCGCGCCGGCCACGAGTTCGGCGGCCCGGCCAGCATCGGCGGGATGTGCGACATGCGCCTGCGACCACGTGCAGCGGCCCCAACCGGTGAGGCTTTGAAGGGTCATGTCCGGCACCCTGCAAGCCTACGGGGCCGTCATTCTGCATCCGGGAGAGACACCTGCATCCGGGAGAGACACAACGGGGTTGTATCGCTCCCCGACGAAGGCAACCCTCCCGCCTGTCAGTTCCGCACGTCCCAGGCGTGGTCCAGCGCAGCCCGCGCCTGCTTCTTGTCACCGGCCTCCAGCAGCCCGACCCCGGCCCAGTACCAGGCCAGCCAGTCGTCGGGGGCTGCCTGCGCCGCCTCGATGCGTTCCTCAAGGTTGTGCTCGTCGACCATGTCGATCCGCCCGGCGAGCTCCTGCATGCGGAAGCCGAACCGGACCTCCCGCCAGACCAGCCAGCCAGCGAGCACGGGCAGGAGCAGCACGGCCAGCCCCAGCCCCACGGCAACCGGTTCTCCCGAGGCGATGAAGTCCCAGCCACGCCAGGCGACCAGCACGGCGTAGACAGCGAAGGCCGCGGCCATACCTAGCGCCACCCGGCGCGCGGTCATGCCAGGCCCAGGAACTCGTCCAGTCCGACGGTCAGTCCCGGATGCTGGCCGACTTCGCGGACGCCCAGCAGGACCCCGGGCATGAAAGAGACCCGGTCGATGCTGTCGTGCCGGATCGTCAGCGATTCCCCCGCGGCTCCGAGCAGCACCTCCTGGTGGGCCACCAGCCCGCGCAGCCGGACCGAATGCACAGTCACATCCTCGACGCTGGCCCCCCGGGCCCCCGCCATGGAGGTGGTCGTCGCATCCGGGCTGCGCCTGCCGTCGCGGGCGGCCGCGATCATCTCGGCGGTGCGGACCGCCGTTCCCGAGGGCGCGTCCACCTTGTCCGGATGGTGCATCTCGATGACTTCCACCGACTCGAAGTAGGGCGCGGCAATGGCTGCGAAGCGCATCATCAGGACCGCACCGATGCTGAAGTTGGGTGCCACGAGCACGCCGACCTGCGGGTGCGATTCGAGGAGTTGCTCGACCTGGCTGAGCCGCGCGGCGTCGAAACCGCTGGTGCCCACCACGACGTGGACCCCGGCCGGGACGCAGTGCCGCAGCGTGTCCATGACCACATCCGGCGCGGTGAAGTCGATCACCACGTCGCAGTCGTCGACCAGTTCCAAGGGGTCGCCGACGTCGACGCGTGCCAGGACCGCCATGTCCTCGGCGGCGTCGACGGCCCCACACACGGTCCGGCCCATGCGACCGGCCGCCCCGACGACGCCTACCCGGATCATGCCGACACCTCCGAGGGACCGACGACCACTTCGACAGCGGGAAAGGACAGGATCTCCTCAGCCAGGTCGCACACATCGCGCGTGCTCACGGCATCCACGCGGGCCAGCCCGGTTGTCAATCCGATGATCGGTTCGCCGAACAGCGCCCGGGTCCCCAGTCGCATCAGCCGCATCCCCGGGTCCTCGAGGTCCAGCACCATCTGGCCCTTGACCTGGTTCTTCGCGGCTTGCACCTCAGCGGCGGACAGTCCGGCGGTGGCTGCCTCGTGCAGGACGGCCTCAATGACCTCCCGGGTCTGGTCCAACTTCTCCGGGGCGCAGCCGGCGTGCACGCCGAAGACCCCGGCGTCGCTGTATCCGGACCGGAAGGCACTGACCGAGTATGCGAGGCTGCGGTGCTCCCGGACCTCCTGGAAGAGCCGGCTGGACATGCCCCCGCCGAGGATGGTGTGCAGCACCGACATGGCGTAGCGGCGGGAGTCCGGACGCGGCAGTCCCGGGTATCCGAGCAAGACGTTGACCTGTTCGAACGCGCGACCCAGCCGCTCCTGCCCGCCACGCGGATGCTGGGGTGCTTTGGTGGATTTGGGAGCACGTACCGGTTCGGCGGCCAGCCCGAAGGCCTTGCTCACCAGGGAGACCACCCGCCGGTGCGAGGCGCTGCCCACCGCGGTGATGACGTAGTTGTCGGGGGTGTAGTACCGCCGGTAATGCCCGCGGATCGCCGCGTTGCGCATCGCGGAGACACTGGCCGTGGTGCCGGCGACGGGCGCCCCCAACGGGTGCCCATGGAACATCGCCCGCTCCAGCTCGTTGCGGGCGATGTCGAGCGGGTCGTCCTCGCTCATCGCGATCTCCTCGAGAACCACCCCGCGTTCGGCCTCGATGTCGGAGTGGCGCAGCAGCGATCCGCCGAGCATGTCGGAGAGCACGTCGATGGCGACCTCGAGGTGCTCGTCCAGCAGACGGACGTGATAGCAGGTGTACTCCTTGGTGGTGAAGGCGTTGATCTCGCCGCCCACCCCCTCGATGTCCGCCGCGATGTCCAGCGCCGAACGCCGGCGCGTGCCTTTGAACAGCAGGTGCTCGAGGAAATGCGTCGCCCCGGCGGTTGCCCGGGTCTCATGCCGCGAACCGATCGGGACCCAGACCCCCACAGACACCGACCGGACCGCCGGGATCACCTCCGTGAAGACCTGCGGCCCCGAGGGGATCAGCGTGCGGTGCACAGTGATCCCCCCAGGGTCGCGCAGGACCACCTGGGAGCGCGGACTCACTGCTCGGCGGAGTCCGCTTCGGCCTCTTCGAGCACCGGCGCCAGGCTCAACTTGCCACGGTCGTCGATGTCCTTGATCTGCACGCGGATCTTGTCGCCGACCTTCACCACGTCGTCGACGCTGTCGATGCGCTTGCCGCCGACGAGCTTCTTGACCTCGGTGATGTGCAGCAGGCCGTCCTTGCCCGGCAGCAGTGAGATGAACGCACCGAAGTTCGTCGTCTTCACCACCGTGCCCAGGTACCGCTCGCCGATCTCGGGCATCTGCGGGTTCGCGATCGCGTTGATCATCGTCCGCGCCTCTTCGGCGGCCTCACCGTTTGAGGCGCCGATATAGATCGTGCCGTCGTCCTCGATGGTGATGTCGGCACCGGTGTCGTCCTGGATCTGGTTGATGATCTGCCCCTTCGGGCCGATGACCGCACCGATCTTGTCGACCGGAACGGTCAGCGAGATCACGCGCGGGGCCAGCGGGTTCATCTCGTCCGGCCCGTCGATGGCCTCGCCCATCACGTCGAGGATCGTCATGCGGGCGTCACGCGCCTGCTCCAGCGCGCCGGCGAGCACGCTGGCGGGGATCCCGTCGAGCTTGGTGTCGAGCTGCAGCGCCGTGACGAACTCGCTGGTGCCGGCGACCTTGAAGTCCATGTCACCGTAGGCGTCCTCCGCACCGAGGATGTCGGTCAGCGCCACGTACTGCATCTGGCCGTCGACCTCGTCGGAGACCAGGCCCATGGCGATACCCGCGACCGGCGCCTTCAGCGGCACACCGGCGTTGAGCAGCGACAGGGTGGACGCGCAGACCGACCCCATGGAGGTGGAGCCGTTGGACCCGAGGGCCTCGGACACCTGCCGGATCGCGTAGGGGAAGTCCTCGCGGCTCGGCAGCACCGGGACCAGCGCCCGCTCCGCCAGTGCCCCATGGCCGATCTCGCGGCGCTTCGGGCTTCCCACCCGACCGGTCTCACCGGTGGAGAAGGGCGGGAAGTTGTAGTTGTGCATGTAGCGCTTGCGGGTCATCGGGTTCAGCGTGTCGAGCTGCTGCTCCATGCGCAGCATGTTCAGCGTGGTCACGCCCAGGATCTGGGTCTCGCCGCGCTCGAACAGTGCCGAACCGTGCGCCCGCGGGATCACGTCGACCTCCGCGGACAGTGCCCGGATGTCGGTGAGGCCGCGGCCGTCGATGCGCACCTTGTCGCGCAGGATCCGCTGCCGGACCTGCTTCTTGGTGACCGCGCGCAGAGCGGCAGAGATCTCCTTCTCGCGACCTTCGAACTGCTCGGCCAGCTGCTCGGCGATCTCGTCCTTGATCGCGTCCAGGGCGCTCTCCCGCTCCTGCTTGTCCGCGATCGTCAACGCCTGTGCCAGTTTCTCACTCACCGCGGACTCGACAGCGGCGTACGCGTCGTCCTGATAGTCGAGGAACACCGGGAACTCCCGGGTCTCCTTGCCGGCACGCCCGGTGAGGTCGGACTGCGCCTCGCACAACTGCTGAATGAACGGCTTGGCGGCCTCGAGTCCCTCGGCGACGACGGTCTCCGTGGGCGCCGGAGCGCCGCCCCGGACGAGTTCCACGACGTCCTCGGTCGCCTCGGCCTCGACCATCATGATCGCGACGTCGTCACCGACCACACGGCCGGCCACGACCATGTCGAACACGGCCTCCTCGATCTGTGCGTGGCTGGGGAACGCCACCCAGCGCTCGCCGATCAGGGCCACCCGGACCGCGCCGATCGGGCCGTTGAACGGCAGCCCGGACAGTTGCGTGGACAGCGACGCCGCGTTGATGGCCAGCACGTCGTAGGGGTTGTTCGGGTTCAGGGACTGGACCGTGATGACGACCTGGACCTCGTTGCGCAGGCCCTTCTTGAAGGTCGGGCGCAGCGGGCGGTCGATCAGCCGGCAGGTGAGGATGGCGTCCTCGCTGGGCCGGCCCTCACGGCGGAAGAACGAACCGGGGATCCGGCCGAGGGCGTACATCCGCTCCTCGACGTCCACCGTCAGGGGGAAGAAGTCGAACTGCTCTTTCGGGTGCTTGCCGGCGGTCGTCGCCGACAGCAACATGGTGTCGCCGTCGAGGTAGGCCACGGCCGAGCCAGCAGCCTGCCGGGCGAGCCGGCCGGTCTCGAAACGGATGGTGCGGGTGCCGAACGGCCCGTTGTCCAGGACGATCTCGGCGGAGTGGATGGTGGAACCCTCCACGGGTGCTCCTTCTTGTCAGGGGGCCACCCGCGCCGGTCTTCGATCGAGACGGTCCGCATCGCGGGCCGTCACCACCGAGGACCGAGGCGTACGAGGCGACCCAGGGTTTGGTGCAGTGACGCCGCCGAGCAGCGGGTGCCACCCGGCGGCGTCGCAGGGCTATCGGCGAATACCCAGCCGCGCGATCAGCGAACGGTAGCGCTCGATGTCCGTGCGGGCCAAGTAGTCGAGCAGGCGGCGACGCCGGCCCACGAGCAGCAGCAGTCCGCGGCGGCTGTGGTGGTCGTGCTTGTGCTCCTTGAGGTGCTCAGTGAGGTGGGCGATGCGGTGGCTCAGCAGAGCGACCTGCACCTCGGGGCTGCCGGTGTCGCCGTCAGCCGTGCCGTAGTCACTGATGATCTTCTGCTTGGTGGCAGTGTCCATTGGGTATGTCCCGATTCCTACGCGGACGCAACAACACAGCGGTCTACCGAGCGTCCGATCAGTAGCCGTAGGCCCCAGTGTAGCGGGTGGGTGAGTCCGCCGGGCGGCGCTGGCGGCGCTCAGCGGTTGTGGCGAGGGTGTGGCGGCCCGGCCTGCCGGTTTGCGACGTCGGCGCGCGACCGACCGCCCGGCACCCCGCACCGTGGTCACACACCGGCCCCCGGGCCCCGTACTTTCATCACAACAACCGCCGGAAGCACCCGGTCGCCGCCGTGGCGGCCTCGCGCCCGCCGCCTCTGCAGCGGGCGCGCCCCCTCAGCCGCCGGCGCCCTTGAAAACCTTGGGCACGGTCTTCAAGATGATCTTGATATCCGACCATAGGCTCCAGTGGTCCTCGTACCGGTTGTCGAAGCGCGCACGGTCGTCGATGGATGTGTCGCCCCGCAGGTCATGGATCTGCGCCAGTCCAGTCAGGCCTGCGGGCATGCGCAGCCGGTCGTCGTAGTGCGGGTATTGCTCCCGGAACTGCGCCACGAAGAACGGCCGCTCCGGTCGCGGGCCCACGAACGACATGTCGCCACGCAGGATGTTCCACAACTGCGGCAACTCATCGATCGACGACTTGCGCAGGAAGGCGCCCACCCGGCCGAGTCGTTCACTGTCGGGGGTGACGCTCCACGTGGTGTCCGACAGATTCTCGGCGACTGGCTTCATCGTCTGCAACTTCAGCAGGTCGAAGGCCTTCCCCCCCTTGCCGATGCGGGTCTGGCGGAACAGTAGGCCGCCGCCGGTCTCCCGTTTGACCAAGAACCCCGCCACGAGCAGGACCGGGCTCAGCACGACAAGGGCCAGGGCCGCGAGCACGATGTCCATCCCCCGCTTGGCCACCAGGCCGAACGTCGGTTGCTCCGCACCCAGGCGCAGGACGGGCACCCCGAAGAGTTCGTCGTCGGCACGGTCGGCCCCGATGAGGTCGAAATACCTCGGCACAGCCATGACGGTCAGGCCCGCGGCCAGGCCTCGCCGGATCTCGAACACCTCGCGGGCCTCGGACGCCCGGGAGAACGCCACCAGCACCGTGCCCGCGTCAGCCTCGGCCGCCGCGCGCGGAAGATCGACGTCGAGCAGGTCCGGCACCCGGCTGGCCAGGTCGAGACCATAGTCGGGGTTGTCCTCGGCCATCTCCGCGATGGCGTCGGCGACTAGACCACCACCGACCAGAAGCATGCGCTCCCTGGCCACATCGTTGCGACGCAGCTTTCGTAAGAGCAGATACAGCGGTGCCCGCAGCAGCCCCAGCAGCACACCGGTGAGAGCCACCCAGGCCACATCCGTCATGCTCAGGTCGAGCCAACTGACCATGCCCATGACAGCGAACAGCCCCGCCGCGGCGAGACCCGCCTCAACCGCACGCGGGAGTTCGTCCAGGCAACTCAGCGAGAAACGCGCCCGGTACAAACCGAGCCGCCAGCGGAACAGGATGACGAAGGACAGGCCAGCCGCCTCGACGACGCCCGCGCCGGCCCACAACGCCGTGATCACGACCAGCGCGAAGGCATCGACACCGATCAACGCAAGGGTCTGGCGGCGCGCGGTCAGGTGATGACGCTGCAGTTCGCGGATACCCACTGTCGCTGCGCCCATCCTGCTCACCGCCTCACGTATGCATAGTTCGGACTGGGTGGACCACCGGATTCAGGCCACGTCATGACCCTGGCATCGGCTCATCGCCGCTCCGACTTGAGTGACTGCGGACACGGCCCCCTGGATGTGCGTCCGAGGAATCAAACTCTAGTCTCATCAGTATGACGTGTCCGCTTGGTTGCGGGTTCCAGCAGCAGGTCATTGCCCCCGCCGGGACCTACCAAGCGCGGCATCCAAGAAGTCGTTGAGCCGACCGGACCGATTGGCCGAACTGCGCCGGGCAGCCACCATTGTGCGTCGCCGCGCGCGGGGAGCCAACCAGACTCCCACCACCCAGGCCAGGAGCAGCGCCTTGCGCCGCGGGCTGTCCCGCGAGGCCAGCAGATGTGCGGCGTACGTCCGCGTCGTGGCGGCCCGCGGCCGCTGGTCACCCAGTGCCTCTGCGAGGAAGTGCAACTCCCACTCGTACTCGGTGGAGTCCGTCGGCGGGGCCGAAAGCCCGGGGACGAGGCGCAGAGCCTCCGACCAGCGCCGGCGGTGACGCAGGAGGTCCCGCTGCATGATCTCTGCGGTAGGGACCGCGTACTGACTGGTGCCACCGCCGTGGACTCGGTAACAGGCCAACGGCTCGCCGACGCTGGCAACCGGCCCGAGCTCGGGCATGACCAGTGCCACGGTCCCGTCCAGCGCGTCGTACTGGTCGAGGATCGACAGGTCGAGTCCCTCCAGTACCGATCGCAGGTAGACGTTGCCCGAACTCGGCGGGCAGACGTGGAACCCGCGGCGCTGGTTGTCCTGTCGCATCTGATCGCTCGTGTAGCCGTGCGGGAAGGTCGGGAAGACCGAACGCAGTTCATGGCCGGACTCGTCGACACCACGCATCTGGAACTGGATCTTCACCGTGGCACCGTCGCATAAGCCGGCGACCACCTCGGCCATCTGCGGTTCGGGGTAGTCGTCGGCATCTAGGAAGTACACGTACGGCGCTGCCGCGTGCGCCAGTCCAGCACGCGACGCGCCGGTCTGGCCCCGGTTGTCGATGTCGAGGACCTCAATGCCGTCGAACGACCCGATGACGTCCATGGAATCGTCCGTGGAACCGTCGTTGACCACGATCACCTGCTCGAACGGCACCGACTGCTCCAGGCAGGCACGGATCGCCTCTGCGACGAATCTCGCGTAGTTGTAGTTGAGGATCACCGCCGTGATGGGCGCCGATGACATGACCGTCAGCCTAGCGCTCAGAAGAACTTGCGGTAGGCCTTCGCAGCCTTGGGCATCTGCGTCGCCGAGTACATCTGGAACACGCCGTAGGCGTCGTCGCGCACATTGAAGAGGATCTCGTACCGGACCTTCCCCGGTCCCCGCCCGGCATTGGCCGCCACCCACTTGTAGAACTGGCGCACGTACACCGGCGAATCCCCGAAGGAGGCGTTGGAACTCCATTCGGAAACGGCGAACGGCTTGCCCACGGACTTCGCGTAGCGCCGGTGCTGCTCGATACCCAATGGCGCCCCGAAGACGTCCTTGCCCATGATCTTGGCCTGGAACTCGGCCTTGGTCTTGGCGAAGGGCCACTGGTTGAAGGAGTCCACGCTCATCAGGTCGACGTGCTTCTTACCCGGGAAGGCTTTGCGCCAGTCGTACCCGTCCACCCGCACGGTACCGTCGTTGGGGCAGAAGACCAACTTGGCCGAAGGCAGGATGGATTTCTGCAGGGCGCGGTACCGGCGCCACGACCGTACGAAGTCGCGAATCTCCGAGCGATGTACCTGCCATTCGAACCAGTTCCCGTTGAACTCGTGGGCGAATCGGATGTACAGCGTGCCCGGCCGGCCCGTCCACGCGGTCTTCAGCGCCTGCAGGGAAGCTGCCCAGCGGGCGTCGTAGTCACCCTTGGCCGCGTTCGCCCAGGTCTCGCCCCGCTCCTGGTAGATGGACCCGACCGCAATGTCCAGGTCACCACGCCACGAGCCGTACTCGGCACCCGGCTGCAGGGTCCAGTACTGGTCCTGGGAGTCGAAGTCCTCGTTCCATGTGGCTGCGATGCCCACCTTGCGGCCGCGCCATTTCGCGAGCGCTCCGTCACTGACCCCTTCGCCGGCGGCCCCGGAGACCCACTTCTTCTTGCCCCCGATCCTCGCACTGTCCAAGCCCGTGGCCAGCGTCGAGGACTGGTCCAGCGAGGGACTCACAGCGGTGCCCGGCTGAGCGGAGCTGCAGGCGACCATCGCCAGTGCGCAGACCCCTGACAGCAGTCCGACCGCAAGCGCCTGACTGCGACGGGCTCGCTGCACCGGCAGCACAGAAGCCCCCCTCAGGGGCGTCTCTACGCCCGGAGGGGGGTCACCGGTGAGTTCAGAATGCTTGGACATAGGCGGCTGCTGCTGTGGGCATGTCCGTCGAGGGGTACATCTGAAAGACCCCATTGTTGAACGAGCCCACATTGAACAGGATCTCATACGGAACCTGCCCAGCACCATCGCCTGCGTTCTTCTCAACCCATTGGTGGAACTGCTGCACGAAGACCGCTGAGTCGCCCATGGTCGAGTTGGAGCTCCACTCGGAGATCGCCAGTGGCAACCCGTTGGCCTGGGCGAACTGACGGTGGCGCTCGATGCCGACCGGCGCGCCGTAGGCGTCGGTCAGCAGGATCTTGGAGTCGAACTGCGCCTGCGTGCTGGCGAACGGCCACTGGTTGTAGGTGTCGACACTCATGACATCGACGTGAGCAGCCCCGGGGAAGGCATTGCGCCAGTCCAGCTTCAGGCTGCTGGAGGTCCCGTCATTGGGGCAGAAGACCAGTTTGGCCGACGGCAGGTACGACTTCTGCAGGCCACGGAAGCGCTTCCAGGCGGCAACGAAGTTGTCAGCCTGCGACCCGGTCACCTTCCAGGGCACCCAGTCGCCGTTGAACTCGTGGGCGAAACGCAGGTACAGAGTGCCCGTGCGCCCGGTCCACAGCGTGTTCAACTTCTTCAGGGCTTGGGTCCAGCGGGCGTCGTAGGCACCAGACGCCGCTGCTGCCCACGTCTCTCCGCGATCTGCGTAGATGGCGCCCATGGCGACGTCCATGCTGCCCTTCCAGGAGCCCCACTCAAGCCCCTGCTGCAGCGTCCACTGCTCGGTCTGGGCCTCGAAGGAGTCGTTCCAGGTACCACCGATCTCGACCGCGGTGCCACGCCACGATGCGAAGGACCCGTTGGTCGCGCCATCACCTGCGGCACCGGACAGCCAATCCCCGTTCGACGGTGGCGCGGTGGGGTGGGGGGTGGGGGGGTGGGGTGGGGGGGTGTGGGTGGGGTGGGGTGGGGTGGGGGGTGGGCGTGGGGCGGCTTCGGCGCGGGCGGCTTGCGGACCTTGCTCCGCCCCATGCTCAGCATCTGGTCGGTCGCTGCGGGTGCGACGGTGACCGGGGCGGTCTTCCTCAGCACCTGGCCCCGGGCATCCCGCACCGCGAGCCGCCACTTACGGGGGGTTTGCTTGGCCGGAAGATCCACGTTGATCCGATCGCCCTTGCCCGCTTTCAGGCTCTGCTTGCCCACCCAGCCCCCGGTGGTGCGCATCTGCACGGACACCCGGGCGGCGCGAGCGGTCCGGACCTGGTAGGACATGTGGACCGCGTCACCCGTGCTGGCGGTGAGCACCTGCGGACGCCACGGCTGCGAGCCTGACCCGGCCAGCGCCGGTGCCGGCGCCAGGGCCACCCCGATCAGCAGGCCCAGGGTGGCCGCCCCGATACGAACTGCGCTACCGCCAGACGTGGTGCTCATATCCGTCACATCGGCGCGCGGGGGCCCTCAACTTGAGCCGGCTTCCATACCGCTCCCCCTTTCGGGGCGGGCCTCATCCGGCCCCTGGCCGCTGAAGCAGACGCTATGGTGATCACGCGACTGGGGAAGGCGCCACAGCGGAGATGGGATGGCCATGGCGGATCGAGGCGGGCTGAGCGCCCACACCCTGTTCGGCCTGATGCGGCGCAACCTCGTGCTGATCGCCGTCGGCACGCTCCTGGGTGCCATTGCCGGCTTCGCACTGGCGACCATCAACCCCACGTACGGGGCGACCGTGGTCGTGGAGGTCGCGACCGGATCCGACGCCTCCCAGACCTCGACCTTGGTGGAATCGGCAGCCTCCACCATCGAATCGCCGGCGATCCTGACCCAGGCGGCAACAACACTGGGGGTGCCGTACGCACAGTTGGCGGACTCGGTCTCCGCGGACGTGCAGGCCGGCACCAACCTCATCGACCTCACGGCCGTCTCGGATTCCTCGGATGCGGCGGTCAAGGCCGCGACCGAGGTGGTCAACATGGCGATCACCGACTACCGGACCCGCAGCGACGAGCGAGCCACGCAGGTCCGTACCGCGGGCGCAGATCTGTTGGCCAAGGGCACCCTCGAGGAGGCCCGGGCTGAGTCCGCGCGCCAGGCCAGCATCGGCTCAGTGGTGGGGACGGCCCAGGGTCAGGCGATCCAGGACACCGTGACGCTCTCGATCGCCTCTCCCGCGCTCAGCGCCTACCGCACCGGGGTGAGCCGGCCGGTGGGCATCATCCTTGGCGCTGCCGACGGCGCGCTGCTGACCACCCTGGTCGCGCTGTCCCAGGCCTGGAACCGGCGCCGCCCGATCAGAACCCTGGACGACCTCGAGTACGCCGCCACCATCAGCGATGCCCCTGCTGAGCCTGCCGACCGGTCAGCAGGCCTGGTGCTCACCTCGGGGCGAAAGGTGGTGCTCGTCCTCGGTGACGACGAGCCCGCCCGGGAAGCGCTGGCCCGCCGCACCGCCGCGGGGATGGTCGTCAACGGGACCAGCACCGCGCTGATCGTCGTGGTCCCGGGCGACGAGGACTTGCACAGCGTCGGCGACCAACGCTGGGAGGTGGGCGCAGGACGGGCTGCCGAGGTTCTCTCGCGGGCCCAGCGACGGCAGTTGCCGGATCGGGTCGGCACCGCCGCCGTCGTGGTCTGCGCCCCGCTCACCGATGAGGTGTCGTTGTACCTGGCGGGTCAAGACGACTATTTGGCCCTGGTCGCCATCGCCCGTGGCACGCAGATCCAGCGTGCCACGGACCAGTTGGCACAACTTGGGCACGCCGACCGGATCGCCGTGCTGCAGGCCTGATGGCCGCGCTGACGGCTGCCCCACCCATCGCTGTGGGCGCCCACCGACCGACGGTCCGCTGGATCGTGGGCCTGTTCGCCGCGAGTATCCTGCTGCAGCGGTTCTCCCTCCCGGGGGGCATCGTGCCGATCCTGGTCGTGGTCGTGTTCGCCGCCGCCGGGTACGGCCTGCACACCGGTTTGCTGGCCTTCGACCGCATGCGCCTGAACCTGTACCTGCTCGCCGCCGGGCTGACCGCCGCGGTGGCCCTGCCGCAGGCGCTGTTCGTCACCTCGCCCCTGATCAGCCTGACGTCATGGGGTTTGTTCATGACGGTCTGGGCGCCGGCGACCCTGCACCTCACCCATCGGGACCGGCCCACCCTGCAGCGCGCCTTCGAGGGCTGCCTGCGCTGGGGCATCGGCCTTGCCGTAGTAGCGATCGTGATGCGCCTGGTGCAGATGGCGGGCGTCCCCTACATGGACCCGCTCGCGGTCGTGCCGAAGACCCTGCTGGTCCAGGGCTACGTCATCACCTACCCGATCGAGTTCGGCTCGCACATCTACCGTTCCAACGCCTGGATCGGACTGGAGCCTTCGATCATCTCGCTGCAGTTGGGGATCGCGACGGTGCTGGCCGTGCTTCTGCGGGCGAATCCGCTGTACCTGGTCCTACTGGCGGTCGGCATCATCTGCACGGTCTCGGGCTCCGGGGTGTTCGTCGTGGCGGTGGCCCTGATCGTGATGCTGCTCATGCCCCTGCGCCGGCACTTGTGGCGGTACGTCGCCGCCGGGGTGATCACCTTGATCCTGGCAGTGCAGACACCCGCCGGACAGGAATTGGCCTCCCGCGCCACCGAGGCCGCCATGGCCGGCAGCTCGACCAGCCTGCGCGCCATCGAGCCGTACCGGTTCTTGTGGCCGATCTGGTCGGAGACCGTCTGGCCGGTGCTGTTCGGCAACGGCGCTGGATCGTCGCAGCAACTCATCGAGGCGACCAACCGCGCGGGGTTGATGGTGCCCTCCCCGATCAAGGTCTTCTTCGACTACGGCGTCATCGCCGGTCTGGCGCTGTGCGTCTTCCTCGCCTTCTGCTACTTCCGGGGCGCCGAGTCGCGCTCTGGCCATCACGTTGTTCACCTCGGCGTGGGTCCTGCAGCCGGGAACCACCACGTTCGTGCTCGTCATACAGACGCTGCTGTTCGTCACCTGGTGGGCACCTCGCCTGCGAAGACCCCTGGAATCCGCGCCGTTCACGCGAAGTGAGCGTTCCCCACGGGAGGTGGCACCGTGAGCCCTCTGGTATCCGTGCTCATGCCGGTACGCGACGAAGCCGGCTCCGTCGCCGGTGCTGTGGCATCGGTGCTGCAACAGACGCACCAGGACCTCGAAGTCCTGGTCATGGACGGGCGCTCCAGCGACGACACACGTGCCATCGTCGAGGCCATCGCGGATCCGCGAGTCCGACTGCTCGACAACCCCGGAATCAGCATCCCGTGCGGGCTCAACGTGGGACTGCAGGCAGCGCGCGGTGAGTACGTGGCACGCGTGGACGCCCACGCCCGGGTGAACCCCGAGTACATCGCACTGGCGCTGGGGCACCTGGTTGCCGACGCGGACCTCGCCGCCGTGGGTGGGCGCCGGCTCACGGAGGCCTCGACGCCGGTCGGCCGCACCATCGGCCTGGCCCTGTCCAGCCCCTTCGGCGTGGGTGACTCGATCAACCACTACGCCATGCAGGCGCAGCGCACCGACCACGCCTCATTCGGCGTCTACCGCACAGACGTAGCGCGTGCGGTCGGCGGCTGGGACGAGAACCTGCCGGCCAACGAGGACGTTGACTTCGATTTCCGGATCCTGGACCAGGGGTTCGAGATCCTCTACGAACCGGCCATGGAGATCCACTGGCAGGTGCGCGAGACGTTGCCCGACCTCGCACATCAGTACCGCAGGTACGGCCGCGGCAAGGGGGCCATGGTCCGCAAGAACGGCCCGTCGGCGGTCCGCCTGCGCCACCTGGCACCCCCGGCGCTGGTGGCGGACCTGGGCCTGGCGGGGGTCGCGGCACTCATCGGCCGACCTCGGGTCGCGCTGAGCCTCACCGCGCCCTATGCGGCGGTGCTGGCCTACGCCACCGTCAGGACCCGTGCAACGGCTCACCGGGCTGACGCGAGCGTCGCGGCATTCCCGGCGGCGCTGGCGACCATGCACCTGTCGTGGGGCCTGGGATTCCTTGAAGGCCTGGCAGGGCGCGAGGCTGCCCTGGGCAGCCAGCGTCAATGACCGAGTAGCGACGCCACACTGGCCAGCCCGGCCGTGGGGTCCAACTGCCGGCGGATCGACGCGGCAGCCCGCCGGGCCATCTCCGCCGCTTCGTCCGGGTGGCCCAGTAGATCCAGCACCGCATCGGCGAAGTCCGACGCATCATCCGCGACGGCCACCCCATCGATCGGGCCCAAGCCCGCCGTGGCGTGCGAGGTGGTCACCACCGGCACCCCGGCTACCAGGTACTCCACGAGTTTGATGTTGACCCCGGATCCGCTCACCGCCGGGTTCACCGCGACACCGGCGGCAGCCAGATACGGCTCGACGCTCGCCACATCGGCATGCAGTTCTGCCGCAGCTGTCTGCTCGACCCATCGGCGCACCTGCTCAGTGGGGGCACGGCCCACGATCTGCACGGTCGCGTCGGGTCTGGCTGCGTGCACGCGGGGCCACACCTGCGTCACCAGCCATCGCACGGCATCCACGTTCGTGGCGACGTCCAGCGCCCCGAGGAACAGTACGGTTGGCGGCACCGCGGGCTCGCGCCGTATCGGCGGCAGGTCCGGGCCGGCGAACGGGGGCACGTGGCGCACCGGGACCGGGCCCAGAGCCGCCCGCCAGGAGGCGTCGGCCGCGGAGATGTCCGCCACGCCAGCCAGCCAGGGGGCGCGGCTGAGACGGCGCTCATCGCGCTCGATCCGCGCGGCCTCCCAGCGCAGTGCCAGCCCCCGCGGCCCGTGGGTACCCTGCGCCAGGCTGCGGTGGTAGGCCCCTTCCCGGTTGTGCATCCGCAGGACTGCGGGCAGCCGCAGGCCCCGCGCCAGCACCGCTCCGATGGCCCATGACTTGTACGAAGTGATGATGATGCCGGTGGCCGCCGGGGCCACCGCCCGTACGCGCGCGACCAGCGCCGGACCGGGTGGGCGGGAGGCCACGGTGTAGGGGCGGCGGGGATGTAGCAACAGCAGGGGGTTCTCACGCCGGTCGACGGTGATGAGCGGGGCACCACCGAATTCGGACTGGTAGGACTCCCGGTCGATCGGCCCGGAAACGGGCAACACGACCGCCCCCAGGACCCCGGCGTCCCGCGCGGCCCGCAGCATCGCCAGATGCTCCCGCTCGCCGCCCCCGTGCGGGGGCAGGAACTCGGAATCCTCGACGAAGATCCAGCACTGGCCCCGCAGATCAGGGGGCATGATCCGTCCCCTGTTCCACAGCGCTCACACTAGTGGAACGAGGTCCTGTGCAGCCGGATCGTACGATGGGGCGGTCATGATCACTTCTCTGCGGCCACGCGTCACCCGCATCGCCATGGCCGCTGCCCTGGTGCTGACGACGGCTTCGGGCTGTGCGGCCTCTCCGGCGACCGTGGCTGACAGCAGCCCTGCAGCAGCGGCCAGCAGCCCGGCGAACGTCGCGAGCAGGACCCCAGCGGTGTCGGTGCGATCACTGGCGAAGCAGTACCGGGGACTGCCCGTCAGGGTGCGCGTCACCGGACCGGACAGCGTGGCCGTCAGGATCCGCGCCAAGGCCGGTGGCCGCCTACTCGCGCGCGGACGCACGGACCTGAACGGCACGACGACCTTGACCTGGACGTGGAACCGCACCGGGCGCAAGGCCCTCATCGCTCGGATCGGTTCCCGGCGGCTGACCACCCGCGTCCGGGTGTACCCACCGAAGCCGCCCACAACACCTGCAACGAGCACGGCCCAGGTCCTGTCGGTCCTCACCGGCGGCAACCAGCAGCAGTACCTCGACTGCGCCGGGCAGGGCGGGCCCACCGTGGTGCTGGTTCCCGGTGCCTGGGGTACGGCGCAGGACTGGGACAACGTGATAGGCGATCTGCGGCAGGCCGGCCGGGTCTGCCGCTACGACCGGCCGGGACTCGGCCAGAGTCCCGGGCGCCAGGGCGACGTAAACGTCGACTCCGGGATGCACGCCGACGAATTGCGAGACCTCCTTCGCGTCGCCGGTGAACGCGGGCCGTTCGAGGTCGTGGGGCACTCCTACGGCGGCATGATCGCTCAGTCCTTCGCCTCGCGGTACCCGCGACAGACAGCGGGGATGGTGCTGCTGGACCCGGTGCCCCTGGGCTTCCAGCAGGCGTGGCCGGAGTTCGGCGCCGCGCTCGACGAGGCCACCCCCCGCACCTACGCCGACCTCGCCCGCAGCAGCGAATCCGCCGCAGCCGGCCGACCCCTGGTCGGAATGCCTTTGATCCTCGTCAGCGCCGGTGTCGCCCCGTCCTGGCTGACGGACAGCGGGTTCCAGGTGTGGCGGGATGCACAGGCCGCACAGGTGGCCGGCTGCGCGAACTGCCTGCACTGGGTGGCCGAGGGCGCCACCCACCAACTGCCGGACACCGCCCCGCAGATGACCATCTCCGCCATCGAGGCCGTCCGGGCTTCCGTGCGCGCCCACGTGCGGGTGCAGGCCTGACATGAGCCAGCCTCGTGCCCGCATCCTGATGCTGGACCTGGACTCCTGGGACGGCTTGGTGGAATGGGGATCGGCCCTGCGCACCCATGGCCTGCCGGTCATACGCGTCGTCCGGGCACACCGCCGTGCCGCCCCTGTGCGCCGGTGGCTCGACCGCTGGCAGTTCGGGCAGGCGCCCATCGAGGTGACTGGCTCATTGGTCGACGATGCCGACGTCCTCGCTGCACTCACTGCCCCGACGGTCGACGTGCAAGGCCCGGAGACCACGTTGCGGGAACTCGACGTGCACCTGCCCGCAGGCACCCCGGCCAAGGAACTCCTGCGTCGGGTTCCGGAGGAGGTCGGTCAGCAGACCCTGTACGACAAGTGGCGAATGACCGAGTTGGCCCTCGCCGAGGGGCTCCGCGTCCCGGCCAGCTGGGAGCAACAGCGCGACGACGTCCTCCCCGTCGTCGTCAAAGGCCGGATCAGTGCCGGCGGCCAGGACGTCGAGGTCGTGCACTCCCGCGAGGAACTCCAGCGAAGTGCAGCCCGGATGGGCCAGCGGGACAACGGCGGTGTCTTCTTCCAGGAGGTCTTCACAGGTCCGGTCCTCAACGCCGCCGGCGTCGCCAAGAACGGTCGACTGCTGGTCCACGCGATCTACGAGGCGACGCCCGAGCCCGACGACCCGTTCGGCCCACCGGTCCTTCTGCGGATCCTCGACCGCCCTGACGTGGCCAGCGAACTCGCCGCGTTGATCGCGGCCCTCGGGTACACCGGCGTGTTCTGCATCGACTACGTACAGGACGAGCACGGGCGCATCGGGATGGTCGATTTCAATCCGCGGGTCTTCGGTGGCTGGCTGCAACTGCAGACCGCTGGCGTCGACTTCATCGCCGCTTATCTGCACTGCCTCGGCCTGGGCCCGCCTCCGGCCTTCCGGCCGCTGGCCACCGGCACCGTGCTCGATGTCCGAGTGTTGGCCGGGCCTGCCGACAGCCCCCGCGCGGCGGCCCTGGAGGCACGGCGATCGCTGGGCGCGATCCGCGCCGCGGCCCGGGTCACCGGGTGGCGATTCGGGGCCCTCAAGACCGGGCGGACGATCGGCCGGGCACTGGTGGATGCGGGCAGGTCATTGCGCGGCTGAGGCACCCTCGGTCTGCTCGAGGTGCACGCTGCGGTGAGCCTGCCGGAACCACAGCGGAAGCACGAGGACCTGGGACGCGCACATGCCCCACGCCAGCCCCTCGACCCCACCGAGCAGGGCCCCGGCCAGCATGAAGGCCGCAGCGCTGCTGGCGAGCACCACATTGAGCCGGAAGGTCCTGGAGGCGTGTCCGAGTCCGTAGACGATGATGGAAGGGCCGAGTTTCCCGCAGGACACCACTGACGTCAGAGCGATGGGCAGCAGCACGGCCTGGGCACCCGCCCAGGTGTCCCCCAGCAGCGCCTCGCCCCACGCGTCCGGGATGAGCATCAGTCCAATGGTGTAGACCACCGCAATCGCCACGAGGATCCCGCTGGCCACCGTGGCCAGCCACATCGGCCGCGACGGCAGCCGGCGGCGCGAGATCTCGGGGACGCCGAACGCGAAGACCGCCTGCGCGAGGATGCCCAACGGGCCCGTGAGGACCTCCGCAGCCCGCAGGGATCCGACATCGGTCACACCCAAGAAGGTCCCGAAGATCAGGATGCCGCCCTGGAACGTGCCCACTCCGAGTAGGTACTCCGCCAGCAGATAGCCGGACACTCCGACGTTGTCCCGCAACCATCTCAGCCCTCCGCGCAGATCCGGCAGGGCGCGCAGTTGCACCATTCCCAGGGCGGCGGCCACTCCTGCGGCGACCCCCCAGGCCAGAACCATCATGGCTGCCGACACGTTTCCGGACGCGATCACGGCCGCCATGAGCGCGAACTGGATGACGGTCCAGACCGCGTCGTTCAGGGTCGCCAACTGCGGCTGCCCCCAGGCGATGAACGCCATGCGGCACACGTCCTGGCCGATGAGCAACGGCATGAACATGGCCAGGACGAACCAGGTCTCGCGCGCGTTGCCCGCGGTGAGCAGCGCGGTGACGAGCAGGCCGACGGAGATCGGCAACGTCAGCCACAGCACGGCACCGAAGGAGTCCGAGGCAGCGTGCCGGCGACTCTCCCCCACAAGAGCGCTGTGGTTGATGCTCAGGGGACTGCCCACCAGGGCACGCTGGACGCCGATCACCAGAGTGAACACGAGGAAGGCCACAGAGAACTGGCCGAACTCCTCCGCCGAGACGTTGCGTGCGATGACGAACGCCATCACGAAGTTGGTCATGGCCGAGAGGGCCTGGTCGACCAGATTCCATCCGGCGCGGCCGAACAGATGGCGGTGTTCGCGTCTGTGCCTCACGCCGGCTCTTCCGGGCGGCCGTGCGCCGACAGGGCGCGACCCAGCAGGAACACGTTGGACGGTTTCGAGGCGAGTCGCCCGATGAACCACGAGTACCAGTCCTTGCCGAACGCGACATACGCCCGCACGTGATGCCCGTCAGCGACCAGTGCTGACATGAGGTCAGGACGTACCCCTGTCAGCACCTGGTACTCCCACTGGCCCACGTCGCGGTCGGCGGCCATGGCCAGGTATCCCACGATCCGAGTGAGCCGATCGTCATGTGTTGCGAACATCGGATACGCACCTGCAAACAGTTCCCGGGCACACCGGACGAAGGCCAGGTCGATCTCGTGCCGGCTCGCGTAGGTGGCACCGGGAACATGGGCGTAGCCGCCCTTGCACAACCTCACCCGGGCACCCATCGCGGCGAGCTCGCGGCAGTCCTGCTCCGAACGAGGCAGGTAGGCCTGGATCGCGATACCAAGATCCGAGACCTGCGCATGAGCGACGTGCCACGCAGCCAGGGTCACCTCCACCTCGTCGACGGCCTCCATGTCCAGGGTCATCGGTATCCCCCGAGCGGCCGCTGAAGTGGCCAGGTGGATCAGGCGAGTGGTCGCCGCCTCCCGTCCGTCGCTGTGCAGGCCGAGTTGCTCGAGTTTGACGGAGATCTCGGTGTCGGGCAGCGCCCGGCCGGCGATGACGTCGACCACCTGGAGGTACTTCTGAACCTGTTCCTCAGCGGGGTTCTGAGCGCCCACCGGAGTGTCACGCACATGCAGGGAGACGCCGACGCCGGCGTCCAGCAGTGCCTGCGCCATACCTAGCGCATCGCTCAGATCGCGTCCCACGAAGCGTCGCCGGATGGGTTCGAGGGCACCCGACCGCGTGACCAGCGCAGTCATGGGACCGGAGAAACCCACCTTCTCGATCACGGACTTCGACACGGACATCTAGGCCCTCACCTTCTGCCGGCCGTTCGCGCGCAGGCGGCCGGGTCGACCCGACGTCAATGCAGGCAGGAGTCTGGCATGCCGGACCACCCAGGCGACGAGGGCCCTGATGTCCTCGGCGAGCCGGGCGCCCAGTCCGACCTGGGGGTTCCAGGAGATCGTGCTGCGTAGCCGGCTTTCGACCCCCGAGAGGTCCGCGTCCGCCGAGCAGATCGTCGCCTGCCACGGGATGGTGTCGACGTCGATGGTCGGGCGGACGGCCTGGCCCAAGCGAGGATGGACCACCCAGTAGGCGAACTCCGGCATGGCCTCCACTTCGCGGACCCCCACCAGACGCCGGATGCGGCACGCGTGCGTCGAGATCCCGAAGACCGTCCACACCGTGTGCCCGTCATATGCCGGCCAGTCCGGTGCGGGCGGATCGCCTGGCAGGTCCGCGTAGTACTGGGCGGCCTGCGTGAACAGGCATACGGCACCGTCGTGGGCCAGTTCGGTGTCCCATGGGATGCCGGCACCTCCGAGCCGGGCCGCCACCTCGATAAGGCACGGGCCCTGCTCGTCGATCTTGATCTCCATGTGGAAGGGTGAGCGGACCAGCCCAGCGCACGTCAACACCTGCGAGGCGTAGCGCGCGGCCATCCTGAACTCGTCGGTGTCGTGGTGGATGGTCCGGATACTCGCAGCCAGGTTGTCCCTGCCGTTGCCACTTCCGTAGACGGTGCGCTGGACGCTCAGCGTGTGGACCACGCCGACGTCATCCACCTGGCCATTGACGCAGAACTCCCTGCCGCCCAGATACTCCTCGGCCACCAGCGGGGCGCCGGCATTGCGTTGCAGATACGCGGCGATGTCTGAGTCGGGAGTGTCGGCGTCGAAGAACGCGATCCGGCTGTTGCCCATCCCGTCATTGGGCTTGACCACGATCCGCGACAGGTTCTGGTCGCCTATGAACTGGCGCACATCGGTGAGGCTGGCCACGCGCTGGGAGGCATTCATGCGGGGGCCACCCGGCACCGAGCGCAGATGATCCTTCAAGGCGTACTTGTCGCGGAACCTGATGAGTACGTCCATCGGCACCCAGTCCAGATCCAGCAACTCGGCGAGCCGTCCGGAGTCCACCACGACACCCTCGAAATGCGGCACCACGGCAAGGACGTCGAACCGCCTCCGGAGGCCGGTCGCCACCGAGTCCAGATCCTCCAGATCGATCCAGAACCGCGCTGCCACCGCATCCGCGTCGACCATGGACTGCACCTGCGCGATGTGCAGCCGGGAGGTGCCCTGCGGAAAGAGCAGAACGGTCCGCACGCCCCAATTGCGGTGATAGACCTCGATCAGGCTCGTCGCGTAGTCCGGCAACTGAGTCGGATCGATCACGACGACGACGCGCTCCATTGCCTTCCCTCACCACGGCTCCGTTCGTGAGCCTAGCGAGAATGGTCGCCGGTTGACCGGGTTTAGCCCATGAGCCGGCGGGTAGCCGCCACGTCCTTGTGCATCTGGGTGACCAGCGCCTCCACCCCGTCGAAGGCCAACGTGTCCCGCAGTCTCTCCACGAACTCCACACGCACGCGGTGGCCGTACAAGTCGAGGTCCACGTCCAAGAGGTAGGCCTCCACCGTGCGGCGGTGTCCGTCGAACGTGGGATTCGTCCCGATGCTGATCGCCGCGGGGTACCGCTGACCGTCGACGACCGCCGACCCCGCGTACACCCCGTCGGCAGGGACCGCCGCCAGCCGGTGATGGTCCAGATTCGCCGTCGGGAAGCCGAGCGCCCGGCCCCGTTTCTCCCCCGGGACCACGGTCCCCACCACCTCGTGCGGACGACCGAGCATTTCGGCTGCGGCCGCGACATCACCGGTGGCCACGGTGGCGCGCACCCGGGTGGACGAGAGGGGTTGCTCGTCGCCGACCAGACCGAACTCGTCGACCGTCAGCCCCGCCGCACGCAGGGTGTCCGCGCTGCCCGCGGCCCGGTTGCCGAACCGAAAACCGTGGCCGATGACCACATGACGGGCGTCGAGCTTCTTGATGAGGACCGAGGCCACGAAATCCTGCGCCGTCATCGCGGCCAGATCCGCGTCGAACTCCAGCACCTCCACGAGTTCCACCCCCAGCCGGGCGATCAGTTCCACCCGGCGAGCCAGATCACACAGCCGCGCCGGCGCGGCATCGGGGCGCAGAATCTCCAGGGGATTGGGGTCGAACGTCACGACCACCGATTCGAGGTCCAGCCGGGCGGCGAGGTCGAGGTTGTGCCGGATCAGTGACTGATGACCACGATGCACGCCGTCGAACACCCCGATCGTCACCGCCGATGGCCTGTCCACGCGACTACCTTGCCAGAGTCGTCGGTGGGCGGGGGCGTCGGCGTCAGGCCGGTGCGTTCACCTCGATGCGGGTGCCGCCGGATTCCACCGACACCACCGACACCCACACGCCCTCGGCGGTCACCAGGTACGTGCCGTCGGGCACGCCGAGATCGATCCGTCTGCCGTTGCGCAAGAACTCAGCAACGTCGGGGGCGACTGCGAGGGCTGGCAGTATCTCCCCGATCACGGACTCCGCGGAGGCCACCGGCGGCGGCTCCTCGCCCAGTGCCGCGCACCTGTCGACTCCCATCCCCCCAATAGCGGTACGGCGCAGAGCGGTGAGGTGCGCGGCCGTCCCCAGGGCGGCACCCAGATCGCGCGCCAAGGCACGCACGTAGGTACCCGAGCTGCACTCGACCAGTACATCGACGTCCACCACCGCACCTGCCGGCCTGGGCGTACCCAGGCCCTCGAAACGGTGGATCGTCACGGGCCGGGAGGCCAATTCCACCTGCACACCTGCGCGCACGCGGGCGTACGAGCGAACCCCGTCCACCTTCACCGCCGACACCGCGCTGGGGGTCTGGGCGATATCCCCGGTCAGGCCCGCCATCGCACCTGCCAGCGCGGGCTCGTCGAGCACCCATCCCGGCGCCGAGGTGGTCTCCCCCTCAGCGTCATCGGTGAGCGTGCCCTGTCCCAGCCTGATGGTCGCTTCATAGGTCTTGGACTGCCCCTGCACGTAGCGCAGCAGTCTGGTGGCATGACCCAGCCCGACGACCAGGACGCCCGTGGCCATCGGATCCAGCGTTCCCGCGTGGCCGATGCGCCGCTGTCCATACAGCCTGCGCAGGCGCCCCACCACGTCATGGCTGGTCCACCCTGCAGGTTTGTCGATCAGCGCGAAGCCTGAGATCACCGCAGCGGCTCAGCCCTGTGCCGGTGACTGGCTGGCGACGGCCACCGCGGCCAGGAACGCATCGAGAGTCGCCTGCGCGTCAGTGCTACCGGTGAATCCCGCAGCCATCACGTGCCCACCGCCGCCCAGCGCGGAACAGACCCGGCCCACGTCCACTGCCCCCAGGGAGCGGCTCGACACCCGCCACGTCCCGTGGTCGTCCTGTTTCAAGACGACGGCGACCTGGGTGCCCTCCACAGTGCGCACGACGTCGATCAACGACTCGACCTGGGTGAACGCGATTTCGTGCCGGTCACGATCTGCCTTGCTGGCGTGGGCCACAGCCACCGTCACTGCGCCTGCGGTCACCACGTCGAGGTTGCCCATCACTTCCGCCTGGAACGTCAGGAACTCCCGGGACTTGGTGTCGAACAGTGCCTTGGCGGCCGCCGCGAAGTCGATCCCGGTCTCCATCAGGCGGGCAGCAGCACGCAGGGTTTCGGGGGTCGTGGAGGCGAAACGGAACGAGCCGGTGTCGGAGCTGATCGCCGCGTACAGACACATGGCCATGTCCTCGGTCAGCCCTACGCCCAACTCTTCGATGATGTCGAGGGCCAGGAGGCCGGTGGCCGGGCGGGAGGGATCCACGTGCACGATCGGCGCGAACGGCACGAAGCTCGCATGGTGGTCCACCGCGATGAAGGTGGGGGCGGACTGTGCCACCGGCAACAGTCGGCCGACCCGGTCTGCGGACGAGGCATCCATGCTTATGACGAGTTCCGCGGGTCTGACGTCGTCCGGGTCGACGATGAGGTCCGGGCGGGGCAGGAAGCGCAGACTGTGCGGCACCTCGAACGGATCGTCGGGGAAACTCACCTGGACCTCAGTGCCCAGTTCCTCCAGGGCTATCGCCGTGGCTAGCGTCGACCCGAGGGCGTCGGCATCAGGATGGACGTGGGCGACGAGGAGCACCCCGGACGCCGCGCGAAGTCGCTCGGCGACCTGGATGAGGCTGGCGTTCACCTGTTGATTGTAGGGTCCCCTATGCACCCGGGCGCCCGACTGCTGGTTCCAGAGGGCGGCGGTTGCTGTGGCGCGCCTGCTCCACCGGGGAGAGTCCCGGACACCGGGGAGCGAAACAACCCGGTTGGAACACTCCCGCCCTACCGATTCACCAACGCCCTCAGATCCCGCGCACGCCCACCGGGCCGCCAGCCCAAGGCGGGAGACCCGGGAGCGAATCAACCCGGTTGGAACACTCCCGCACTACCGATTCACCAACGCCCTCAGATCCCGCGCACGCCAACCGGGCCGCCAGCCCAAGGCGGGAGACACACGGACACCGGGGAGCGAAACAACCCGGTTGGAACACTCCCGCCCTACCGATTCACCAACGCCCTCAGATCCCGCGCACGCCCACCGGGCCGCCAGCCCAAGGCGGGAGACCCGGGAGCGAATCAACCCGGTTGGAACACTCCCGGCCTACCGATTCACCAACGCCCTACGCCCTGGCGACCTACTCCTCGCCCTCGTCCTTCTTGTACGGATCCGGGTCACCGGCGAAGGCTGCCCCGGAGGCCAAACCTGCCACCTCGGCGTCACGCTCCCGCGCCTCACGCAGCAGGTCCTCGAGGTGGGCGGCGGTCTCCGGGATCGCGTCGGCCACGAAGGCGAGCGTCGGGGTGAACTTGATCCCGGTCTGCTTGCCCACTTCACTGCGAAGCAGACCCGTGGCCGAGGCCAGGGCCTGAGCCGTGGCCTCCCGCTCCAACTGGTCGCCCAGGACTGTGTAGAACACCGTGGCCTCGCGCAGGTCACCGGTGACGCGAACGTCGGTGACCGTGACG
Source organism: Micrococcales bacterium (assembly GCA_016703125.1). Taxonomy (NCBI): domain Bacteria; kingdom Bacillati; phylum Actinomycetota; class Actinomycetes; order Micrococcales; species Micrococcales bacterium. The sequence goes on along the minus strand of JADJCR010000001.1, from coordinate 202,903 downwards.
AATCCCAGGCGCGGGTCCTTGATCCGTCGCTCCAGCATCTCGGCCACGATGACCTGGATCCGGTCAGCCAGTCGCCTTGCTCGCTGCTCGCTCATTGCGTCTCCTCGTCACTCACATACGTGCGTCGCGCCTCCACGATCTGCACGTGGGGTTGCGCCGACAGCCAGCGTTCGCATCGGTCGAGCACGTCGCGGCAGTGCGCCATGTCCGCGGCCACCACTGCGACGCCCACCTGGGTCCGTCCCATCAGGTCCAGGTACCCGGCCTCAGCGGAAGCCACCGCGTACTCCCGTCGCAGGTGCGCCAGCAGTGGTCGAACCACCGACCGCTTCTCCTTGCGCGTCCGCGACTCCAGCAGCAGGTCCACCGACATGGCCCCGGCGTACACCGTGAGCCGCTAGCGCGGCTTCTCCCGCATCTCGAACGTCTCGATGATGTCCTCGACCCTGATGTCGTTGAACGACCCCAGTCCGATACCACACTCGAAGCCGTCCTTGACCTCGGTCGCGTCGTCCCGGAACCGCTTGAGCGACTCGATCGTGAGGTTGTCTGCCACGACCACGCCGTCCCGGATGACCCGTGCCTTCGCGTTACGCCGGATGACCCCGGACCGCACCAGGCATCCGGCGATATTGCCGGCCTTGCTGGAGCGGAAGATCTCCCGGATCTCGGCACGGCCGAGTTCGGCCTCCTCGAAGATCGGCTTGAGCATGCCCTTGAGCGCTTGCTCGACCTCTTCGATCGCCGCGTAGATGACCGAGTGGTACCGGATGTCCACGCCCTCGCGCTCGGCAAGTTCGGCCACCCGCTCGGCGGTGCGCACGTTGAACCCGATGATGATCGCGTTGTCGACCGTCGCCAGGTTGACGTCGTTCTGCGTGATGGCACCCACTCCGCGGTGGATGACCCGCAAGTCGACCTCGTCGCCCACGTCGAGTTTGAGCAGTGCATCCTCGAGCGCCTCGACCGAACCAGAGACGTCCCCCTTGATGATGAGGTTGAGGGTGGTCGTCTCGCCCTTCTCCAAGCCCTGCAGGAGGTCCTCGAGAGTGCGCCGGCCGCGGCGGGCGGCCAGTTCGGCGTTTCGCTCGCGCGCCTGCCGGATGTTGGCGATCTGGCGGGCGATGCGGTCCTCAGAGACCACCAGGAAGGTGTCACCTGCGTCCGGCACCGATGTCAGACCCAGCACCTGGACCGGTCGCGACGGCAGCGCCTCGTCGACGGGTTCACCGTTCTCGTCGAGCATGGCACGCACACGTCCGTGCGCCTCCCCGATGACGATACTCTCGCCCGGCCGCAACGTCCCGCGCTGGACCAGGACGGTGGCAACCGGGCCACGTCCCTTGTCCAAGTGCGCCTCGATCGCCACGCCCTGCGAGTCCTGCTCGGGGTTGGCCCGCAGGTCCAGCGACGCGTCCGCGGTCAGCACCACAGCCTCGAGCAGTTCCTGGATGTTGATACCGGCCTTGGCCGATACGTCGACGAACATGGTGTCGCCGCCGAACTCCTCAGCCACCAGGCCGTACTCGGTCAGCTGCCCGCGTACCTTTTGCGGGTCGGCGCCCTCCTTGTCGATCTTGTTGACCGCCACCACGATGGGCACACCTGCGGCCTGCGCGTGGTTCAGAGCCTCGATGGTCTGCGGCTTCACACCGTCGTCGGCGGCCACCACCAGCACCGCGATGTCGGTCACCTTCGCCCCTCGGGCACGCATGGCGGTGAACGCCTCGTGGCCGGGGGTGTCGATGAACGTGATGGCGCGGCCCTTGCCGTCGATCTGGGTCTGGATCTGGTAGGCACCGATGTGCTGGGTGATGCCACCGGCCTCGCGCGCGACGAGGTTTGTGTGCCGGACGGCGTCGAGCAGCTTGGTCTTTCCGTGGTCCACGTGACCCATCACGGTCACCACCGGCGGGCGCTGTTCCAGCTCCTCCTCGCCGCCTTCGTCCTCACCGAACTCGAGGTTGAAGCTCTCGAGCAGTTCGCGGTCCTCGTCCTCGGGGGACACGACCTCGACGTTGTAGTTCAATTCGCCGCCGAGCAGCATCAACGTGTCGTCGGACAGCGACTGCGTGGCAGTGGCCATCTCACCGAGACCGATGAGAGCCTGAACCAGCGAACCGGGATTGGCGTCGATCTTGTCCGCGAAGTCGGTCAGCGTGGCACCGCGGGGAAGGCGCACCTTGCGACCGTCGCCGCGCGGGATGCGCACGCCGCCGATCGTCGGGGCCTCCATGTTGTCGAACTCCTGGCGCTTCGCGCGCTTGCTCTTGCGCGACTTCTTCGCACCCGTGCGACCGCGACCACCGGGCCCACCCGGTCGACCACCCGGGCCCCCACCGGGACGCCCACCTGGGCGGCCGAGCCCCCCGCCACCGCCGGGACCACCCGGACGGCTGCCCGGTGCACCACCGGGACGGTTGAAGCCGCCACCGCCGGGACCACCGCCGCCGGGACCACCCGGACGGCTGCCGGGAGCACCACCGGGACGGTTGAAGCCGCCACCGCCGGGACCACCAGGACGACCCGGGGCACCCGGTCGACCACGGCCACCCGGAGCGCCCGGACGCTGGCCCGGACGTGCGGGGGCCGGTCGCGGACGGGGAGGCATCATGCCCGGGTTGGGACGAGGGGCGCCAGGCACACCGCCACGGGCGGCCGGCGCTGATGTGCCGAAGGGGTTGTTGCCCGGGCGGGGAGCCGGCGTGCCGAACGGGTTGTTGCCCGGGCGGGGAGCCGGACTGCCGAACGGGTTGTTCCCGGGGCGCGGCCCTGGCTTGGGAGCGGGGCGCGGACCTGGGGTGGGACCCGGGGTGGGAGGTGGAGCGGCGGCGGGTTCCGTCGCGGGCTTGGCAGGTTCCGGCTTGGGCGCGGGCGCTGCCGGGGAGGGCGCAGCCGGCGTCGCCGCGGGCTTGTGCGCCGCAGGTGTGGGCTTCGGCGGCGCAGGTGTGGCAGCCGGCGCAGCCGCCTTCTTGGCGACGGGCTCGGCTTTCTCTTTGGACGGGGCAGCTTTCACTGTGTCCCGCAAACGGCGCACCACCGGCGCCTCGATCGTCGATGACGCGGACTTGACGAACTCTCCCATGTCGGCGAGTTGGTGGATGAGCTCCTTGCTCTCCACGCCCAACTCGCGGGCGAGTTCATAGACCCGGACCTTGGCCACTTCTCTCCTGTCTGGCCCGGGGAAATCCGGACCTAGTGTTGTGTCGGCGCTTTCATCGCAGACTGTTCATCGGGTTGTCATCCCGACGCTCCTCAACGTTCGGTGCGGTCAGAAGCTGCAGTGCGTGCATCAGATCCTGCGGATCCAGTGCACCCCCGGTGCGCAGAGCCCTGCCGAACGCCTTGCGGGCGAGGGCAGCAGAGACGCACTCCTGCGAGAGGTGTACGTAGGCACCACGACCGGTTCGTTCCCGACGCGGATCCGGTACCAACCGGCCCGACTCGGAAACGACCCTGAGCAGGTCACCCTGGTGAGCCCGCTCCCGGCAGCCGACACACGTCCGGACCGGACCGCCCGCCAGAGCCGGAACCCGACCTCGCGCCACGCGACCCGCCTAAGAGGTGTCAGACAGGGAACATCGCCACCATGGCGACCTGTTGTCAGTCTAGCGGGTGGGGTCAAGTACCCCCGATCCGCCTCGGGCCGGAACGGGGTCAGCCGATGCGCAGGTCATCCTGGAAGAGCGGCAACCGCTCGCGCAGGGCATTCCGTCGGGCGGGCGGCGCCGCCCGCAGCAAATCGTCGAGCATGTCCTGCAGGCGGCGCCGGACGCGCAGGGAGTCGCGGCCCCACAGCCGGATCTCGTCGAACACGAGACCGACATGTTCCTCCCATGTCACCCGCGGGAACACCACCCGCGATCGCCCGTCGCGGTCGTCGAAGACCTGCTGCGGGTACTGCCGCACGGACAGCTGACGCAGAAGTTCGTGGGTTCGGTCCAGACACTCCACAGCAGTAGACGGATCGTTCACCCCCGGCGAAAGGGCTCGCACCGCGATGTCGACCAATTGCTGCAGGCCGAAAGTGGCATCGTCGCTCTCATCCCGACGACCGGCGACCTGCACGACACGAAGAAGTCGTTCGCTGTGATCCCCGGGCCTCTCGCACGCGACGAGTGGCTGCCCGGCAGCCACGAAATCCCCGGGTCGTGCCAGGACATGCACGACGGTGTCCAGTTCGGTGGCCAGGTCCACCGCACCCCGGACGTCAGCAGCGACCACGGTGCCGGCACGGAGGGAGCCGAGCAGGGCGCAGCCCGCCGGAGCAGACGGCACCGGTTCGTCGTCAACACCGGTGGCTGCCAACGGGTACTCCCGCTCGATGACCGCCCGGCTCTTGGCCTCGATCCGCCTGACGATCTGCGCCACCTGGATCGACGTGGCGATGTGATGGATGTAGGCGACGAACATGCCGACACAGACCACGACGAGCACGAACGCCACGGTGATCGTGATGCTCGGCACGAAGGCGCTGGTGACCGCGTCCGCCCCCCGGATCTGGCGCAGCGCGAGCAGGGCGTACACATACGTGGCGAGGAACACACCCAGGGTCGTCTGGTTCTGGCGGTCACGGAGGAAGGTCGGCAGGGCTCGCGGCGAGAACTGACTGCCGGCCAACTGCAGAACGACCATCGTGATGGAGAAGACAAGAGCAGTGAGAGTCATCATCGACGTCGCGATGGTGCTCAACAGAGAACGCGCACTCTCCGGCCCCCCGGCGAAGGCCCACTGGGCACCTCGACGCTGCAGGCCCTCGTCCACGGCCACCAGGACCGACGACAGCAGAACCGCGGCGATCAGACACAGCGCGGGCACCAGCCAGTAACTGGTCCGCAACTTCTCGCGCAACAGATGCATGACAGGTGCATACCCTGGCCGGCAGCGGTGATCCCCCCGCAGCCAGCCGAGCCGCCGAGTCGAACGGCGCTACGCGGTGTCGGAGCGGATGTCCAGCCGCCACCCGGTGAGCCGGGCCGCCAACCGGGCGTTCTGCCCTTCCTTGCCGATCGCCAGGGACAACTGGTAGTCGGGAACGACCACCCGCGCCGCCCTGGCCCGCTCGTCGACGATCTCGACCTTCAGCACCCGCGCCGGGGACAGCGCCGCGGCGACGAAGGCCGACGGATCCTCGTCGAAGTCGACGATGTCGATCTTCTCCCCCTGCAATTCGGAGGTCACCGCCCGTACCCGCTGACCCATCGGACCAATGCATGCACCTTTGGCGTTGACCTGGGGCGATGTCGCCCGAACGGCGATCTTCGTCCGGTAGCCGGCCTCGCGCGCCAGTGCCGCGATCTGGACGACGCCGTCGGCGACCTCGGGCGACTCCATGGCGAACAGCCTGCGCACCAGTTCCGGATGGGTGCGCGAAAGCGTCACCGACGCGCCCTTCATCCCCCGCCGCACGGATACCACGTAGCAGCGCAGTCGCTCGCCGTGCTGGTAGGACTCCGTGGGGACCTGCTCAGCTGGGGGGATGACCCCCTCCACCGACCCGAGGTTCACATAGACCAGGCGGGGGTCCTTGCCCTGCTGGATCACCCCGGACACCAGATCGCCCTCCCGCGCCGAGAACTCCTCGAACGTGACGTCGTCGGTGGCTTCCCGGAGCCGCTGCATGAGGACCTGTTTGGCCACCGTGGCCGCGATCCGCCCGAAGTCCGCCGGGGTGTCGTCGTACTCCCCAACGGTGTCGCCGTTCTCGTCGATCTCAGCCGCCCAGACCGTGACGTGACCGGTCTTGAGGTCCAGCTCCACCCGTGCCTCTTGCTTGTGGCCCTCAGTGTGGTGATAGGCGGCCAGCAGCGCCTGCTCGATGCTGGTCACGACTGTCTTCAGGCTCAGTCCTTTGTCCACGACAACGGCCTTGAGCGCGGTCATGTCGATGTCCATCAGCCGGCCTCCTTCGGGAACTCGACCTGCACAACCGCTTTGCCCACCCCGTCGAACTCCACATCCCGGATCGAGCCGTTCACCTCGATGCGGACGGACGTTTCGTCACTGCCGACGATGCGCCCCTCGAATGTCTCACCGTCGCGCATCGTGACCCTCACGAATCGGGTGGCAGCGCGCCGCCAGTGCCGCGGCAGGGTCAGCGGCCGGTGCACTCCCGGCGACGTCACTTCCAGCGTGTACGACGTCTCCCCCATCACGTCGGACGCGTCAAGCGCCTCGGAGATGCCCCGGGAACAGTCCGCTATGGCATCCAGCGAGACCCCGCCATCGGTGTCGACGGCCACCTGCACCACACCACGCCGACCGGCTTGGCGTACCGACACGAACTCGAGGTCCGCGCCTTGGGCGCGCACGATCGGTTCGACGAGCTCTGCGATGCGCTGCTCGCGTTCATCCGACATGTGAGCCTCCCTGCTGCCCTCCCACAGTACGCGCGCGTAGGCTGCCGCTCATGACGGACCGGCGCCACGTGTTGCAGGTGGGCATGCTCGCCACCGTGACGCTGGTCGCACTGCCGGCCTGCACTGATGAGCCTGGGTCGCAGCCCACGGCCCCGGCCCCCACGCCGGATGAACTGCAGGCCGCCGAGATGAAGCTCATCGCCGCGTACGACGCCGCCCTGGGGTCCGCTGGGAACGCTGCCCAGGCGCAGTACCAGCGCATCCGCGACGACCACGCCGCCCACCTGCGGGCCCTCGGGTGGACCGCGGAACCCACACCCGATGCCGCAACCGAAAGACCGCCCGGACGCCGGGCACTGCGCCGGGCGGAAGTGGCGGCGTCGAAAGCACGCGCCCGTGCCGCGGTCGCCGCCACCGACGCCGAGCAGGCCCAGATCCTCGCCCTCATCGCAGCGTCCGAGGCACAGCACGTGGCAACGCTGGACGCCCTGTGAGCCAGGCACTTCAGGCGGCGCTGTCCGGGCAGTACGCCGCGATCTACGCGTACGGCCGCGCTGGCGGCCGAATCAGCACGGACGAGGACGTCGCCCTGACACTGCTGGCCGACCACCGCACCGACCGCGACCAGTTGCGGGCGTGGCTGCTGTCCGATGGCGAACAGCCCGACCCACCGGCCCCGGCCTACACGCTGCCCGGAACGGTGCGGTCCGATGCCGCAGCCCGGCGGTTGCTGGCGACGGTGGAGCTGAGACTGATCCCGGTGCTCGTGCAACTCCTCGCGGAGGAGTCCGATGAGGCGCGCCGGAGGTGGGCCGTGCGCGCGGTGCGGCGCTCTGCGCTGACGGCCCAGGACTGGGGCGCTGCGCCGCAGGCCTTCCCTTGGCCTGCGGATCTGACCCCACCGGCCTGAACGCCGTGCTTCTGACGGGGTCGGCGGCGGCACCTAGGGTGGAAAGGTGAAACGTCTCGCCCTGTGTATCGCGGCCCTGCTGGTCCTGGCCGGTTGCGGGCAGAACGACAGTCCAGCCCCAGTCACACCGGCGAGCCCGACGTCGACTCCGTCGGTCACGCCCACACCTGCGGCAGAGCCGACCCTCGACGGTGACGTCGCCACCGGCCTCCAGGCGCCGTGGAGTGTGGTTCCCCTGTCCGGCGACCGCGCCCTCATCAGCGAGCGGAACACCGCGCGAATCCTGCTGCTGGCGAACGGCACCGCCAAGGCCATCGTCAACCTGCCCGAAGTCCTGCCTGGCGGAGAGGGTGGACTGCTGGGACTGGCAGTGCAGTCCCCCGATCCGGACACCGTGTTCGCTTATTACACCTCCGCCGTCGACAACCGTGTGGTGGCGTTCGACTTCGACGGCTCGAATCTGAGCAATGAACGCCCGGTGTTCACGGGGATTCCCAAGGGCCAGATCCACAACGGCGGTCGGATCGCGTTCGGGCCGGACGGGTATCTGTATGTGACGACCGGTGAGACCGGGCAACCGGACCTGGCACAGGACCGCACCTCGCTCGGCGGCAAGATCCTGCGGATCACACCCAGGGGCAGGCCCGCACCGGGTAATCCCGAACCGGATTCGCCGGTGTGGTCGTACGGCCACCGCAACGTCCAAGGCCTGGCCTGGGACGACCAGGACCGGCTGTGGGCCACCGAGTTCGGGCAGAGCGATGTCGATGAACTCAACCTCATCGAGCCCGGCGGCAACTATGGCTGGCCACGGTGTGAAGGCAACTGCAACGTCCCCGGCATGGCCAATCCCAAGGCAACCTGGTCCCCCACCTCCACCGCGTCGCCCAGCGGGTTGGCGATCGTCGACGGTTCGGCCTGGGTGGCCGCCCTGCGCGGGGAGGCCCTGTACGAAGTGCCCCTGGACGGCACCCGCGCGGAGAACCCGAAGGCGTGGTTCGACGGGGACCTGGGACGGATCCGCGATGTGGTGGCAAGCCCGACCGGCGGCCTGTGGCTGCTGACCAACAACACCGACGGCCGCGGCCAGCCGCGCAGTGGCGACGACAGACTGGTCGCGGTCGGGCTCTGAACCGTCGGGCGTGACCCGTCTGGGCGACCTCTCAACGGACGGTGGCCCCACCGTTGTTCACGATCGGCAGATCCCCAGCAGGGCCCCGAGAGCCTCCGTCAGTGGGACCTCCTGGCGCTCACCGGTGGTGCGGTCCTTGATCTCGATCACGCCGTCGACCAACCGCTTGCCCACAACCACGATGGTGGGTACTCCCAGCAGTTCCGAGTCGTTGAACTTCACACCAGGTGAGGCCTTCCGATCGTCGTAGAGCACACGAACACCAGCGTCCTCGAGCGCTTCTGCGAGTTCCTCGGCCTTCTGGAACACCTGCGGGTCTTTTCCGGTGGCCACGATGTGCACATCCGCCGGCGCGATCTCCCGGGGCCAGATCAGGCCCTTGTCATCGTGGTGCTGCTCGGCAATGGCAGCCACCGCACGGGACACCCCGATCCCGTAGGAGCCCATCGTCACCACCCGCGACTTGCCGTTCTCGTCGAGCACGGTCAGATCCAGCGCTTCGGCGTATTTGCGACCGAGCTGGAAGATGTGCCCGATCTCGATGCCGCGCTCGGTGTGCAGCGGACCTGAGCCGTCCGGTGCCGGATCCCCGTCGCGCACCTCGGCGGCCTCGATGGTCCCGTCGGGGGTGAAGTCCCGACCGCACACCAAGTCGAACACGTGCCGCCCCGGTTGGTTGGCACCAGTGATCCACGCAGACCCCGTCACCACCCGCGGGTCGACGAGGAAGGGGATGCCGCGCTGCTCGCCGAGGGCTTGCGGACCGATGTACCCCTTGACCAACTGCGGGTACTTCGCGAAGTCGGCCTCCTCGAAGGGCGCCGGCACCGCCGGTGCGATCTGGGCCTCGAGGCGCTTCATGTCCACCTCGCGGTCTCCCGGCAGCCCGATGACCAGCGGAGAACTGCTGCCATCCGGGTACTTCAGGTGCAGCACCACGTTCTTCAGCGTGTCAGCGGCCGTCCACGGCCGGTCGCTGCGCGGGAACCGGGCGTTGGCCAGATCCACGAGCGTGTCGATGGTCGGGGTGTCGGGGGTGTCCTCGACGTGGGCCGGGGACTGATCCTCCACAGGGGTGGCCGGCGGCGGGATGGTCACGACCGCCTCGACATTCGCGGCGTACCCGGCGTCGGTACTGACGAACGTGTCCTCGCCGCTGTCACACGGGGCGAGGAACTCCTCGCTGGCAGACCCGCCCATGGCACCGGACATGGCCGAGACGATGACGTAGTCAAGTCCCAGCCGGTCGAAGGTGCGGATGTATGCCGCGCGATGACGGTCGTACGAGCGCTGCAGTCCCTCGTCGTCGATGTCGAAGGAGTAGGAGTCCTTCATCACGAACTCGCGGCCGCGCAGGATGCCGGCCCGGGGTCGTGCCTCATCGCGGTACTTCGACTGGATCTGGTAGATCACCAGCGGCAGGTCCTTGTACGAGGAGTACTCCCCCTTGACCAGCAGCGTGAACATCTCCTCATGCGTTGGACCGAGAAGGTAGTCGGCACCTTTGCGGTCCTGAAGTCGCATGAGCGTCTCGCCGTACTCGGTCCACCGACCCGTGACCTCGTAGGGCTCGCGCGGCAGCAGCGCCGGGAAGTGCACCTCCTGGAAACCCGCCGCGTCCATCTCCTCGCGGACCACACGCTCGACGTTGCGGTACACGAGGTACCCCAGTGGCAGCCACGTGAACACGCCGGGAGCAACGCGGCGCACCATGCCCGCGCGCACCAGCAGCTTGTGACTGGGGACCTCGGCGTCAGCCGGATCCTCGCGCAACGTGCGCAGGAAGAGGGTGGACATTCTCAGCACGAGGCAAGCCTATGTCCAGCCCGGTGACGACACCGCCGCCCCTCACCGCACCCGGGGGACAGGCGGACGCCCGGGAGAGATCCGATGTCCGGATCGGTCCCGCCTTGAGCACACGCGCGCGGAGCGCCCCCCACTGCCCAACGCGGGAGAGATCCGAACAGGCGGGAGCGCCCCACGCCCAAGGCAACAGAGCGAAAGGACGGGTCGGATCGCTCCCCGATGACCGGATCACCCCCGGCACCCCGCAGGGCCCACCCCCGATGACGGACACCCGGGAGCGATCCAAGCGGTCCGTATCGCTCCCGCCTTGAGCACACGCGCGCGGAGCGCCCCCCACTGCCCAACGCGGGAGAGTTCCAAACAGGCGGGAGAGAAAAGGACGGGTCGGATCGCTCCCCGATGACCGGATCACTCCCCGGTGCACCCCGCAGGGCCCACCCCCGGAGACGGACACCCGGGAGCGATCCAAGCCGTGCGGATCGGTCCCCGATGTCCGCATCACCAACGCCTTCGCCGAACCAGTCGTCCCCGGGCCACCCGACAGCCCCAGAAGCTACCGTGGGCGGCATACCCACCACGAAAGGCAATCCCGTGGCCCGACACATCGCCCCGATCCTGATGGCCGCCGTTGCTGTCGGCCTGCCCACCAGCGCAGCACCTGCACCCGCCGCGACCCCCGTGCACGTCTACCTGACGGTCGGGGCGGCAGCGAAGCAGAAGGCCTCCGTGACGCTCACCGTGGGGGTGAAGAAGACCACCGTCGCCAAGCCGATCCCGGCGACGGTCCGCGTCAGCCCGGCAGTCAAGCGGAAGGTCTCCATCCAGATCCGGTCGAAGACGAACACCTGGGAGACCGTCACCAAGGGAAAGACCTCGAAGTCCGGACGGCTGACCACCTCCTTCACCACCTACAAGGACGGTGACTACACCGTGCGCGCCCAGGTCGCGCCGACGAAGAACAGCCCCGCGGCGACCAGCCCCACCAGGAAGGTGAGGTCCACATATCCGGCGTTCGGTGACCCGCCCAAGAACAAGCTCGACCCGATGGCCCCGTGGTCGTTGTCGGTGGACAACAAGGCCGCCGGATCCGCGCGCACCGGTGAGTTCACCGTCGAGGTCTCGAGAGCTGGCAAGCCGAAGGTCACCGTCACCGACGGCCAGGGACGGGTGACGTGGGCCAGCGCGCCGGGCAAAGCTTTCGTGGCCGCCAGTCGCAGCACGCTGCGGTGGTTCCAGCGCTCGACCGCGGGCGCCTTCTGGCCCCAGGTCGCGCGCAGCGCGCGGCTGCGCGACCAGACGATCAACGCGGTGAGCACCACCAGCCAGGGGGTCCGCATCAAAGGGATGGTGCGCGGCGATGGCAAGAAGGCGTATTACACGCTGGAACTGCAAGCGGTCCCCCACACCTCCGACGTCGCCGTCCTGCAGATGTCAGTGACGTTCAACACCAACAAGTCCGATGTCACGCCCAACAGCGTCCAGATCACCTCCGGGCGCACTTCTGGGGCCGCTGTGCACGGATTCGGCAATCAGTACCAGCCGTTCGACCTCTCGGGTCAGGTGCTGCCGATCCTGGTACAGGAGCAGGGGGTGACGCGGGGGCAGATGCCGGCCGCCGGCGCCGTCGACCAGGCCACATGGGGCGCGGGCACCCTCAAGACCACCTACGGCGCCTGGCCGACCTACGTCACGGCCCAGAACCGGTCCTTCGAACTCGCCGACAAGCGCGCCAGCGGCGCTCTGGCCATCGCGGACATGACGCGTGCCAAGCAGGTCTCCCTGGAGTCGTTCGCCACGACCATGACCGCGCACGTCGTCGCCCGGGACACCCCGCAGGACCTCCTGCGGGCACGCGCAGCCGGGTCGACGCGGCCGCCACTGGCCGATTTCGTCCAGCAGGGCGCCGTACTCGGCCTGCAGGGCGGCACCGACCGGGTCCGGCAGATCGTCGCGGACATGCAGGCCGCTGGCACGAAGATCTCCGCGGTATGGCTGCAGGACTGGGTCGGCAGGCGGGTGACCGGCTTCGGCCAGCAACTGTGGTGGACGTGGCAGTTGAACTCCGTGCTCTACCCGAACTGGGACCAGATGGTCGCCGACTTCCGGTCGCAGGGCATCCAGGTGCTCACCTACGTGAACCCGTTCGTGATCGACCAGAACGCCGTCGACGGCGTGCCCATCCGCAACCTGTACAAGGAGGCTGAGCAGAAGGACTACCTGGTGAAGAACCAGGTGGGTGACACCTACGTGGTGCAGACGATCGGTTTCCCGACTGCGCTGGTGGACCTCACCAACCCGGCAGCCCGCGACTGGTTCGCCGGCGTCATCGCCGATCAGGTGCTCGCGGTGGGGGCGACAGGATTCATGGCCGACTTCGGTGAGTACACCCCTAGTGACGCGGTGCTGTTCAAGGGATCCGCGGCCAAGCAGCACAACCGCTGGCCGCAACTGTGGGCCGACACCGTGCAGTCGGGCTGCCGCCGCGGAGGCGTGCCGGACTGCGTGGCGTTCTTCCGCTCCAGCTACTTGGGGACACCGGACTCGGTGCCGCTCATGTGGGCCGGAGACCAGATGGTCAATTACGCCATCGAGGACGGGATGGCCAACGCCGTCGAGGGCATGCTCGCCGGCGGGGTTTCCGGGGCACCCCTGTGGCATAGCGACATCGGCGGATACACCAGCGTCAACGCGGCGGTGACGAACTTCATCCGCCCGCCGGACCTGAACGCCCGCTGGGCCGAGATGCAGGCGTTCGGGGTCGTGATGCGCACGCACGAGACGAATCGGCCGAGCATGAACCAGCAGGTCTACGACAGCCCTGAGACCCGGGCGCAGTTCGCGCGCGCATCGCAGATCTACGCGGCTCTGCACGAGTACCGGGCCGGTGTGATCGAGGAGGCGGTGCGCGACGGCGTGCCCGCGATGCGCCACGGGTGGCTGGTGTACCCGGGAACGAAGGCGGCGGGTGAGGACCTGCAGTTCTTCCTCGGTGACCACCTGCTGATGGCACCGGTACTCAAGGAGAACGCGACCACGGTCGAGGTGACGTTCCCACCTGGTCAGTGGCGGCACATCCTCACCGGGGAGGTGTTCGGCGGCGACACCACCTCCACCGTGGACGCACCCCTGGGGACACCGGCGGCCTTCGTCAAGGTCGGTGATCCCGTTGGCGACCAGATCGTGGCGGCGATGCAGACGGCGGGCCTGGCGCCGAGCTGACAGGAGTCAGTACAGGACCGTGGCGAACTCCCCCACCTCCTGGAACCCCACTCGCCGGTAGGACGCCAGCGCCGGCTGGTTGAAGTCGTTCACGTACAGGCTGACCGTGGGCGCGAAGTTCCTGCGGGCGTGGTTGACGACAGCGGCCACGCACGGCTCGGAGATGTGGCGGCCCCGGTGGTCGGGATCCACCCAGACCCCCTGGATCTGCGCGACATCATCAGCGACCACGCCCACCTCGGCCTTGAAGAGGACCTCTGCGTCTTCCACCACGAGGAGCGCGCGGCCCTGCCGGATCAAAGTGGCGATTCGTCGGCGGTAGGCCGCACCACCATCGACGCCGAGTGGGCTGATCCCCAGTTCCTCGGTGAACATGGCCACGCATGCCGGGAACAGCAGGTCCAGATCTTCCAGCACGGCTGCCCGGAGTCGCGGATCGGCGGACACCAACGGATCGCCATCGATGGCCAGCATCGGCTGGTGGGCACGCACGTCCCGGGCCCGGCCCCAGGAATCACCCACCGCGTCATAGAACGCGAGGACGGCCGCGGCCGGCCCGACGATGGATGAGCACCTGCGCGGGGTCATCCGGGCACGGCGGGCGAACGCGGCCACGGCCTCGGCGTCGGCGTTGATCGGCACGACGTTGGCGCCGAGGAACAACGCCGCCGTCAGTTCGCTGCCGGGATACCAGCCCCACACCTCCGCACCGAGCACCGCACCCACGCCCGTCACGGCAGTGCGCTCGGCGACCATCGCGTAGGACACCGGATCGCCGCGCAGCAACTGCCGCAATTGGGGAGCGTCCGCTCCCGCGAGCAGACGGACCGTGCCGGTCACCCGACTGAGATGCTCGGGTCGCCGGTGCCCTCCATGGACTCGGCCAGTCGCATGGCCTCCTCGATCAGGGTCTCCACGATGGCCGCTTCCGGAACGGTCTTGATGACCTCGCCCTTGACGAAGATCTGGCCCTTGCCATTGCCGCTGGCAACCCCTAGGTCGGCCTCGCGCGCCTCGCCGGGGCCGTTGACGACGCACCCCATCACTGCGACGCGCAGCGGCACCTCGAGGCCCTGCAGGCCGGCGGTCACCTGCTCGGCGAGGGTGTACACATCGACTTGCGCCCGCCCGCAACTCGGACAGGACACGATCTCCAGGCCGCGCTGCCGCAGGTTCAACGATTCCAGGATCTGCAGGCCGACCTTGACCTCCTCGACCGGCGGGGCGGACAGCGAGACGCGGATGGTGTCGCCGATGCCTTCGCTCAGGAGTGCGCCGAAGGCAACCGCCGACTTCACAGTCCCCTGGAACGCCGGACCGGCCTCCGTGACCCCGAGATGCAGCGGGTACTCGCAGGCGGCGGAAAGCTGCCGGTAGGCCTGCACCATGACGACCGGATCGTGGTGCTTGACCGAGATCTTGATGTCGCGGAAATCGTGCTCCTCGAACAACGAGGCCTCCCACAGGGCACTCTCGACCAGCGCCTCTGGGGTGGCCTTGCCGTGCTTCTCGAGCAGCCGTTTGTCCAGCGAACCCGCGTTCACGCCGATACGGATCGGCACCCCGGCTCCCCGGCAGCCCGGGCGATCTCACCCACGCGGTCGTCGAAGGCCTTGATGTTCCCGGGGTTGACCCGGACACCAGCACATCCGGCGTCGATCGCAGCGAACACGTACTTGGGCTGGAAGTGGATGTCGGCGATGACCGGGATGTCGGCCTTCTTGGCGATCACCGGTAACGCCTCGGCGTCGTCCTGACTCGGCACGGCCACGCGTACCACCTGGCAACCGGATGCGGTCAGTTCCGCGATCTGCTGCAGGGTGGCGTTGATGTCGGCGGTCACCGTGGTGGTCATCGACTGCACACTGACCGGGGCGTCGCCACCGACCTCGACGGGGTGGTGCGGGTGCCGCAGAGTGATCTTGCGGGTGGGTCTGCGAGGTGCCAGCACGGGCGGCGGCCCGGCGGGCATTCCCAACGAAACGGTCATGGTCCAAGTATCCCCCATGCCCGGCGCAGCGCGACTCACATGGACGTGCAGTTGGTTGATGCTGGTCCCGCCGGGCGCCCCCCGGGGGTGGGGGGCGCCCCCCGCCGGCTGGTGATGCCGGCGTTGGTTGACGCCCGGGTGCCGTGCAGTTGGTTGACGCCCGTCGCCGGCTGAACGTCAACCAACTGCACGAGTCCCATCCAACGCGTCTGCTACCCCAGGCGGATGGGTTTGACGATGTCCGCCCAGAGGATGATCACGCTCATCGCGATCAGGATCACCGCCACCGTGTACGCCACCGGCAGCATCCGGGCGACGTCCACCGGCCCGGGGTCGGGCCGGTGCCGCCAGCGGGCCACCTGCCGGCGCGCGCCCTCGAACAGTGCCCCGGCGACGTGACCACCGTCCAGGGGCAGGATCGGCAGCAGGTTGAACAGGAACAGGAACAGGTTCAGCGAGGCGACGATCGCCAGGAACTGGGCGATGCGCCAGCTCGGCGGGGCATCCGCCGAGGCCACCTCACCGCTGATCCGCGAAACGCCGACAACTCCCACCGGCCCCTCCGGATCGCGCGCCTGGTCGGTGAACGCGGCCTCTGTCAGGCCGACCATCTTCGCCGGGAACGAGGCGAGCGCCTGCGCGGAACGCACGGAGATGTCCCACATCTGACCGGGCACTGCCGTGAGGGGCAACGGCTGCAGTTCGATCACCGGCGAGACGCCGAGGAACCCCCGCGGCTGGGCCGAGTCACCCAGCAGAGTGCCGTCCACAGTTGTCAACGGGACCTCGACCGTCAGTTCGCGGCCATCGCGCACGACGGTGACCTCGTGGCCGCCGGTCTGAGATGAGCGGATCGCCTCGCTCAGTTGCGGCCACTCGGCGACCGGAACGCCGTCCCAGGCCACGATCCGGTCCCCGGCCTGCAGCCCGGCCTCGGCCGCGCCCGTCGGCTGGCCGGAGCCTGCCGTGCACTCGCCCTGCGGATCGGTGGCGGTGGGGACGCAGGCGGTGACTGTGGACACGGTGGTGGTCGGCGTCGGCGTCCCGAACCCGGCGAAGACGATGGTGAACAGCACGATCGCCAGCAGCAGGTTCATGACCGGCCCGCCGAGCATCACGACCAGCTTCTTGGGAGCGGACAGCCGGTAGAACGTGCGCTTGTCGTCACCTGGTTCGACGATCTCAGCCGCCGACTCCGCGCGTGCCTGCTCGATCAAGGTCCCCAACCGGCCCGTGCTGCCGGCCTTGACCTGGCCGTCGGGTCCGGGGGGGAACATGCCGATCATGCGGATGTAACCGCCCAGCGGGACACCCTTCACGCCGTACTCGGTGTCACCCTTGCGCCGCGACCAGAGGGTAGGACCGAAGCCGATCATGTACTGGGTGACCTTCACGCCGAACTTCTTCGCGGGGATCATGTGCCCGAGTTCGTGCAGCCCGATCGACACCGCCAGCGCGACCACCAGCGCCAGGATCCCGACCAGGGTCATGACTCCTCCTCCATGATCGACATGGCACGTCGCCGCGCCCAGGCATCCGTTTCCAGGACGTCTTCCAGTGTCACCCGGTTCCCCAGGAATGCGCCAGAGGTCACCTCGTCGATCACGCGGGCGACGGTTTCGCTGATAGCGATGAAGCCGATGCGGCCGGCCCGGAAGGCTGCCACCGCCTCTTCGTTGGCGGCGTTCAGGGCCGCCGGTGCCACGCCCCCGTACTGCGCAGCACGGCCCGCCAAGCGGACGGCCGGGAAGGCCTCGTCGTCCAGCGGGAAGAACTCCCAGGTGGCCGCCGCCGACCAGTCGCACGCCGGTGCCGCCTCCGGCACGCGGTCCGGCCACGACATCCCCAGCGCGATCGGCAGCCGCATGTCCGGTGGACTGGCCTGGGCGATCGTGCTGCCGTCGACGAACTCCACCATGGAGTGCACGATCGACTGCGGGTGCACCACGACGTGGATGCGCTCCAACGGCATGTCGAACAGCAGGTGGGCCTCGATCACCTCCAGTCCCTTGTTCATCAGGGTCGCGGAGTTGATCGTCACGACCGGACCCATGTCCCAGGTCGGATGGCGTAGCGCTTCCGCCACGGTGACGCCGGCCAGTTCGTCGCGGGAGCGGCCCCGGAAGGGCCCGCCGCTGGCCGTGAGGAGCAGCCGCCGGACCTCGTCGCTGCGCCCAGCCCGCAGGCACTGGGCCAGGGCCGAGTGCTCGCTGTCGACCGGCACGATCTGCCCGGGGCGGGCGGCGGAGGTGACCACCTCGCCGCCGATGATCAACGATTCCTTGTTCGCCAGGGCCAGGACGCTGCCGGCCTCCAGCGCCGCCAGGGTCGGCCGCAGCCCCACGGCGCCGGTGATCCCGTTGACCACTGTGTGTGCGCCCAGGCCGGCCACCGCGGAAGCAGCATCCGGACCGGTGTGAACCGTGGCGCCGGTAGCGGCGAGCAGGTCCGCGGCGGCTTCATCGGCGACCGCCACATGGGCGACGCCGAACCGCTGCACCTGTTCGGCCAGCAACGCCGGGTCGCCGCCACCCGCGGCCAGTCCCACAACCCGGAAGCGATCGGGATTGCGGGCCACCACGTCGAGCGCCTGGGTGCCGATCGACCCGGTGCTGCCGAGGATCACGAGGTCACGCATTCACGCCTCCGTGGCTGCCAACTGCCCGCACGCCCCATCGATCTCACGGCCGCGGGTGTCCCGCACAGTGACCGCGACCCCCCTGGCCTGTAACCGCGCCACGAAGGACTCCTCGCGCTCAGGGGTGGACGCCGTCCAGACGCTGCCGGGGGTGGGGTTCAGCGGGATCACATTGACGTGGACCAACCGCCCGCGCAGCAGATCGCCGAGCAGGTCGGCGCGCCAGTCCTGGTCGTTGATGTCCTTCATCAGGGCGTACTCGATACTGACCCGGCGCCGCGTCCGGTCCGCATACATCCAGGCAGCGTCCAGCACCTCGGCCACGTCGTAGCGGGTGTTGATCGGGACCAGGGTGTTGCGCAACTCGTCATCCGGGGCGTGCAGTGAAACGGCCAGTGTCACCGGTATTCCTTCGTCAGCCAACCGCCGGATCTGCGGCGCCAGTCCCACGGTGGACACCGTGATCCCGCGCGCGCTCATACCGAAACCTTCCGGCGGCTCGGCCACCATCCGCCGGACCGCCGCGATCACCGTGTTGTAGTTGGCCAAGGGCTCTCCCATGCCCATGAACACCACGTTCGACAGGCGCCCGGGCCGGCCCAGCACGCCGGATTCGGCGTCGCGGGCGGCCACCCGGACCTGCTCCAGGATCTCCGCGGTGCTCAGGTTGCGCTGCAGGCCACCCTGGCCCGTGGCGCAGAACGGACAGGCCATGCCACACCCGGCCTGCGACGACAGGCACAGCGTGATCCGCTTCGGGTATCGCATGAGCACCGACTCCACCAGTGCCCGGTCGTGCAGGCGCCACAGGGTCTTGCGGGTCGCGTCGTCGTCACACGTCAGGACCTTCGCCGGGTCCAGCAGCGACGGCAGCAGCGGTGCGAGGCGCTCCCGATCCGCGGGACCGAGGTCGGTGCACTGCTCCACGGAGTCCACGTGCCGCACCAGCACCTGCCGGCTCAGTTGCACCGCGCGGAAGGCGGCGCCGCCCAGGGCCGTCACGGCGTCTTTGCGCTCCTGCAGGTCGAGGTCCAGCAGGTGCCGGGGTGGCTTGCCCCTGCGTGGTGCCTGCATCACCAGCGGCAGGGTCATCCGATGAACCACCCGAGCAGAGCCCACGCCACGAAGGCATTGGGGATGAGCGAATCGAGCCGGTCCATCAGGCCCCCGTGCCCGGGGAGGATGTTGGACATGTCCTTGACGTCGAGGTCGCGCTTGATCGCCGACTCGATGAAGTCTCCGGCGGTAGCGGTGATCGGCATGATGGCCCCGAAGATCGCCGCCTGCCACCACGGTGCGCCGAAGGCCACCGCGAACAGCGGGATGGCCACCGCGACGGAGAACACGAGCGAGCCGGCGAAGCCCTCCCAGGACTTCTTGGGGCTCACCTGCGGTGCGATGGGGTGCTTGCCGAACAGCACCCCGGCGAAGTAGCCGCCGACGTCGTTGCACACCGTGATAGCGATGAACGCCACGATCCGCGCGACGCCGTCATCCTCGCGCAGCATGAGCATCACGAATCCGACCATGAACGGCAGGTAGAACCCTACGAACAGCGAACCGGTCGCATCCTTGACGAACCCGTCGGTGCCGCGCCGGATGCGCCACGCGAGCGCCACGACCACGAAGGTGCCGAAGACCACCATGTGGGCCTCGACCCCGTACAGGTAGGCCAGAGTCGGACTGACCAGCACCACGATGTACAGGGGGCTGCGCGCGAGTTTGATGCCGTTGTGCAAGAAGGCGTTGTACAACTCCCACACCGCGATGAGGATCGCGGCGGTGACGAGCAGCACGAACAGGTACTTGTAGAACGCCACCGAAGCGATGACCAGAGCGGCCAGACCGACCCCGACGGCGATCGCCACGGGGAGGTTGCGCCCAGCACGGCTGGGGGGCGGCTCGACCGGGGCCGCTTCGGCGCTGCCCATCAGACCTCGAGCAGTTCTTCCTCTTTGTGCTTCAGGATCTCGTCGACGTGCGCGACTTCCTGGTGGGTGATCTCCTCCAGGTGGGCCAGGCCCCGCTTCACATCATCCTCGCCGACGTCTCCGTCCTTCTTCATCTTCTCCAGTGCTTCCTTGGCCTGACGGCGGATGTTGCGGATGCTCACCCGGGCGTCTTCGGCCTTCTGCTTGGCCACCTTGATGTACTCCCTGCGCCGTTCCTCCGTGAGTTGCGGGAGGACGACCCGGACCACATTGCCGTCCGTGGCAGGGTTCACACCGAGGTCGGAGTCCCGGATCGCCTTCTCCACGGAATGGATGGAGTTGCGGTCGAAGGGCGTGATGAGCATCATGCGCGCGTCGGCGGCGTGGAAGGACGCCAACTGGTTCAACGGTGTCGGGGCGCCGTAGTAGTCCACGGTGATCTTGGAGAACATCGCCGGGTTGACGCGACCCGTGCGCAACGTCGCGAAGTCCTCGCGCGCCACGGCGATGGCCTTGTCCATCTTCTCTTCTGCTTCGAGCAGGATGTCGTCGATCACAGCTTCAGCCCTCCTATCGGCTATTGGCCAGCCTATTGCCTCAGGCCGCCCAGCGGCCGATCACGGTCGGCACCAGGGGTACCCGACCGAGTGGCGCTGCGCCACACTTGGCGCGTGGCACACGATCACGGCGCGCTCACCGCCGGCGGCAAGCACCGCGGTCGCCTGGCGATCGCCCTTGCGATCGCGGCCGCGGTGTTCGTGATGGAACTGGTCGGCGCGGTGGTGACCGGTTCCATCGCACTGTTGGCCGATGCCGGTCATGTGTTCACCGACATGTTCGGGGTGGCCTTCGCGCTGGTCGCGGCGACCATGGCCCAACGTCCCCCAACGTTGGGCCGCACCTTCGGATGGCAACGCCTCGAGGTCGTCGCCGCAGCCGCCAACGCCCTACTGTTGATCGGGGTGGGGCTCTACGTGGCTGTGGAAGCCGTGCGCCGACTCGTCAACCCGGAGCCGGTCGAGGCAGGGCTCATGCTCGCCGTGGCGGTGATCGGCCTGATCGCCAACCTCGTCTCGCTGCGTATCCTGACCGCCGGCAAGGACGAGTCCATCAACGTGCGGGGCGCCTACCTCGAGGTGCTCGGCGACATGCTCGGTTCCGCGGCGGTGGTGGCTGCGGCGGGCATCATCGTGCTGACCGGTTGGGACCGCGCCGACGCGGTGGCCAGCCTGGCAGTGGCGGGGCTGATCCTTCCGCGGTCGCTGCGCCTCCTGCGCGATGCCTTGCGGATCCTCATGGAAGCCGCACCGGCCGACCTCGACGTGGCCGAGGTGCGCGGTCATCTCACGGAGGTGCCCGGCGTCGTCGATGTCCACGATGTGCACGTGTGGACCATCACGTCCGGGGTCCCGGCACTGACCGCCCACGTGGTCGTGGACCGGGGCACCCTCGACGCCTGCGGGCCCGAGTCGATGTTGCACCAGTTGCAGAAATGCGCCGAGGATTGCTTCGACATCACCCACACCACGTTCCAGGTGGAGCCGACCGACCATCGCGCGCACGAGCATGGTGCTCACCAGTAGGCGAGCCGTGCTCTCCAGCCGAACCCCGGGAGAGACCCGGACGACGGGGAGCGACCCAACCCGCTGCCTTTCACTCCCGGATGTCCGCAACTCTCCGGCCTTCACGCGAGCAGCCGGATCGCAAGGTGGTCGCCCTCAGGCTGTAACGACAAGCCCTCTGCCGGGAACATGAAGGTGTGAACGACCGGCAATGGCTGACCGACCTGTACGTGCAGCACAGTGACGCCGTCTACCGCTACGCCCTGCGCCGGACCAGCAGCCCGGAGGACGCCGAGGACGTGCTCGTCGAGGCCTTCGCGGTCGCGTGGCGCCGCCGGACGGCGGTGCCGGAGCCCGCGCTCCCGTGGCTGTACCGCACGGCGGGAAACGTGATCGCCCACGTGATCCGTGGCCGGCAGCGACGCGACCGGCTCGCAGTCCGACTGAGCAATGTCAGCACCTTGCACCTCGAGGACTCAGCGCCCGATCCGGACGTCCGGGCGGCGTTGGACAGGCTGCCCGAGCCGGATGCCGAGATTCTGCGCCTCTGGGCGTGGGAAAGCCTCGAGCCGCAGGAGATCGCGGCCGTGCTTGAGATCACGCCGGGCGCCGCCCGCACCCGGTTGTCCCGCGCCAAAGCCCGCCTGCGCGAGGTCTACGGCAGTCACGAGGAGGTGGGATCATGATCACCGACGAGCAGCTGCGCGATCAGGTGGCGCAAGCAGACCCGGCGGCCGGTCAGGTGGCCCCGGACGTCCTCGGCCGGGTGGTGGCCGATCGCCGGCGGCGCCCGATGCTGCGGCCCCTGCTGCTCACCGCAGCAGCGGTCATCGCCGTGGCCCTCGCGGGCACCGTCGTCATCCCGCAACTGCTACCCGCGGGCCAGTCAGACAGCACGTTGACGGTGACCGGACAGGCCGCGCCGGAAAGCGAAGCCATGACCGAACAGGCCCCCGACAGCGCGGACCGAACAGACCCGCAGCAGCCGGCGATGATCCGTACCGCCTCGGTCCTCAGCGGGACGCCCGACCCCAACGCGTCGGCCGACCAGTTCCTCCGGGCGGTCGAGAGCCTCGGCGGCCAGGTGGTCTCCCAGACCGTCGTGACGGAGGGCTCCGGTCAGACAGCGATCCAGACCGACAGCGCAATGCCGATCCCCTATCCGACCGGTCCCGGCGTCTGGCTCACCGTGCAGGTTCCTGCCGACCGCTACGAACAGGCGCTGGCAGCCGCCCGGGAGACCGGCCAGGTCGTGCGCCTGGAGCAGAACGCACAGGACGTCACTGCCGAGGTGACCGACACCGATGCCCGCGTCCGGGCCCTGGAGACCTCGCTGGCACAACTGCGCTCACTCATGGACCGCGCGCAGAGCGTCTCCGAGGTCATCGCGGTGGAAGAGGCGATCAGCCAGCGACAGGCCGACCTGGATGCCCTGCGGGCACAACAGCGGGAACTGCGCAGTGCCACGCAGATGGCCAGCGTCAGTGTGGCGCTGATGTCCCCGGCGGATGCGGCCGCCGCAGCCGGCCAGCCCGCGACGGAGAAGGCCGCGCTGCGCTGGACACTCGGCCTGGCCCTGGTGGCGGGTCTGGCGATCGCCGGCCTGTGGGCGATGCGCCGCAAGCGCGCTGCAACCGGCGCGTAGTACGTTCCGAATCGTGACGGTTCACGATCTTGGCGATACCCCACCGGTCAACAGTGACTTCCTGGAACGGCTCACGCTCAACCGCATCGACCGGGACATCTTCATCGGCTGGTGTCACGCCGGCTCCCCGACGCGGGCCTTCGGTGGCCAGGTGGCTGCGCAGGCACTGGTGGCCGCGGGTACCACGGTGGAGCAGTCCGGCCGCGTTGTGCACTCGCTGCACGGCTATTTCCTGCGCGCGGGCAGCACGACCGATCACATCGTCTACATGGTCGATCGACCCCGCGACGGGCGGTCCTTCTCCACCCGCCGGGTGCGCGCCGTCCAGTACGGCAAGACGATCTTCACCATGTCCGCGTCCTACGCCGACCCCCAGCGCGGCCCGAGTCACACGGCGAGCCCGCTTCCGGCAGATGACTGGCTGCAGCTGGTGCCGGCTCCGGAAACGCTGGACCGCACCGACATCCTGTACCGCATCCGCAACCGGGAGTCCTACACCCGGCACGACGGCCTGCCCCAGCGCGATTTCGTGGACGTCCGCTACATCGATCGCGACACGGTTCGGGACCTGTCGATGGGTCTGTTCGATCGCATGGCTTGGGTCCGTGCCGATCAACCGCTCCCGGACGCGTCGTTGTTCCATGTCTGCGCGGTCACGTACTTCTCCGACCTGACGTTGGTCGGCACGGTCTTGGACCACCACGGCGGGTACGAGGCGACGCAGGATCTGCAGATCGCCTCCATCGACCACGGCATGTGGTTCCACGCCCCATTCCGCGCCGACGAGTGGCTGCTCTTCGCCACCAGCAGCCCCGTGTCCGCAACCGGCCGCGGGTTCGCCACCGGGCAGTTCCACCGCCCGGATGGCACCCTCATCGCCTCGGTGGCACAGGAAGTGCTGGTGCGCGACCCGGGAGACTGAGTTGCGGACTACCGTGGAGGCATGGCACAGCCGACCGCGATCCGCTACTCCGCCCCGTTCACCGTGGTGGGTCCCCGGGGACCCCGATTCGGCGACTACACCGGCCTGAGCACCACCCTGCGACCCCCGGCGCTGCAGGGCATGCCCGGTCGCCGGCACGTCGAGGAGTTCCTTCGGCACAAGCGCTGGATGTACACATTCGCGGCGAACAAGGAACTGCTGGTAACCGCCGCCATCGTCGACGCCGGGCCGACTGGCACCACGTTCCTCACCGTCGCCGACCGCCGTACCGGCCGCCTGCTGGCAGATGTCAGCCGCCCCGGCGGCACCAAGCCGATGGTGGCGGTGAACGACCACCCCGGCGAGGGGCACCGCAGCCGCTACCGGATGCCCGGCAGCGACGTGACCATGAGCACCGAGGACGGAGTCCTGTCAGTGAGTGCGAAGGTCGGCTCACCGGTCGGTCTGCCGGCCATCAGCAAGCCGGCCATCGAACTGGACCTGCAGTTCGACATCACAGCCTCGCCGGCTCTGACGGTCATCTCCGACCTCGACACCGCCCCCCCGATGGTCTCTACGACCGGCAAGAACGCAGCACTGCCGGTTTCCGGAAGGGTCGCAGTCCGCCAGGGTGGGCTGCTGCACGCCTTCGACTTCACCGATGCCATCGGCGGATTCGACTTCACCAGTGGGCACCTCCCCCGCCACACCCACTGGCGGTGGGCCTATCTGACCGGGCGACTGGCCACGGGCAAGACCGTGGGCCTGAACCTGTCAGCGGACTTCTCGGGTCTGGCGGGACGGGCCCGGGAGAACTCCGTGTGGTACGACGGCACGCTCGTCGCGATCGACCCGGACGCCACCATCGACTTCGATCCCGACGAGCCTGCGAAGCCCTGGCAGGTCCGCACGGCCGACGGCAGGGTCGACCTGATCTTCACGCCGATCGGGGTGCATCGGGAGTCCCTCGACCTGCGTCTGGTGAGAAGCCGCTTCCTGCAGCCCGTCGGCGAGTTCACCGGCACCATCCGGATCGGACGGCGCACGCTGAACATCGAACGCCTGCCCGGTGTCGTGGAGAACCAGGACGTGCTCTGGTAAGCGCGCCCTTACACCGCGTTCATCCCCAGTTCATGAACCCGACTCCTGCTGCCACGTAAAGTCGAATTCAGGAACGAGGAGGCTGGACATGGAAATCGGGAATAGCTTACGGATCAGCCTGATCGGGCTGGCTGGTGGCTTGGTGGCGGCGGGGGCCCTGTTGGTCTCCCCGGCGGCCGGCGACGGCCTGGCCAGCTGGGTTCGGCAGGACGCACCCGTGGCCCTCGACGATGACGACGACGATGACGACGACACCGGCGACGACACTGGCAACACCGACGACGACAGCAACGGCGACGACACCAGCATGGACAACAGCGCGGCGGACAGCCAGGACGCCACCAACAGCCGTGTCACCTCGGTGAGCAGGGGCAACGACCGCAGCCGCGACGGACTCACCCGTGACCTCACCGATGATGGTCCGGGCGGACCCACCCGGGACTGGTCCGACAACCGCACCAACGATGCCTCCGTCGGCGACACCCGGGCGAGCAAGCAGACCAACGACAACACCCGCAGCAACTACAGCAAGGTCTCCCGGGACCGGGACCGAAGCCGTGGTGATCTCACGCGTGATCTGACCCGCGACGGCGGCAACGGACTGACCCGCGACCTGACGAAGGACTCCACCAACGACAGGTCGCGCAACGACACCCGGTGAGCGAATCATCCTGGCGATTCCATCGCGGTGACCTGGTCGCCCAGCGGTGCGAGGTGGTGAGACTGCTCGGTGGTGGTCGCGCCTACGAGGCCTACGAAGCATTCGACGTGCAGATGCTCGCCACGGTGGTGGTGAAGGTGCTCAGGCCGGATGTGGTCGGCGACTCCGGCGCCTTGCGCGGCCTGCGCCGCGAGGTGGAGATGCTGGGGCGTCTCAACCACCCGATCGTCGTGCGCGGCTTCCACGCCGACACCGGCGGCGCTCAGCCGTACGTCGCGCTGGAGTACCTCCCCGGGCCGAGACTGTCCACGCTGTTGCGCAAGCACGGCCCCCTGGCCACCGAGCAGCTGGTCGCCCTCGCGGTCGACCTCTCCTCCGCGCTGCACTACCTGCATGCCTGTGAGGTGGTCCACCTCGACGTGAAGCCGAGCAACATCATCATGGACGCTGCGCCCCGGCTGATCGATCTCAGCGTCGCCCGTTCCACCGAGGCTGCCGCCCACCTCGACCACGTCGTAGGCACGGACCGCTACATGGCACCCGAGCAGTGCGACCCGCCCCGCAGTGGGGTGCCGGGACCAGCCAGTGATGTGTGGGGGCTCGGCGTGACGTTGTACGAAGCCGTGTGCGGGAGCCGACCGTACGGGGATCAGCCGGCGACCGAGGCTCTGCCGGCGCGGATGCCCGAGGCCGTCGATGCGGCACTGGCTGACCCGATCATGGCCTGTCTGTCCGCAGATCCTGGGGACCGGCCCACGCCGGGCGACCTGTTCATCGCCTTCGGAGCCGTGCGCGAGGCACTCCCGGCGCCCAAAGTCGGCTTCTTCCGTCCGCGGGCGCGGTGACCTCAGCGCCGCCGGCTCAATCCGATGAGCACCGGCCCGGAGCGTTCTCCGCACGTGACGGCGCAAGAGCCGCAGCCGGTCGGCGGGCAACCTGCGGGCATCGCCTCCGCCGCGAGGTGCCCGAGTCGCTGAAGCTGTTCGAGCGCGGCCTGCACAGTCTCACGGGGAAGGGCTGTGCGGTCGACGATCTCGGCGACAGTCAGCGCACCGCGGTCCACGCTGTCGAGGACGTCGCGCAAGGGTCCCCGGCTCATGTGATCAGCCGTCCGATCTGGAAGACCGCCACGGCGACGACCCAGGCGACGGACAGCTGAAGGGCAATGCCGAACAAGGTCCAGCGCCGGCCGATCTCCCGCCACTGGGTGGCCAGCGTGGCCACACACGGGGTGTAGGCCAGCAGGAACACCAGGAAGGCCCAAACCGCCGCTGTGGTGTGCCCTTGGGATGACTGCTCGAAGTCCGCGGCCACCGCGTTGCCCAGATCCCCGGGCTTCGCAGATCCCCGGGCTCTGCCACCGCATACGTCTGCGCCCACGACGAGATGACTGCCTCTTTGGCTACGAACCCGACGGTCAGCGCGCCCACAGCTTCCCAGTTCCCGAATCCCGCGGGTGAGAAGACCGGAGCGATCCCTTCGGCCGCCGCGGCGTAGGCACTGTCCTGGCCGGGCACGTCGGCGAAGGAGCCCTGCCCGCCGACCGGTATCGACTGCAGCAACCACACAGCCGCGACCGTTGCCACGATGATTCCCGAGGCCGTCCTCAGGAATCCCTTGAGCCGGCCCCATGTCACGATTCCGAGGATGCGCAGGTGTGGCAACTGATAGGCGGGCAGATCGAGCAGCAGCGGATCGCGGCCCATCGTCCGCCACAGCGTTCGCTTCAGGGCCATGCCGACCACCACGACGAACGCGATGGAGATGACGTACATGGCGAAGACCACATTGCCGGCACTGTCGGGAAAGAAGGTCGACGCCAGCATGACGTACACCGCCAGCCGGGCCGAACACGAGGTGAACGGCACGAGCAGCGCGGTGAGGATCCGGTGCCGTGCGTCGGGCAGGACGCGCGTGGCACTGATCGCCGGGACATTGCATCCGAAGCCGACGATCAGCGGGAGGAAGGCCCTGCCCGGCAGTCCGATGAACCGCATGGTCCGGTCTGTGACGACGGCTGCCCGCGCCATGTAGCCGGAATCCTCCAGCAGCGCGAGCAGTGCGAACATGATCGCCATCAGCGGGACGAACGTGAGCAGCATCCCGACACCGCCGATCAGCCCGTCGATGACGAAGCTCTCCACCCAGGAGCCGCCCAGGCCGACCGCGCTCAACAGCGCTCCCGCCGCCGAACTGACCGGCCCGGCGAAGAGGGTGTCGAGCGCCTCCTGCAACGGCGCCGCCGCCGTGGTGGTGAGTTGGAAGACGCCCCACATGACCGCCAGGAACACCACCGGGCCGATCCACGGGGCGGTGACCCAGCGATCGATCCGGTCGGACCACGTGTGACGCTCCTGGCCCGGCACCACAGTCGCTGCGTCGATCGCCGCCTGCACCCACCCGAATCGCTCGTCGGCGCGAGCCAGGTCGTCGTCCTCGCGGGCTTCCCGCGCCCGAGCGGCCGGGACCGGCGATTGCAGGACATCGGCGACCACATGAGCCAGATCGGCTCCCCCGACACCGTGGCGCGGGTCCATGCGCACCACGGGCACGCCCAGAGACTCCTGCAGTCGCGCCACATCGACCTCGATGTCACGGCGCGCGGCGACGTCCGACATCGTGAGCGCGATCACCACCCGGCGGGGGTCCTCCCGGACCTGCGACGCGAGGTACAGGCTGCGTGCCAGCCGCGAGGCATCGACCACGACCACCACCAGATCCGGGGCATCCGCTGGGTCGACCGGCTGCAGTAGAGCGGCTGTGAACTGCTCATCGGGTGAGGCGGGGTCCAGGCCGTAGGCGCCAGGCAGGTCGATCAGGGCCACCTCGTGACCGGGGACCGACCACGCGGCCCGCCCCACTTCGACGGTGGTACCGGGCCAGTTGCCGACGCTGCGGCGCGCCCCGGTGACGCTGTTGAACAGTGTGGACTTGCCCACGTTCGGCGCCCCGACCAGCGCGACGACGGGGGCGCCGGCGGACGCCAGGGGGCCGGCGGCATCGGAGTGGCACGAGACGGAACTGACGGAATCACTCATCGGTGGCGTCCAGCGTGACCGCCGCCGAGAGTTCGCGGTCGAGAGCCACCCGGGCACCGCCCACGGACACGACCCTGCCGCCTCCTGTGGTGCGGTACATCACACGCACCGTAGCCCCCGGACGGATGCCCATCTCCGCCAGTCTGCGACGCACCGCCGGATCCGCACCCACCGACTTGACGGTGGCGGAACCGGTGGTCTCAGCCAGGCTTGCGCTCACTGTCTTCCAGGGTAGCAGCCACGATTAGGTAACCCTAAGTCGCGGCCTCAGGCGATGAGGGTCCCGATCCGCTCGGCAGCGGCGGCCTTGCGGATGTGGCTGTCGGCAAGGAGGTCGAAAACCACCAGCGGCAGCCGGTTGTCCCGGCACAGGCTGATGGCTGTGGCATCGGCCACCTTGAGATCCTGCGCGAGGACGTCGGAGTGGGTCAGGGTGTCGTAGCGTGCGGCCTCCTGGGTGGTGCGCGGGTCGGCGTCGTACACGCCGTCGACGCCGTTCTTGCCCATCAGGACGGCCTCGCAGCCGATCTCCAGAGCACGCTGTGCGGCGCAGGAGTCCGTCGAGAAGTACGGCACGCCGAGTCCCGCCCCGAAGATGACCACCCGTCCCTTCTGCAGGTGCCGGATGGCCCGGCGCGGGACGTAGGGTTCGGCGACCTGCCCCATCGCGATCGCGGTCTGGACCCGGGTCTCGACCCCGACCTTCTCCAGGAAGTCCTGCAGGGCCAGGCAGTTCATGACCGTGCCGAGCATGCCCATGTAGTCGGCCCGGGCCCGGTCCATGCCGCGCTCGGACAACTCAGCACCCCGGAAGTAGTTGCCGCCGCCGATCACCACAGCGACCTGGCGGCCATCGGAGACCACTTCGGCGATCTGTGAGGCGATGGAAGCGACCACGTCGGGGTCCACACCCAACCCGGTCCCGCCGGAGAATGCCTCCCCGGACAGCTTCAGGAGAACCCGTCCCCAGCCGGATGCGGGGGCGCAATCCCAGCGGGGTGTCACTTAGCCCTGACCCACCTTGAACCGGGCGAAGCGGGTGACAGTCACTCCGCTCTCCGACAGGTAGGCCCCGATGGTCTTCTTGTTGTCCCGGACCCACGGCTGCTCGAGCAGACACACGTCCTTGAAGAAGCCGTTCACGCGACCTTCGATGATCTTCGGCAGCGCCTGCTCGGGCTTACCCTCCTCGCGGGCGGTCTCTTCGGCGATGCGGCGCTCATTGGCCACAGTGTCCTCGGGGACATCCTCCCGCGACAGGTACAGCGGGGACATCGCGGCGATGTGCTGAGCGACGTTCTTGGCCACCTCTTCAGCGGCGACGTCAGTCTCGACCAGCGCGCCCACGCTCGGCGGCAGGGCCGGGTCATGCTTGTGCAGGTACACCGTCACGAAGCCATCCGCGAATCGCTGGAAGCGGCGGATCTCGATCTTCTCGCCCATGGTGACGTTGGCCTCGTCCAACAACTGCTGGATGGTCCGGTCGGCCTGCACCTCGAGGCTGAGCAACTCCGAGATATCCGCGGGCTGCTTGGCCGCAACGAAGGCGGATACCTCGGCGGCCAGCTGCTGGAACGCCGGCGTCTTGGCCACGAAGTCGGTCTCGCAGTTGAGCTCGAGCAGCACACCGTGCTGCGTCCCCTCGATGTAGGAGGTCACGAGCCCGTTGGAGGCGGTCCGCTCAGCTCGCTTCGTGACGCCCTTGGCGCCCTTGATCCGCAGGATCTCCACTGCCTTCTCGAAGTCGCCGTCAGCCTCCTCGAGCGCCCTCTTACAGTCCAGCATCCCGGCCCCGGTCATCTCCCGCAGGCGCTTGACATCAGCTGCGCTGACAGCCATCAGTTGTTCTCCTCGGTAGTCGTCTCGGTGTTCTCGGCCGGCGCTTCTGCTTGCTCGGTGGCGGGCCGTTCGGCCGGCGCCTCCTCGACCGCGTCAGTCTGCTCGGCGGCGGGCTGTTCGGCCGGCGCCTCCTCGACCGCGTCAGTCTGCTCGGCGTCACCGCGTCAGCCTGCTCGGCGGCAGCCTGCTGCTCCAGCAGTTCGCGCTCCCACTCCGGCATCTGCTCGGCGCCCTCGTCGCTGGCACCGGCGCGGGCCATCTTGCCCTCAGCCACGGCGTCGGCGATCACCCTCGTGAGCAGCGTGACGGAGCGGATCGCGTCATCGTTGCCGGGGATCGGGTAGTCGACGTCGTCCGGGTCGCAGTTGGTGTCCAGGATCGCGACGATCGGGATGCCGAGTTTCTTGGCCTCGGCGACGGCGATGTGCTCCTTGTTGGTGTCGACGATCCACACCGCGCTGGGCACCTTGTTCATGAAGCGGATGCCGCCGAGGGTGCGCTCGAGCTTGTCGCGCTCGCGACGCAGGCCGAGCAGTTCCCGCTTGGTCATGCCGCTGGCGGCCACGTCGTCGAAGTCGATCTCCTCGAGTTCCTTCAGCCGCTGCAGCCGCTGGTGGACCGTCTGGAAGTTGGTGAGCATGCCACCGAGCCAGCGTTCGTTGACATAGGGCATCCCGACCCGCTGGGCCTGCTGGGCAATGGCTTCCTGGCCCTGCTTCTTGGTGCCGATGAAGAGAATCGTGCCGCCATGGGCCACGGTCTCCTTGACGAACTCGTAGGCGTTGTCCAGGTACCCGAGGGCCTGGTTGAGATCGATGATGTAGATGCCGTTGCGGTCCGTGAGGATGAACCGCTTCATCTTGGGGTTCCAGCGACGGGTCTGATGCCCGAAGTGGACCCCGGATTCCAGCATCTGACGCATGGTCACGACAGCCATGGGTAGTCCTTTCGCGCCTTGCAGCGCTTTCCAGTTGTACGCTCCAGCCGGTCGGCCGGGGCCCTGACACCGCCTCCTGCCACGCCCCCCAAGGGGACCGGACGGCACGAGGCCGGCAAGTGCCGGCTGACGGTGTGCGAATTTCGCAGCGGACTGCGATACGAGGAAGTCTACCCGGTTGGCCTGTGGACGGATTCCGCGGCCATCCACAGAAGTGCCGGTGACTCTGGCCGTGATCAGTCGTGCAGTGCTGCCATTGACCTGTGCTCGTACTCCCCCTTCCGCCCGTGGCCCCCCTGGTCGTCACCAGAGCCTTCACCCCCGCTGCGCACGCCTGGCTGCCGGCGCACCGAGGAGTCGACGTGCGGGCCCGGGCGGGGCAGGCAGTCGTGGCCCCGGACGCGTGCACCGTGGTGTTCGCCCACCGGATCGCGGGGCGTCCGGTGCTGTCCCTGCGCTGCCGGGGTGTGCGACTGACCTTCGAGCCGGTCCGGGCGGAAGCCGCTACCGGCGAACGGATGTCACCGGGCGCCGTGGTGGGCCGGGTGGCCCACGGCGGTCACTGCGAGGGCTCCTGCGTCCACTGGGGCGCCAAGGTCGACGGCCGGTACGTGGACCCCATGTCGTTCTTGATGCCGCGGGCCCCGGTGCTCAAGCCGCGTGTCACAGCCCGACCTGCTGCAGGCGCGCGCAGGTCCAGCAGGGACTTGCTGTGGATCTGGCTGACACGGCTTTCGGTGACGCCGAGCACCGAGCCGATCTCAGCAAGGGTGAGCCGCTCGTAGTAGTACAGGGTGAGCACCACCTTCTCGCGCTCGGGCAAGGATGCGATCTGCTCGGCCAGGATCGTCTTCATCTCCTCGGTCTCGTACTCGGCTTCGGGGTCCACGGCACGTGGGTCTTCCAGCAGGTCGCCGAGGGTCATCTTGTCGCCACGGTCCGAGCCCCCATGGGTCACCTCATCGAGGGCGACGACATTGGTGAAGGACACCTTGCTCATGAGCTTGGCGAGTTCCGGTCGGGTCAGCCCCATCCGATCGGCCAGTTCGGCCTCGCTGGGGGCTCGCTTGAGTTCGGCTTCCAGTGCGGCGTGCGCCCGCTCGAGATCCTTGGCCTTGGACCGCACGGAACGCGGCACCCAGTCCAAGGACCGGAGCTCGTCGATGATGGCGCCCCGGATGCGGTTGATGGCGTAGGTCTCGAACTTGATCTGCCGGTCGAGGTCGTACTTGTCGAGGGCGTCGATGAGCCCGAACATGCCGTAGGACACCAGATCAGAGGACTCGACGTTGTTGGGCAGCCCGGACCGCACGCGACCGGCCACGTACTTGACGAGCGGCGCATAGTGCAGGATGAGCCGATCCCGGTAGGCGCGCTCCCCTGTCGCCTTGTAATCCTCCCAGAGCCCCCGCAGCGCTGCGGCGTTGTCGGCGGCTTCCTGGGCGGCGGTCTCGGCGTTGTCCAGAACGTCGGATTCAGGCACGGGGATGCGCATTCTCGTAGACCGATCGCAGCCGGTCGGCGGACACATGGGTGTAGATCTGCGTGCTGGCCAGGCTGGCATGGCCGAGCAGCTGCTGGACATAACGCAGGTCCGCACCGCCCTCCAGAACGTGGCTGGCCATGCTGTGCCGCAAGCCGTGCGGGGCGAGGTCTGGCAGGCCCGGGAACTGTGCGGTCATGTCGTGCACCACGCGGCGGGCGACGCGCACGTCCAGGGCGCGACCACGGGTCCCGACCAGCAGCGCCGTCTCGTGGGGCTGCGCGAGGTCCCCCCGCACCGTCGACCAGCGCTGCACAGCGCGCACACAGGCGCCCGTGAGCGGCACGACCCGTTGCTTCGCGCCCTTGCCCATGACCCTGACGGTACGCCGATCCAGATCCACATCGCGCACCTTGATCGCGCACGCCTCGCTGACCCGCAGCCCACTGCCGTACAGCAGTTCCAGGAGCACCAGATCACGGATCGCGACCGGGTCGTCCGCCAGACGGCTGAGGGTGTCCAGCGCCTCGTTGAGCCGGACGCTGTCGGCCACGGCAGGCAGGTCCGGGCTCACCCGCGGGGTCCGCAGCCGCAGGGTCGGGTCGGTGTCCAGCAACCCGCGGCGGACAGCCCAACGGGCGAAACAGCGGATGCTGGCGATCCTGCGGGCGACGGTGGCCGAACCGGCGCCGGTGGCGCGGGCCTGCGCCAGCCACTGCCGAACCGCAGCGGTGGTGAGGCCGCGACCCTCCAGGAACGCGAGCAGATCGGCCACGTCGCCGAGGTAGGCGGCTGTCGTGTGCTCGGAGAACCCGCGCTCGCGGCTCATATAGTCCTCGAACGCAGGCAGCGCGGCGCCAAGGGGTGACGGGTTGTCCCCATCCTCGCCCGGTCCCACCCGCCGTACTGATCGCACGTGCCCAGACTGCCCAAGGGCCCTGACCGAGTCAACCGGACTCGGGCGGCGTGCCGAGCATCTGGACAAGATCGTCTGCACTGAGCAGCAGCGCCGCCCAGCCGTCGGCCACCGCCCGGTGCACACCCACCACCGTCGGGCTGTCCATCCGGCCCGGCACAGCGAGGACCAGTCGGCCCAGGTCGGCTGCCGTGCGTGCGGTGTTCAGGGCTCCCGATCGGTCAGCGGCCTCCACGACCACGGTGGCCAGCGTCAACGCCGCGATCAGCCGGTTCCGATGAAGAAAGGAACCTCGCGTCAGGCCCACACCGGGCGGGTGCTCCCAGACGACTGCGCCGCGATGCATCGCTGCGGAGAAGAGGTCGGAGTGCTCCGGTGGGTAGACCCGCCCGGCTCCGCCGGCGGCCACCAGGATCGTGCTGCCTGCGGCACGCAGCGCGCCGGCGTGGGCGGCGCTGTCGATGCCCCGGGCGCCGCCGGACACCACCAGTCGGCCAGTCGCGACCACGGCCGCCGCCAACTGCCCGGCC
This sequence comes from Micrococcales bacterium, assembly GCA_016703125.1. NCBI lineage: Bacteria > Bacillati > Actinomycetota > Actinomycetes > Micrococcales > Micrococcales bacterium. Next base: position 168,284 of record JADJCR010000001.1, on the reverse strand, counting down.
GCCGCCACCCCGTAGTCACTGCACCGGCGCGACCCCACCACCGACACCATCGTGCGGGGGTCGACGGGCACCTCCCCCCGGACCCACAGTGCACAAGGCGCTGCCATCCCCAGCGCGGACAGTCCGAGCGGCCAGTCATCGTCGGCCTGGCACAGCACGCGACCGCCATCCTCCAGCCAGGGTCCGGCGATCGCCGTAGCCGCTTCGTCGAGCATGTCGTGGCCGATGAGGGCGCCCGCTCGCTCGACCTGATCGTGCGCTCCCGTCTGCCCGGCCGCACTGAGCACCGCAGCTGCGCTGTGTCGGAGGTCCATGCCTCGATCGTGCGCCGCCACCCGATCCCGCGGGAGGCTCCGTGGAGCTTCTGTGGATCAGGCCTAGGCGTTGTCCCCAGCTGGCAGATCCTCCACGTTGACGTCCTTGAACGTCAGGATCCGGACGGCCTTGGCGAAGCGTCCTTGCCGGTACATGTCCCACACCCACACGTCGCGCAGCATCACCTCGAAGAACACCTCGCCGCCGTCGGTGCTGCGGACCTGGATGTCGACGTCGTTGGCGAGATAGAAGCGCCGCTCCGTCTCCACCACGTGGCGAAACATGCCCACGACCTCGCGGTACTGGCGGTAGAGCTCGAGTTCGACCTCGCTCTCGTACCGCTGCAGGTCCTCAACGCTCATGCAGCTCCCTCTCGGACGGCCCGCCGGACGGTGATGAATCGGTGGCGGTGCACGGCGCAGGGTCCGTGCTCGGTCAGCGCCCGGCGGTGCGCTGGTGTGGTGTAGCCCTTGTGCTCGTCGAAACCGTACTGCGGGTACTGGGCATGCAGGCCGACCATGTGCCGGTCGCGGGCGCACTTTGCCAGCACGCTGGCCGCGGCGATCGTCGCCGACACCTGGTCACCTTTCCAAATGGCCAGTTGCGGGCTGCCCAGACCGCCAGGCACGAAGCCGTCGCACAGTGCGTAGTCGGGGGTCAGGTCCAGTCGCCGCCAAGCTCGCCGGAAGGCGACCAGGTTGGCTCGGTGCAGCCCGACCTCGTCGAGTTCGGCGACGTCGATGGCGACCACCGACCACGCCACCGCCAGCCGTTTCACGCGCTGTTCGACGCGTTCGCGGGCAGCGGGGGTCAGCAACTTCGAGTCGGCCAGTTCGGCGATGCGGCTCTGGGGTGCCAGGACCACCGCGGCGGCGTACAAAGGCCCGGCGCAGGCGCCCCGGCCGGCTTCGTCCAGCCCCGTCACCAGCGGAAAGCCTGCCTTGCGCACGGTGTTGTCGAAGGCGTACGGACCAGCACCCTTGCGGGGCACGGGGACGCTGGCCGGACCGATCACAGCCCCACCATATGTGCAGGTATGACAGATCCGTGGCCGGGACGTGGCGTGTCAGCCCTGCTGCTGATCCAGCCGTGGGTCGTCGAACGGGATCTCCGGCACGGGGTGGGTGCTGAAGGCCGACAACGGCCACACGGTCAGCACGACCCGGCCGACGACGTTGTCGACCGGCACGGTGCCCTGGTTGTCGTTGAGGTGGTACCGGGAGTCCGCCGAGGCGTTGCGGTTATCACCCATCACGAAGATGCGGTCCTGCGGGACGGTCACGTCGAAACGCACGTCGTCGGTGGTGTCACCGGGCTTGATGTAGGGCTCGGTCAGCGGGACACCGTTGAGGACGATCCGGCCGTCGGTACTGCAGCATCGCACGTGGTCGCCGCCCACACCGATCACGCGCTTGACGAGGTCGTCACCGGTGTTGCTGGGCAGCAGCCCGACCCATTCCAGGATCCCGGGCAGACCGCCCGGTGATTGCTTCTGGGCCGCGTCGAGCCAATCGCCGGGATCGCGGAACACGACGATCTGCCCGCGATCCACGCCCCCGAAGCGGGTGGACAGTTTCGATGCCAGGATCCGGTCGTTGGGCATCAACGTGTCTTCCATGGACTGGCTGGGCACATAGAAGGCCTGCACGATGAACGTGCGCACGACGAAGGACAGTCCGAGCGCCACCACCAGGATGATGACGATCTCTTTGACGAATCGCCACAGCGCCCTGCCGGCGCTGGTCGAGGTTGACTCGCTCACGCGCCAGGGGTGTCGCGCTTCTCGCGGATCTTGGCAGCCTTGCCACGCAGTTCGCGCAGGTAGTACAACTTGGCGCGGCGCACGTCACCGCGGGTCATGACCTCGATGTGGTCGATGATCGGGCTGTGCAGCGGGAAGGTGCGCTCGACACCGACGCCGAAACTGACCTTGCGCACGGTGAACGACTCGCGCACGCCACCGTTCTGCCGGCGGATCACCACGCCCTGGAACACCTGCACGCGCTTGCGCTCACCCTCGACGACATTGACGTGAACCTTGACGGTGTCACCGGGGCGAAAGGGCGGAATGTCGTCTCGCAGGCTCGCCGCGTCGATCGAATCCAGGGTGTGCATGATGGCTCCTCGCATTCACCACAGGTCGAACGCACGCGTGGGTTGGTAACTCCGGTCGGTCAAGTAGACCCGGCGTCCGCAGCGTGTCCCCCTGTGGCGGGTGGCTGCTGAACCTCTCCAGTGTGCCACACGGCACCATCTGCGGCGGGGGTCAGGTCTGTCCGGCGGAACTGCGCGGTGCGTTCACGGGCACGGGCCTGGCGCCAGGCGTCGATACGGCCGTGGTCCCCCGACAGCAGGATCTCCGGGACCGTCAGTCCGCGCCAGACCGGTGGGCGCGTGTAGACCGGTCCCTCCAGCAGCGCGTCGGGTCTGCTGAACGAGTCGTCGCTGACCGACTCCGGGTTGCCGAGCACGCCGGGCACCAGTCGTGCGACCGCCTCGCACATCACCAGCACTGCAGCCTCACCGCCCGCCAGCACGTAATCACCGATACTCACCTCCAGCACGTCGCACCTGCTCGCGAAGTGCTCGATCACGCGGGCGTCGATGCCCTCATAACGGCCGCAGGCGAAGACGAGGTGCGGCCGCCTGGCGAGGTCCTCCGCCACGCGCTGGGTGAACGTGCGGCCCGACGGTGTGGGCACCACCAGCACAGCGCCGTCCGACAGCAGTTGATCCAGTGCCTCTCCCCACGGTTGCGGGCTCATGACCATGCCGGGACCACCGCCGTACGGGGCGTCATCGACGGTGCGGTGGCGGTCCTGGGCGTGATCGCGCAAGTCGTGGACACGCAGGTCGATCGCGCCGCGGTCGATCGCCTTGCCGATCAACGACAGGCGCAGTGGCGCGAGGTACTCCGGAAAGATCGAGACCACGTCAATGCGCATCATCGAACAGCCCTTCCAGCGCCACCACCTCGACGTGACCACTATCGAGGTCGACGACGGGCACGATGGCAGCCACGAAGGGCACCAGCGCTTGACCCATGCCCGTATCCACGGCGAGTACGTCCTGACCCGGAAGGTGCAGGACCTGGGCGATCGTGCCCATCTGCGCGCCGTTCACGACCACCCGCAGACCCTCCAACTGGTGGTCGTAGAACTCGTCGGGATCGTCCGGGGACTCCTCGGTGATGTCCGCGTAGAGCCACGTGCCCCGCAGCGCTTCGGCATGCTCACGCGCAGTGCAACCGGCCAATCGCAGTGCCACGCGCGGTGTCAGCCGGGACTCTTCGACCACGCGCGGTTGACCGTCGAGCATGACCGTGGATCCGGCAGCGAAGCGGCGCTCCGGTTCGTCGGTGGTCGGTGCGACTGTGACCCAGCCCCGGATCCCGTGCGGTTTCCCGATCCGGCCGATAGCCACGCGTGTGCCGGTCAGCGGCCGTTCACATCCACGAAGTCGACACGGACACCGGTGCCGCCGGCGATCGCGTTCATCACTGTGCGCAGCGATTTGGCGGTGCGTCCGGCGCGCCCGATGACCCGCCCGAGATCGTCGGGGTGGACAGTGACCTTCAACAGGGTCCCGCGACCGCGTCCCGGCTTCTCGCGCACGGTCACGTCATCGGGGTTGTCCACGATGCCCGACACGAGGTGTTCGAGCGCATCGGCCAGCGGTCTAGCCATCGGCCTGCGTGGGCTCGTCGGCGGTCGGCTCCGTCGCCTCCGGCGCGGTGGCCTCCGGCTCGGGGACCTCAGTGACCGGCTCCTGCGCAGGCTTCTCCTGTGCGGGCTTGGTCTTCTGCTTCGGGGCCCTCTCCTGGGCCTCCTTCAGCCCTGCGGCCTCAGCGGCTGCCGCGGCGAAGACGGACTTGCGATCGGTCTTCTCCTGTTGGCTCTGCAACGTGCCCTCGGCTCCGGGCAGGCCTTTGAACTTCTGCCAGTCACCGGTGACCTTGAGCAGGGCCATCACCGCCTCCGTGGGCTGGGCGCCCACAGCGAGCCAATACTGCGCCCGCTCGGAGTCGATCTGGATGAACGACGGCTGCTCCTTGGGGCGGTACAGGCCGATCTCCTCGATCGCCCGGCCATCGCGCTTGTTGCGCGCATCGGCCACGACGACGCGGTACTGGGGGTTGCGGATCTTGCCGAGCCGCTTCAACTTGATCTTGACTGCCACTGGGGGTGTATCTCCTGTTGTCGTGTGCCGCTCCCGCCGCGTGTGTGGGGCCACCCACGAGCAGGACCGTCAAAGTCTTCGTTCCCCGTGAGAGAGGGCGGGGCACTGCCCAAGTCTGCCAGACGAACGCGCTCAGGTCAGTGGCGGGCGCCGAAATGCCAGGTCCGGCAGACCAGCACACCCCTGACAGAGACCTCAGTTCCCCCCGCCGAGCAACTTGGTGAACTCGTCGGGCAACTGATCGCCGGTGAAGGGCGTGTCCTGTGCCGCGGGCTGGCCGGAGTCCTGCTGAGCCCGCTTGGCCGGGTTCCCGCTGCGGCCCTTCTTGGCCTTCGGCGCCTTGCCCTTGCCCTTGGCCTTCTTGGACATCCCCGGCATGGGCGGCATCCCTGGCATCGCGGGCATCCCGCCGCCGCCCCGCATGCGCTTCATCATCTTCTGCGCCTCGGTGAAACGGTCCACGAGATTGTTGACGTCGGACACCTGCACCCCCGCGCCACGAGCGATCCGCGCGCGACGCGAGCCGTTGAGTATCTTCGTGTCCCTGCGCTCCTGCGGGGTCATCGAATGGATGATCGCCGCGACCCGATCGAGTTCGCGATCGTCGATCTGTTCGAGTTGTTTGCGCGCCTCGGCCATCCCGGGGAGCATGCCGAGCAACTTGCCCAGCGACCCCATCTTCTTCACGGCCTGCATCTGCTCGAGGAACTCCTCGAGGGTGAAGGCGTCCCCGCGGGCCACCTTGTCGGCCATCCGCTGGGCCTGATCGGCGTCGAAGGCCCGCTCGGCCTGCTCGATGAGGGTGAGGACGTCACCCATGTCCAGGATTCGGGAGGCCATGCGGTCGGGGTGGAAGACCTCGAGGTCCTCGACCTTCTCCCCCACGGATGCGAACATGATCGGCGCGCCGGTCGCCTCGCGCACCGACAACGCCGCACCACCGCGGGCATCGCCGTCGAGCTTGGTGAGCACCACCCCGTCGACGCCGACTCCCTCCTGGAAAGCGGCGGCGGTCTGCACGGCGTCCTGCCCGATCATCGCGTCGATGACCAGCAGCAACTCATCGGGCTGCACGGCATCCCGGATGGCCTCGGCCTGCGCCATCAACTCCTCGTCGATCGCGAGGCGACCCGCGGTGTCGATGATGACCACGTCGTACAGAGACTGCTGCGCCACTTCGAGGGAACCGTGTGCCACCTTCACCGGGTCGCCCACGCCGTTGCCGGGCTCCGGGGCGTAACAGGCCACGCCGGCCCGCTCGGCCACGATCTGCAACTGGGTGACGGCGTTGGGCCGCTGCAGGTCCGCGGCCACGAGCACAGGGGTGTGCCCCTGAGCGGCGAGGTGCTTGGCGAGCTTGCCCGCGAGGGTCGTCTTACCCGACCCCTGCAGGCCCAGGAGCATGACCACCGTCGGCGGCTTCTTGGCCAGCCGCATGGTGCGCGTCTGGCCACCGAGGATCTCCACGAGTTCCTCGTGGACGATCTTCACGACCTGCTGTGCTGGGTTGAGACTGGAGGACACCTCGGACCCGAGCGCTCGCTCCTTGACCCGGGAGGTGAACGTTCGCACCACCGGCAGGGAAACGTCGGCCTCGAGCAGCGCGCGCCGGATCTCCCGGACGGTCTCATCGATGTCCGCCTCGGACAGTCGGCCCTTGCCGCGAAGACCTTTGAAGGTCGCGGTCAGCCGGTCGGACAGGGAATTGAACATGCGAACGCTCCTGAGGGGATCAGGTTCCAGCCTAACCGCAGGACCGGTGGGGCTCGGATCAGGAACCGGCCAATGCCGCCCGCACCGCCGTCATCGCCGCTTCCGTGCGGCCCGGCGACAAGGGACGACCGGCCTCATCGGTGAGGAAGAACACGTCGACGACCTCCGAACCCAGGGTGGACACCTTGGCACCGTCGACGTTCACGCCGGCGGCAGCCAGCGCCGAGGTGATCCAGTAGAGCAATCCGGCGCGGTCGTGGGCGCGGACCTCCAGCACGGTTGCCCGACTCGATCCGTCGGGTACCACCGCCACCAGTGGTTCGGGGCGCGGGTCGTCGCTCACCGCGTACGCCCGTTCCCGCTCTGCGAGCCGTCGGGTCAGGTCCATGTCGCCGGCCAGGGCCCGTCGGATGTCCGCAGTGAGACGTTCCGCCGATGGGGGTTCGCCGAACTGCGTCTGCACCGTCCACCGGATGACGGCCCGCCCCTCACGGGTCCTGCTGACCGCGTCCCGCACGCTGAGCCGATTCACCGCCAGGGCACCCGCACAGCGACTCAACAGCCCCACGGCATCACCGGCGGCCACCGTGACGATCACCTCGGTGTCGGGGATCGGCTCGCAGTGAACGACCACGTCCGTGTCCGCCCACATCTGTCCGGCGACGTCCTCCATCTGCGGTTCGATGACCGGCTGACCACCGGCCAGCACCGCGTGGGTGCGGCGCACGAGGACCTCCATGAGATTGCCCTTCCAGGGACTCCAGGCCGCGGGGCCGGTCGCGATCGCATCCGACACGCTGAGCCAGTGCAACAGGTCGAGGAAGTCGCGATCGCCCACGGCCTGCGCCACAGCAGAGATGACCGCAGGGTCGTCGATGTCCTTGCGCGTGGCGGTGTCGGGCAGGAGTAAGTGGTGGCGAACCAGCGCCACCAGCGTTTCCGTGTCGGACGCGTCGAAGCCGAGCATCGGTCCCAGATCCGCCATCAAATCCACGCCGATCGTCGTGTGGTCACCGCCACGGGCCTTGCCGACGTCGTGCAGCAGCGCACCGATGAGCAGGAGGTCGGGTCGAGTGACCTTGCGCGTGTGGGCCGACGCCGCCACGGCTGTCTCGACGAGGTGCCGGTCGACGGTGAAACGGTGCACAGGGTTGCGCTGAGGCGCCGATCGGACGACGTCCCAGCCCGGGATCAGCCGGGAGATCAGGTCCGCTTGGTCCAGCGCCTCCCAGACCCCGACAGTCCACCGGCCGGCGCCGACGAGGCTCACCAGGTTGTCGCGGGCTTGCCGGGGCCAGGGGACGGGCAGCGGCGCGGACTCCTCGGCCAGGCGATCCACGGTGTGGGGCGCCAGACGAAGGCCCGCCTGTGCGGTGGCCGCCGCCGCCCGCAGGATCAGCACCGGATCCCGGTCGGGCCGGGCGTCCTGAGCCAGCACGACCTCGCCGCCCTGCACCACCACCCCGTCGCACAACGGTTCGCGCTGTGCCGGCTTACGGATCCGGCGCAGCCGTGGCAGCGATCTGGGCTTGGCCTGTCTTTTCACCCGGCCCCAGGCCACGGAACTGACGAAGGAGATGGTCCGCCCCGCGGCACACACCGCGCGCAGCAGTTCATCGGCATCGCGGTATCCGAGCAGTTCGGCCACCTGTGGCTGCTCCTGCTGGGTGAGGCGATCAGTCGCCCGGCCCGTGACGATGTGCAACGCGTCGCGCACGTCCAGCAGGGTCAGTTTGCTGGCCGCCAGCGAATTCTGAGGGGGGCTGATGACCCAACTGGCCGCCAACGCGCGCATCACGGTCAACTCCCGCAGCCCGCCGTAGGACTCCTTGAGGTCGGGTTCCAGCAGGTAGGCCAGTTCACCGTGGAGTTCCCGGCGCTGCTCGACGAAGGCCAACAACTCGTCGAAGCGGCCAGCCGCCATGGCCCGCCAGTCGCCGAGGACACTCGAGCGGGTCTCGACCGTCAGCCGGTCGTCGCCAGCCACTGTGCGGGCATCCAGCAGCCCCAGCACCACCCGCAGGTCTTGGCCGGCCAGACGTCGCGCTTCGGCGGGCGTGCGCACACTGTGATCCAGGCGGATCCCGGAGTTCCACACGGGGTACCAGATCCGGTCTGCCACCTCGGCCACGTCTTTGACGGGTACCCGCGTCGGGTGCAGGAGCAGCACGTCGACATCGCTGGCCGGAGCCATCTCACCGCGGCCGTAGCCGCCAACGGCCACGAGGGCACACCCGAGGTCAGCGGCCCCCGACGCCGTGAACAGGTCGACGAGCCAGTCATCGGTGAGCCCGGTGAGGGCGTTCCGCCGCGACGGCCCGAAGCCGGGTCTGGCGATCAGGTCGGCACGCGCTGCCAGGAAGTCGCCAGCCACCACGCTCATCTGTCCCACCCGTCCCGTCGTTGACAGACGTGCGTGGCGGCAGTCCCCATCTGTGAGACCGCCGCCACGCACGTTCATGTCAGAGAGCGTCCGGTCCGCGCTCGCCGGTGCGCACCCGCACCACCGAGTCAACCGGGGCCACCCAGACCTTGCCGTCACCGATCCGCCCGGTTTGGGCGCTCTTGACGATCACGTCGACCACGCTGTCTGCGTCGTCGTCCTCCACGACCACCTCGATGCGCACCTTCGGCACCAGGTCGACGGTGTACTCCGCTCCCCGGTAGACCTCGGTGTGACCGCGCTGGCGGCCGTAGCCGCTGGCCTCGGAGACCGTCAGCCCGTGGATCCCGAAGGTCTCCAGCGCCGACTTCACGTCGTCGAGTTTGAACGGCTTGATCACCGCAGTGACGATTTTCATACTGAGACCTCTTCCTTCTTGATCGCGGACTGGCCGACACCGGCGAACTTGCCGCCGGATCCACTCTCCTGCAGCTCGTAGGCCGATTCCGCGTGGGTGGTGAGGTCGATACCGGCGACCTCGTCATCCTCGACGATCCGCATGCCGATCGTCTTGTGGAGCGCGAAGCCGATCACCAGCGTCATCACGAAGGAGAACACCAGCACTGCGACCGCTGCGATCAGCTGTGACCAGAACTGCGTCAACCCGCCGCCGTAGAACAGCCCGTTGACTCCGGCCGGCGCAGCCTCGGTGGCCAGCAGCCCGATGAGCAGGGTGCCCACCAGACCACCGACGAGGTGCACGCCCACCACGTCCAGCGAGTCGTCGTACTTCAGCTTGTACTTCAGGCCCACCGCCAGGGCACACAGCACACCCGCGGCGATTCCGATGAGGATGGCCCCGATCGGGCTGACCGCCGAGCACGACGGGGTGATGGCCACCAATCCGGCGACGATGCCGGACGCAGCGCCCAGGCTCGTGGCGTGCCCGTCACGGATGCGCTCCACGAGCAGCCACGCCAGGCTGGCCGCGCAGGTGGCGACGAAGGTGTTCAGGAACACCACGGCGGAGGTGTTGTTGGCCGCCAGTGCCGAACCCGCGTTGAACCCGAACCAGCCGAACCACAGCAGACCCGCACCGATCATCACCAGCGTCAGGTTGTGCGGCTTCATCGGGGTCTTGGGCCAGCCCAGGCGCTTTCCGATGACCATCGCGAGCGCCAGTCCGGCGACACCTGCGTTGATGTGCACCGCGGTGCCACCTGCGAAGTCGATAGCGGGAGTGCCGTTGAGCGGGCCGAGGCCTTCGAAGATCCAGCCGCCGGCGCCCCACACCCAGTGCGCCACCGGGAAGTACACGATCGTGACCCACAGGCCCGAGAAGATCAACCAGGCGTTGAACTTCGTCCGGTCTGCCACGGCTCCGGCGATCAGCGCCACAGTGATCGATGCGAACATGGCCTGAAACGCCACGAACGCCATCGCCGGGTAGGTCGCCGCCGGGTCGTCGGCCATCAGACCCTCAAGGCCGAGGTACTGCGTGAAGCTGCCGAGCCAGGCACCTCCCTCGCCGAAGGTCAGCGAGTACCCGAAGAGCACCCACAGCACGCCGACCACCGCCAGCGAGCCCATCACCATCATCATCATGTTCAGCGTCGACTTCGATCGCGTCATGCCGCCGTAGAAGAGCGCAAGGCCCGGCAACATGAGCAGCACGAGTGCGGCGCTGACGAGAATCCAGGCCGTATCGCCAGGACTCAGGACGATTTCCTCCATCCGTCCGCCTTTCTGTTCGTTGTGACCATCGGGGGTTTCCCTCTGGATGCCCAAAGGCTCTCCCGGTCGTGTTTCGAGGTGCGCGACGTCAGGTTTCGCGCATGTGACGAAGGCGGGGTCCGGTGTTAACTCTGGGTTTCGCGCGGTACCGGGGCTGGGCCCGCGGCCCGAAGCGCGGAGCCCGCAGTGCTGAAGGCGGGAGTGCCGAAGCCGGAGCCCGCAGCGCTGAAGGCGGGAGTGCCGAAGCCGGAGCCCGCAGCGCTGAAGGCGGGACCGCCGGTGCACCGGGGCCCGCAGCGCGGGCGGGGGGGGAGCGACACCTCCGCGGGGGCAGCCAACCCGGTTGAACCGCTCCCCAACGTCCGTACCTCTCCCGGCTTCCCCTTGCGCGCTCAGCCGCCGGTGCACCGGGGCCCGCAGCGCCGAAGGCGGGACCGCCGGTGCACCGGGGCCCGCAGCGCCGAAGGCGGGAGTGAAACCTCTACCCGGGAGAGACCCAACCCGGTTGAACCACTCCCCGACGTACGTACCTCTCCCGGCTTCCCCTTGCGCGCTCAGCCGCCGGTGCACCGGGTAAGGGTGACCCGGGAGAGACCCGTCGCGGGCTCAGTCCAGCAAGGCGGACACGAAAGCATCGGGGTCGAACGGCGCAAGATCGTCGGGACCCTCACCCAGACCCACGAGTTTCACGGGCACGCCGAGCTCCTTCTGGATGGCCACCACGATGCCGCCCTTGGCGGTGCCATCGAGTTTCGTCAGCACGACCCCGGTGATGTCCACGCCCTCGCTGAACACCCGGGCCTGGGTCAGGCCGTTCTGGCCGGTCGTGGCGTCGAGGACGAGCAGCACCTCGTCGACAGGCCCCTGCTTGTTCACCACGCGCTTGATCTTGCCGAGCTCGTCCATCAGGCCGACCTTCGTGTGCAGGCGGCCGGCAGTGTCGATGACCACACAGTCGGCGCTCTCGGCGTTGGCCTCGGCCACCGCGTCGAAGGCGACCGCTGCCGGGTCAGAACCCTCCGGTCCCCGGATCACCTGGGCACCGACCCGGTCCCCCCACGTCTGCAACTGCTCGGCAGCCGCGGCCCGGAAGGTGTCGGCGGCGCCGAGCACCACGGTGTGCCCGTCGGCCACGAGCACCCGCGCCAACTTGCCGGTGGTCGTGGTCTTGCCCGTGCCGTTGACCCCGACGACCATGATCACGGCCGGTCGGTCGCCCTGCCGGGAGGCCACGAGTTCGCGGTCCATGCCCGGGTCGACCAGTGTCAGCAACTCGTCGTGCAAGGCTCGTTGCCAGTCCACCTCCCCGTCCAGGCGAAGGCGCAACCGCAGCCGTTCCACCAGATCCGTGGCGGCCTCGACCCCGAGGTCGGACATGATCAGGGTGTCCTCGATCTCCTCCCAGGTGGCCTCGTCCAACTGGTCGCGCGTCAGCAGTGCGAGCAGCCCGCGCCCGATCGCCGAGTTGGACCGGGCCAAGCGGGCCTTGAGGGCGGCCAGCCGGCCCTTGGTGGGCTTCGGCCGCTCCAGTTCGATCGTCGGCGCCGATGGCTGCTCGGGCAGGACGACATCCTCGACCGTCGGCAACGGGGTGTCCCGCGGTTCGCTGGCGTCGTCGCCGACGCCCGGGATGACCTCGGGCGCCTCCACCGGGGGGGTCCGGCGGCCAGCGACCAGGCGCGCCCCAGCGAGTACGACGACGGCGATGAGCACCACCGCGAGAATCAGGTACACAACGATCGAATCCACCCGTCCAGTGTGACCGACGCTGACGCCGGCACCGCAGGGCGGTGGTCTCGCGAACCGGCCCCTGGGTGCGGCACTTCACCGATCCGACCCGCGGGTGCCGGGGTGAGGCAGCCGTCAGACAGGCTGCAGTTGACGCATCCGCTGGCTGATCACCTCGGTGACCCCGGTACGCATGGTCACGCCGTACAGCGCGTCGGCCATCTCCATCGTTCGCTTCTGGTGGGTGATCACCAACAACTGCGAGGTCTGCCGGAGTTCTTCGAGCAACCCGATGAGCCGGCCGAGGTTGACATCGTCGAGGGCGGCCTCCACCTCGTCTAGCAGATAGAACGGCGATGGCCGCGCCTTGAACAGCGCCACCAGGAAGGCCACGGCCGTGAGGCTGCGCTCCCCACCGGACAGCAACGACAGGCGTTTGATCTTCTTGCCGGGCGGCCGGGCCTCGACCTCCACGCCGGTGGCCAGCAGGTCGTCCGGGTCCGTGAGGATCAGCCGCCCCTGACCGCCCGGGAACAGTCGCGAGAAGGTGTACTCGAACTCGCGCGCCACATCGGCATACGCCTCCGAGAACACCTGCTGCACGCGGGTGTCGACGTCCGCGACGATATCGAGCAGGTCCTCCCGGCTCTTCTTGACGTCCTCGATCTGATTGACCAGGTGCGTGTGCCGCTCCTCCATGGCAGCGAACTCCTCGAGGGCCAAGGGATTGACCCGCCCGAGCAGCGCCAAGCCCCGTTCTGCCTCCTTCAACCGCCTCTGCTGGACCGTCCGGTCGTACGCCTGGGGCTCCTCACCCTCCGCGCCGGCGATCAGTTGTTCGGGGCCGTACTCCGCAACCAGGTCCTCGACGGTGAGTCCGAACTCCTCGAGCGCCTTCTCCGTCAACTGGTCGAGGGTCGCCCGCTTCCCGGCGCGCAGCACCTCGTCGCGGTGGACGTCCTGTGTCAGGCGCCCGACCTCGGATGCCAGTTCAAGTGCCGAAGCCCGCGCCTGGGAGTGCCGGGACTGCGTCTGCTCCTGCTCGGCCTCGAGAGTGGCCAGTTCTGCCTCCACTGAGCCCGCGTCGGCCTCGACCATCACCGAGGTACGCCGGGCGAGGTCGCCAAGTGCCCCGAGGGTCAGCAGTGCCTGTTCGCGCTCCACACGGCGCCGCGCCGCGGCCGCCACCGCCTCGTGGGCCTGCCGGACCTGTTCATCGAGTTCCTGGTGGCGGGATTGAAGGGCGGAGTACCGCTCCTGCGCGGAACGCACGGTAAGGCTCGACTCGTGGTGGGCGTGACGAGCCCGTTCCTGCTCGGCGAGCAGGCCTTCCAGCCGGGAGCGGTCCACAGCGGGGACGCCCCGAGTCTGCAATGCGGCAAGGTGCTGGCGCGCCGAGTGCAGGTCCGCGACGTGGGATGCCAGCGCAGCGGATACCTCGTCGCGCTCCGCGCTCACCTGCTCCAGGCGACGGGCGGTCGCCACGGCTCGCTGGCGCACGTGGACATCACGCTCGGCCGCGGCGGCGGCACGGGCCTGCTGCCGGGCGACTGCGTTGCGCACCTCGTCGCGCTCCTGCCGCGCGGCGCTCAGTTGTGCATCGACCCGCGTCACGTGGTCGACGGCTCGGCGCCAGCAGGCCTCCGTCGCGACGAGTTCCTCCGTGGCCTGTTCCAGTGCGTTGCGCAGGGCCATGACGTTGCCACCGTCGGAACCCTGGCAGGCCACGCCGCGTCCGAGCACCTGGCCGGTGAGCGTCGCCACGAGCGTGTGCGGGTCCTGGGACACCAGCGTCTCGGCGTCGGCAAGGTCCGTGGCGATGGCACATCCGCGCAAGATGTGGTGCAGTGCGCCGTGCAGATACTCGGGGGCCTCGATGTACTCTAGGACCGGACTCGCGGCGTCCCACGGCGTGCCTGCCAAGACCAGTCGCAGCGATTCGTCGTCACCCGCGGCCTGCAGGACCGCCCCCGGTGATTGGCCCTCGCGCAACACCGTGGCGCGGGCGTGTGCGCCGAGCAGCGCGGCGACCGCTTTCTCGAAGCCCGGACGCACCCGGATGACGCTGTCCAGGGTGCCGTATTGCGCCTCCGGGCCGACGGCGCTGTCGGTGTCATGGGCCAGTGCGCTGCGCAGAGCCTCGCAGCGCGCGGTCAGGGAAGCCCGGCGCTGCTCCTGGGCGGACAGTTCGGCGCGGGCCAGTTCCACGGACCGCTCGGCGTCGAGCATCGTCTTGTCGGCGCCGGCGACGTCCGCCACCTCATCGACGACTTCGGCCGGGGGCAACTGAGCCACGGCGGCCGTTGCCTCCGCGGCTTCGCGTGCTGCGGGCTCGTACTGTTCACCCAGCCGGTCGGCCCGATTCTGTGTCGCCGCCACCAGGCGTTCCCCGCCGGTCACTGCCTGCTCCGCGGCGGCCTGCTGCCGGTGGTCGGTCAGTGCCCGCTCGGCATCGGCCACCTGCTGCTGCTCCTCGCGGACGCGGGTGCCCACAGCTTCTGCGGCATCCCGGGCCGCCTCGAACTCCCCGCGTGCCTGCAAAAGGACCTCGCCCTGATCGGCCAGTTCCCGTGCGACCGCATCGGCCTGCCTCTGCACATCCTCCGGGTCGACGCCGAAGCTGAACTCGAGTTGCTCGCGTTCCAGCGAACGCCGGCGTTCCCCGATGAGAGCGACCAGGGAGTTCATCCGCTCGCGCAGACGGGTGAGGTCCAGCGAGCGGGTGCGCACCTCATGCAGCCGCGGAGCGATGTGCTGCAGCCGCGACTCCAGATCCGCCTGCGCCGACCGAGCCGCGGTCAGTTGCTCCTCCACCCGCTCCCGCTCAGCCTTGGCGGCGCTCTCATCGGCCTGCTCCTGCGCCAACTCGTACTGCACGGTGGCCACGTCATCGGCCAGCAGTCGCAGACGCGCATCCCGCACATCGGCCTGGATGGTGGCCGCCCGGCGGGCCACTTCGGCCTGCCTGCCCAACGGCTTGAGCTGCCGGCGCAACTCGGCCGCGAGATCGGTGAGGCGGTTGAGGTTCTGCTGGATCTGCTCGAGCTTGCGCAGCGCCTTCTCCTTGCGGCGGCGGTGCTTGAGGACCCCGGCCGCCTCTTCGATGAAGCCGCGACGATCCTCCGGGCTGGCATGCAGGATGGCGTCGAGGCGGCCCTGGCCCACGATCACGTGCATCTCGCGGCCGATGCCGGAATCCGCGAGCAGTTCCTGCACGTCCAGCAGGCGACAGGTCTGACCGTTGATCGCGTACTCGGACCCCCCGCTGCGGAACAAGGTGCGCCGAATCGTCACTTCGGAGTAGTCGATCGGCAGCGCCCCGTCGCAGTTGTCGATGGTCAACTCCACCTCAGCGCGACCCAGCGGCGCCTTCCCGGAGGTACCCGCGAAGATGACGTCCTCCATCTTGCCGCCGCGCAGGCTCTTCGCGCCCTGCTCGCCCATGACCCACGCGATCGCGTCCACGACGTTGGACTTGCCCGATCCGTTGGGACCCACCACACACGTGATGCCGGGTTCGAGGTCGATGGTGGTCGATGTCGCGAAGGATTTGAATCCCCGAAGGGTCAGACTCCTCAGATGCACTCCGGGCCTCCTGCCGCGCATACGGTCACAGACGGACCTCACGGCCCGCTAGCGGGGAAGACCCTCACAGTACGCCTCTGAACGGCGACTGGCCGGCAACGCCACGCGGGGCGGCACGTGGCGGATCAGGCCAGGACGGGTGGCTGCGACGACAGGGACAGCACCTCGTCCTCGAATGTCGCCTGCTCGACCTTCAGAGCGCTGACCTCGCGCTCCAACTCGGCGACGCGGGCACGCAAAGACACCAACTCGGCCAGCAGCCGGGGGTCGTACTGTGCGCCAGGGGTATAGACCGCCTTGGCCATCGGAGTCCTCCGTACAGGGTTGGACAGGGCGGCAAGGGAACAGCGCCCCATATATCAGGCTGACATAACGCATCGAGCATCGTCAAGCAGAACACGCCGGTTGCCGCTGGCAGCGTGGACATCGGTAGGAGGACCGGTTGGCGAACGGTTCCCGCACGATGGGTGCACCGCAACGCGGGCAGGGCAGCCCCGCGCGACCGTACGCCGACAACTCCCGCTGGAAGTAACCGCTGCTGCCGTTGACGTTGACGTAGAGCCGGTCGAACGAGGTCCCGCCGGCGTCCATCGCCTGCCGCATGACCGCGGCGGCTGCGTCGAGCAGCATGCCCACGCGGCGCGCGCTGAGCGCATCTCCTGGGGTGCGCCAATGCACGCGGGCGCGCCACAAGGCCTCATCGGCGTAGATGTTCCCGATGCCGGACACGACACCCTGGTCCAGCAGTAAGGCCTTGATCGGCGCGCGTCGCCTGCGGATCGTGTGCACGACGCGGGCGCGGTCGTACCGTGCGGAGAAGGGGTCGGGCGCGATGTGCTGCAGCGACAACGGAAGACCGTTCTCCAGCGGTTCCACCCACATCCCGCCGAAGGTGCGCTGATCGTCGAAGAGCAGTGGCAGGCCGAGGTCGAAGGTGATTCGGGTGTGGTCGCCCGGCGCGGCCTCCACTCGGAACTGGCCCGACATGCCGAGGTGGCCCACCAGTGCGGCGTCACCGATCGGCCACCAGAGGAACTTCCCGCGCCGGTCCACGTGCGTGAGTTGGACGCCCAGCAGGCGCGACTCGAAGTCGCGGGGTGATCCGGGGTGCCGGCGTACGGCCCGGGGGTGCCGGACCTCGACCCCCGCAATGGTGCGCCCGGCCGTCCAGTGCTCCAAGCCGCGTCGGACGACCTCGACCTCCGGCAGCTCAGGCATCGTCGGCGAAAGCCTCGCGCACCTCGTCGAAGGCGGTCTGCGCGGCCTGCTGCTCGGCCTGCTTCTTCGTGCGGCCCTGCCCATGGCCGAAGAGTCGGTCGCCGACGCGCACTTGTGCGGTGAACATCCGGGCGTGGTCCGGGCCGTCGCCGGTGACCAGGTACTCCGGCGAACCCTGGCCCAACTGGGCGCTGAGTTCCTGCAGGCTGGTCTTCCAATCCAGTCCGGCGCCGAGTTCCGGCACCGTATGCAGCAGGTCGTCGAACAGTCGCAGGATGAACTCCCCCGCCCCGGCAATCCCCGCCTGCAGGTAGACGGCGCCGATGATGGCCTCGAGGGCGTCTGCGAGGATCGACGCCTTTCCGCGCCCGCCGGTGCCCTCCTCGCCGCGACCGAGCAGCAGGTACTCGCCGACGCCGACGGCGCCCGCTATCCCTGCCAACGACTGCGCGTTGACCAGCGCGGAGCGCATCTTCGCAAGTTGCCCTTCCGGAAGGTCCGGAAAGGAACGGAAGAGGTGATCGGTGATGACCACGCCGAGCACGGAGTCGCCGAGGAACTCCAGTCGCTCGTTGGTGGGGATCCTGCCGTTCTCGTAGGAGTACGACCGGTGCACCATCGCCAAGGGCAACTCCTCGGGCATGCTGGACAGCCCGAGCCGGTGCACCAGCCCGGTGAGTTCGATCCCCGTCACCCTCGCGCCGCCGCGATCAGACGTCGAGGACGCGCCGCTTGGCGTAAGTGCCGCACTCCGGGCACGCCGTGTGCGGGAGTTTGGGCATGCCGCACTGCTTGCACGTGGCCAGCGTCGCCGCGGAGGTCTTCCACTGCGACCGGCGGGACCGGGTGTTGCTGCGCGAGGTCTTGCGCTTCGGAACGGCCACTTACTTCTCCTTGGATACGTCGGCCTGCTCGGTGAGCAGGCCGTCCTTGAGGGCGGACAACGCCGCCCAGCGGGGGTCGGATGAATCGTGATGGTGCTCGGGGTCGTCTGCCAGCCGCGCCCCGCACTGCGGGCACAGACCGGGGCAGTCGGGATCACACAATGGTGCCTGCGGCATCTCCAGGATCAGCCCGTCCCGGATCGCCGGATGCAGATCCAGTGACTCCCCCTGCAGATGGGGGCCGAGCTCACCGAGGTCGTCGACCTCGGCCTCCTGCGCGGTCCAGGCGTACAACTCCTGCAGGTCCGCGGCCAGCGGCACCCGCACCGGGTCCAGGCACCTGCTGCACACCGCATCGGCAGTCGTGGTGGCGGTCCCGGTCACGAGGATCCCCTCGCGCACCGACTCCAGCATCACCTCGGCGCGTGCCGGCTCGGCCGGGTCGACGGTGACGACCGCCGTCGACACTCCCGCGCCGGCAGGTTCGGTGAGTTCGATGCGCTGGTAGGCCCCCGGTTTGCCGATCAACCGGCGCACGTCGACCACGAACGGCGCACCGGCGCTGGTCGTCATCGGCATGTCCTTGGGCTCGTCGGGGGCGCAGCGTCGTCGGGATCAGGGCATGCCGACGATCGCGCTACAGCGCCGCTGGACCCCAGGGTATCAAGCCTGCCGACCGCTGCGCCGACGCCCACCGACCAGATCCCCGGCAACCTCCGGGTCCTGGGTGAAGTCGTAGATCCCGCCCTCGCCCTCCGGCGGTGGTGCGGCCGACGCAGATCCGGCGTTGCTGCGTCGCCGCCCACGACCGATCTGATCCAGGGCCGCCCGCAAGGTGTCCTCCAGGTTGGCCAGGCGTTTGTCCACATAGATGTCCGCCTCGGCCCGAACGCGTGCGGCATCGCTGTCAGCCTGTTGACGCAGGGCCTTCGCCTGCCGCTCGGCCTCCAGCCGGATGGTGTCCGCCGCCACCAGTCGCTCAGCCTCCGCGCGGGCACGGTCCACCGTGCGCGCCGCGTCCGACTGGGCCTGGGCCAGGACCTGGTCGACGTCGGCCTGGCCACGTGACATCAGCGCCGCGGCTTCGTTCTCCGCGCGCGTCAGCGTCGCATCCGCGTCGTCCTGTGCCGCAGCGATCCGTGACTCCGCTTCCCGGGCAGCATCCTCGAGGACGTCGTCGCGGTCGGCGAGGATCGTCGCCGCGTCGCGCAGGGACGCAGGCATGAGGGCCCGCACCGCCTCCAGCAGCTCCAGTGCGATGGTGCGGTTGATGACGCAGGAGTCGGACAACGGGACGCCGCGCGCGCCTTCGATCAGGTCGACCAGGTCATCCAGTCGTTCGTAGACCTCCATGCGGGCCTCCCAACTCTCTCACCCAGTATTAGCCACACGTTCGAGCAAACGGTCGTTGACCACGCCGGGCAGCATGTTGGAGACATCCCCGCCGTACGTGGCGACCTCCTTGATCAGCGAACTGGACAAGTACGAATAGAGCGGGTTGGTCGACACGAAGACGGTGTCCACCCCGGACAACTGGTAGTTCATCTGCGCCATCTGCAACTCGTAGTCGAAGTCGCTGACCGCCCGCAGGCCCTTGACGATCGCCTGGATCCCGCGGTCCTTGCAGAAGTCGACCAGCAGCCCGTGGAAGGAGCCGACCACGACGTTGGGGAAGTCGGCGGTGACCTCCTGCAGCAGGCCGATGCGTTCCTCGACAGTGAACATCCCCTGCTTCTTCTTGTTGATGAGCACGGCGACGACCACCTCGTCGAACAGGTTGCTCGCCCGCCCCACGATGTCCAGGTGACCGTTGGTCACGGGGTCGAACGACCCGGGGCAAACCGCTCTGCGCACCGTTGGGCTCCTCGCGCTGGGATCTAGGCCTTCCGGTGACGGTACCAAACCGCCCGCTGCACATGGGTCCCCCCGAAGCGGCGACTCCACGCGTCGTCGAAACCGTCGGGCCATCGAGGCGGTTCGCTGGTGGCGCTGCGTTCGACGACGACCACCGCACCGTCGGCCAACCACCCGCTCGTCAGCGCCGCCAGGATGTCCTCCACCGCGCCCGTGGTCAGTTCGTACGGCGGATCCAGGACCACCAGGTCGAACTGCTGCGCCCCGCCGGTCAGGTAGGACTGGACACTGGCGCGCCGGACGGTGGCCCCGGGCAACGACAAGGTCCGGATGTTGTCGGCGATGACGCGCGCGGCCGCTGGCGACTGCTCCACCAGAACGACCTGGTGAGCTCCCCGGGACAGCGCTTCCAGACCCAGGGCCCCGGAGCCGGCGAAGAGGTCCAGGACGCGGGCCCGGCGAGGTCCACGACGCTGGCCAGCGACGCGAACACCGACTCCTGACCCTGTCGCTGGTCGGCCTGGTGGCGGTCGCGGGCACCTTGAGCCGGCGCCCCCCGGCCCGCCCGGCGATGATCCGGGTCACGTCTTCTCCACGTAGTCGGCTCCCGCGGATTGCCACCGGTTGACCATCGCGCGCAGCGTCGCATGCTCTCGCAGGCCCGGGTCGCGGGCGAGCAGATCGGCCACATCGGCGCGCGCCTGCTCGATGATCTGCTCGTCACGGATGACCCGCAGCAACCGCAACCGGGTGAGCCGGCCCGACTGAGCGGTGCCCAGCACGTCACCCTCCTTGCGCTGTTCGAGATCGATGCGGGCCAGGTCGAAGCCGTTGGTCGTGGCAGCGACCTTCTCCAACCGTTCGGTGGCCTCGGGATTGCGGGTGCACAGCAGGCACAGCCCAGGCAGGTCCGCCCGGCCCACGCGACCGCGCAACTGGTGCAACTGGGAGACCCCGAACGACTCGGCGTCGAGGACGACCATCACGGTCGCCGACGGCACATCCACCCCCACCTCGATGACGCTGGTGGCCACGAGCACGTCGATCGCATCGGCGGTGGCCGGATCGGCCGCGAACCGCCGCATCACATCGGACTTCTCCGCCGCCGGCAACCGGCCGTGCATCACACTGACCCGCACACCCGCCAGCGGGCCGTCGGCGAGTTCCTCCGCGGTCTGCAGGACACCCCGGGTGCTCTCCGGGGTGGGGAAGTCGAGTTCGGCGAGGTCTTCCGGCAGGTCAGGGTCGGGCTCGAAGGTCGCACCGTCACCGATCCGGGGGCACACGACGTAGACCTTGCGCCCGGCGGACACCTCTTCCACGACCCGCTCCCACGTGCGCTCGGCGTGGCGGGGGGCCAGGGACTCGTTGACCACGAACGTGCTCACACCGGCACGGTTGGCCGGCAGTTCGCGCAGCGTCGTGACATCCAGGTCACCGAACACCGTCATGGCCACCGTGCGCGGGATCGGGGTCGCCGTCATGACCAGCAGGTGGGGCCGCGACGCGCCGGCGCCGCGATCGAGCAGGGCGGCCCGCTGTTCCACCCCGAAACGGTGCTGCTCGTCCACGACCACCAAGCCCAACTCTGCGAACTGGACCGCCTCACTGAGCAGCGCGTGGGTGCCCACGACGATCCCCGCCTGCCCCGAGACGATCTGCAGCAGGGCATCCCGGCGGGCCGCCGCACCGGCCGACCCGGTCAGCAGCACCACCTGGGTGCCCTGCTCGCCGCCCAGCAGGGTCCCGGCGTGGGCCAGTTCGCCCAACAGGGCGCTGATCGAGGCGTGGTGCTGCTGGGCCAGGACCTCAGTGGGGGCCAGCAGCACCGCCTGTCCGCCGGAGTCCACGACGGTGGCCATGGCCAGCAGTGCCACCAGCGTCTTCCCTGCGCCCACCTCCCCGTGCAGCAGACGCTGCATGGGTGTCGGCTCGGCCAGGTCCGCCCGGATGGCGGCCACGGCCTCCTGCTGGCCGGTGGTCAGGGCGAACGGCAGGCGGTCCTCGATGGCTGCCGCCAACCCTCGGAGGGAGCCGGGGCGCGCCGTGGCGCGGCTGTGTGCCATCGCCTGGCGCCGCAGTGCCAGAACGGTCTGCAGGACGTAGGCCTCCTGGTAGGTGAACCGGCGCCGCGCCGGTTCGACCAAGTCCAGTGACGTCGGGGTGTGCAGCGCCTGGAAGGCCTCCTGCTGGCCCAGCAGTGCGCGCTTCTGCCGGGCCAGTTCGTCCACCGGGTCCTCCGAGAGATCCACGGCGTCCAGCACCAACTTCACGGACTTCCCTACCCGCCAGGAGGGGATGCTGGCCGTCGCCGGGTAGATCGGATTGATGGTGGCGAGGAAGGCTTCCACCTCCTCGGCGTCGTCACCCACCCCCTTCGGAGACATCACGCACATGGGGTGCGCCAACTGCAACTGGCCGCGGTATGCGCCGACCTTCCCGCTGAACAAGCCGACCCGGCCCGGTCGCAGCATCTCCTCGAAGTGCTGGATGCGGCGGAAGAAGGCCAGATGCAGGTCGTTGCGTCCGTCGGTGATGACGGCGTTGAGCATGCGGCCGTTACGGGTCGACCGGGTGCTGGCGTTCTTCACGCGGGCCAGGACAGTGGCCACATCACCGACGTGGAGGCCGCCGATGTCGGTGAGCCGGGTCATGTCCTGGTAACGGCGGGGGAACACCCACAGCAGGTCCTCACACGTGCTGACGCCGTGCGACTTGTGCAGACTGCCCGCACTGCGCCCGCCGAGCACGTCCGCCAGCGGTGATCCGAGGTGCGCCACGCTATTCCACGCCGATGATGACAGGCCAGTACGGCTGTCCGCCGCTGACGACCTCCAGGTCGACCATTGCGGCCCGCAGGTGCTGTTCGACCGCGCCGACCAGGTCCGGCGGCGCCTCGGTCCCCGTCACCAGCGTGACGAGTTCGGAGGTGGTGCTGCTCATGCGGTCGATCACCCGCAAGGCGACATCCTCCACGGAATCGCCGATCTCGACGATGTCGCCGTCGACCAGACCCAGGACGTCGCCGATCTGGCAGCGACCCGCGGTGGTGATGGCCTCCTTGCTGGCCACCGTCACCCCGCCGTACCGGGTCGCGCTCGACGCCCGCGCCATGGTGACCACGTCATCGTCGAAGCTGATCGACGGGTCGTGCACCGCCACTGCGGCCAGCGTCTGCACCACGGAACGACTCGGCACCACCGCCACGCGGATGTCGTCGTCGCGTAGAAACTCCGCAGCCGCCTTGGCCACCGGAGTGGAGTCGGAATCCGAGGGCAACAGCAGTGCCTCGCGGGCACCGCAGGATGTCACTGCGCGCACGAAGTCACGCGTGCTCGGGCGTCCCTTGGGCGGGGTGCGCACGGCCACCGCCCCCGACTCCTCCAGCAGTTCGGCCACGCCGGGCCCATGGGCCACGGCCACCACCACCCGGGTGATCTCGCGCGGAAGGTGGCGTTGCTGCTCGATCAGGTCGGTCACCGCGATCCGGTGCGGACGCCCCGCATCGATGCCTGCCTCCACGGATGCGCCGATGGTGTCGGTGTGCACATGTACGTTCCACAGCCCCCCGCCACCGACGACGACCAACGAGTCACCCATGGCATCCAGGCGGGTGCGCAAGGCGGGTATGCCGTCGTCCTCGGCGTCGAGCAGGTACATGACCTCATACCGCGGTCCCGTGTACTCCCCGTGTGGCATCGGCTCGTGCGCCACGACCACGGGCTCGGGCTCGTCGGGGTGCACCTCGCCGGTGAGCACCTCGACCAAGGCATCCAGCACCACGACCAAGCCCTTGCCGCCGGCGTCCACGACCCCTGCATCGGCCAGCGCCTGCAACTGGGTCGGCGTCTTGGCCAGAGCGCGGTGGGCGTGCTCAGTGGCGGCCCTCGCCACCTCCGCCACACCGGCGTCCCCGTTGGCTGCTGCCCCCTCCGCCGCCGCCCTGGCCACCGTCAGCACAGTGCCCTCGACCGGTCGGCTCACGGCCGCATACGCCAGATCGGCGGCGCGCGCGAGGGCTGCCACTAAGGTCTGCCCGGTGGGCGCGTCAGTGGTCGCAATGACGTCGGCCAGCCCTCGCAGGAGTTGGCTGAGGATCACCCCGGAGTTGCCCCGGGCCCCCAGCAGAGCCCCCCGCGCCATTGCGTCAGCCGTGGGGCCGGGCACACTGGCCGGGTCGGTCACCTCGGAGGCCGCCAGTGCGGCGGCCTCCACGGTGAGGTACATGTTGGTCCCGGTGTCGCCGTCGGGGACGGGGAACACGTTCAGCGCATCAATTTCCGCCCGCCGCTGGGCCAGCGCTTGCTGACTCAGACGCATCCAGTTGCGCAGGGCGGTGGCGTCGAGGGTGACCTCGCTCATCGCTTCAGGCTCCTCCCTGCGTCGACGTCATCCAAGGGTAACGGGGGCGGTGGGCACATGAGGGAGCATCGGCTATCCTGGGGAGGATTGCGCGCGCCCTCGACGTCGCGCACCACGACGATCAGACGTTCACCTAAGGAGTACCTGTGGCTGCCAACTGCGATGTCTGCGGCAAAGGTCCCGGCTTCGGCCACAACATCTCCCACTCGCACCGCCGCACGAAGCGCCGCTGGAACCCCAACATCCAGTCCGTGCGCGTGCTCGTCGGCAAGGCACCGAAGCGCCTGAACGTGTGCACCAGCTGCCTGAAGGCCGGCAAGGTCACCCGCGCCGTCTGAGGCCCGATGCACCCGCCCTGCGGGGCGACCTTCTGAGGTTCTCGTCTCTGGGTCCGGCCGTCACTGTCGTGCGCGTGCCCGATCTCTACATCTTTGCCGACTGACCCGGAATCAGTCCCGGAAGTGGTCGAACCCCGGTGCCCCGATGTGCCGGTATCCCGGCACCTCCACGCCACTGCCCTCGACGATCTCACCGATGGCGACGAACCCGCTCGGCAGCGCGGTCCCGGCCGGGAACGTGGCGGCCAGCGCGTGGTCGTCCCCACCGGCGACGACCCAGCCCAGCGGGTCGGCGTTGAAGGCCGAAGCGGTCTCGCGGATCTGGTCGTCGATCGGCAGCGCGTCGGTGTCCAGCACGATCTGCACCCCTGAGGCCGCGGCGATGTGACCCAGGTCCCCCAGCAACCCGTCGCTGACGTCGATCATCGCGGTGGCGCCAGCGGCTGCCGCCAGTGCACCTGCGGAGTACGGCGGGTGCGGCCTGCGGTGCGCGTCGACCACGATCCGCGGCGAGCGGAAGCCGCGGCCCAGCACGGCGAGGCCAGCCGCCGCCCACCCGAGGCGGCCGCAGACAGCGACCACGTCCCCCGGCCGGGCACCGTCACGACGCACGAGCCGGGAACCCGCCGGCACCCCCAGCGCGGTGACCGAGATGGTGACCGACGACGCCCGGGTGACATCCCCGCCCACCACGGCCGAGCCAAGGTCGGCGGCTTCGGCGACCAGCCCATCCATCACACCCAGCACCCATTCCACCGGGGTCTCCGGCGGCAGCGCGATCGCCGCCGTCAGCGCGACCGGCCGGGCCCCCATCGCGGTGAGATCGGCGAAGTTCTGCGCAGCGGCCTTGTGCCCGATGTCTTCCGGCGAGGACCACTCGATACGGAAGTGACGGTCCTGCACGAGCATGTCCGTGCTGACCACCAGCCGCTCGTTGCTCCACCGCAGCACGGCGGCGTCGTCACCGGACGGCACCTCCACCGCGGGCGCGGACGCCAGCCGGCTCTGCAGGGCCGCGATCAGCCCGAACTCCCCGATATCGGCCACCGTCTGCCCGCTCATCGCGCCACCCACCCAGTCATCGTCGTCCCCGTCATGTCGTTGTCCCCGTGGTCAAGATAGTCTCCTAGCATCTACCGCGTAGGAGGAACCGTGGTCCAGGCCTACATCCTGATCCAGACCGAAGTCGGCTCGGCATCCAGGGTCGCCGAGGAGATCCGCAAGATCTCCGGTGTCACCCAGGCCGACGACGTCACCGGCCCCTACGACGTCATCGTTCGCGGCGAGGCGGACTCCGTCGATCAACTCGGCCAGATGGTCGTGGCTAAAGTCCAGGCCGTTCCCGGAATCACGCGCACCCTCACGTGCCCCGTCGTGCACTTGTCCTAGTCCTGTTGCTCGCGGGCTGCTCCGCGGCGCAGATCCCGGCTGCCGACCCGTCGCCGTCCGACGAGGCACCCTGTCGCGCTTTGGTCGAGGCCCTGCCACGCACACTGGACGGCGACGAGGACACCGGACGGTCGGAGTACGCCGCGGCGTGGGGTGATCCCCGCATCGTGCTGCGATGCGGCGTCGCCACACCGGCGGGCTACCAGAAGACCTCAGAAATGGTCGTGGTGAACGAGATCTCGTGGTTCGCCGAGGAACAGTCCGACGGCTACGTGTTCACGGCGGTGGGCCGCAGCCCGCTGGTCCAGGTCTATGTTCCGGACACCCATCAGACCCAGGTCAATCCCCTGGTGGACCTGGCCCCGGCCATGACTCAGCACACCGAAGTCAGCGGCCCCGCCGGTGCGGCCCCCTGAGTCACAGGTACTTGCGGAAGACCCGCACCTGAGGGGCACTCCAGTCCGTGTGGTCGTTGCGCCAGCCCTTGACGCGTTCGTGGAAGTGCGGGGAGTCGTTGACCATGCGGTGGCCGATCACGTTCTGCTTCGTGATCCCCAGTTCGGACTGCAGCCAGCGCACCAATCGCACCCCCGCCCGCCGCTGCTTGGGCCGTTGCAGGATGTTGGAGGCCGAGGACATCTCGACGAACTCGATCCCCACGGAGCGGTCGTTGATCCCGATCGCATGCCGGCACATGATGCGCAGCGGAGCGAGTTGCAGGATCGTGCCGTCCTTGTCGACGATGAAGTGCGTACACCCACCCGGCTTCTCCGGCCTCGAGCCGGCCGGTCCCGGCGAGGCGCTGTTGCTGGCGAAGAGGTTCCACGGCGAGGAGGCGGTGTTGCTGACCGTGTAGTGCAGTACGACGACCCTCGGGTCGGTCAGTTGCCAGGTCCGCACGCCGTAGTGGCGCAAGGAGTACCCGGCCATCTGCTTCTTGCGCTGCTTGCCGTAGGGAATGTACTTGACGACGATCGGCGGCCGCGGAACCACGGTCGTGTCGACCGGCGGCACCAGTGGCAGGAACATCTCGATCATCGCAGGCCCACTCCCCGGAGCAGGGCATCGTCGATGAGGCTGGTCACCACGTCACTGTACGTGCGCCCCGTGGCCTCCCAGACCAGCGGGAACATCGACGCTGACGTGAAGCCCGGCATCGTGTTGATCTCGTTGAGGATCACCCGCTCACCGGACACGAAGAAGTCCACCCGCGCCAATCCCTCGCACATCGCCACGCGGAAGGCCTCCTGCGCCACGTGCCGGATCCCGTCCACCACGGGGCTGGGCAACTCCGGGTCGATCACGAGGTCGACGGAGTCGTCGAGGGTACTTGGCCTCGAAGTCGTAGAACTCGTGGCCGGTACGCACAACGATCTCGCCGGGCAGGCTCACTTCAGGATGCGGGGTGGCCAGGACCCCCACCTCGACCTCACGCGCGTCCTGCACCCCCGCTTCGACGATCAGTCGGGGATCGTGGCGCAACGCTTCCTCGATGGCGGTGCGCAACTCGCCGGGCCCGTGCACCTTCGAGATGCCCTGCGAGGAGCCCGCGCGACTCGGCTTGACGAAGACCGGCCACCCGAGTCCCGAGATCTGCGACTGCAGGTGCGCCGGGTCGGACCGCCACTGGTCCGCGGTGAACGCCACGAACGAACCCACGTCGATACCGGCAGCCGCCATGTGTTGCTTGAACGAGATCTTGTCCATAGCCAGCGCTGAGGCCAGCACCCCCGAGCCCACATATGGCAGGCCGGCCACCTCGAACAGGCCCTGCACCGTGCCGTCCTCGCCGAACGGCCCGTGCAGGATCGGGAACACCACATCCAGTGGCACGTACTCACCGTCCACGAGCAGTCCCTTGCGGGTGTGGTCGAGCATCAGGCTGACCTCGGGTCCCCTGAGCACCTCGGGCAGCTGCGCGCCGAGCCGCAACCGGGACAGGTCCTGGTCGTCCAGGCGCCACGTCCCGAGCCGGTCGATGCCGATGCGCACGACCTCGAACCGCTCCGGGTCGAGAGCCCGCAGTACGCTGCCCGCAGACACACAACTGATGCTGTGCTCCGAACTCGTCCCTCCGTAGAGGACGCCCACACGGATCCGCGACTCAGACACGATTACGACCCTAATCCAGGAGGTTCGATGGACCGCGCAACGATCGCCGTTGCGGGTGGACGGCCCACGCCACACGCCGACGCCCCACTGAACCTCCCGGTGGAGTTCGCCTCCGCACTGGCCGCCGGTGGGGACATCGAATACGCTCGCCACGACGCCCGCAACAGTCGTGCGTTCGAGGCAGTGCTCGGCGGCCTCGAAGGCGGCCACGCGGTCCTGTTCGCCTCCGGCATGGCGGCCATCAGTGCGGTGCTGGACCTCCACGCGCCGGTCACCTTGGCCACCCCGGCCGTGGTCTACTCCGGCACCGCCGCCCTGCTGGCTTCGCGCGAGATCATCCGGGTACCCCTCGACGACCCAACCGCGCAGACGCGCTGGCTGGAGACCCCGAGCAACCCGCACCTGCGGGTGTACGACATCGCGGCGCACGCCGGGATGGGGGGCGTCACCGTCGTCGACAGCACCTTCGCCACGCCACTGGCACAACGCCCCCTGCAACTGGGCGCGGACGTGATCGTGCATTCGGTGTCGAAGTTCCTGTCGGGGCATTCCGACGTGATCCTGGGCGCGGTGGTGTGCCGTGACGCAGATCTCGCACAGCGATTCCGCGAGCACCGGGAGCTCACGGGCGCGATCGCCGGTCCCATGGAGGCCTGGTTGGCGCTGCGCGGGGTACGGACACTCGACGTGCGCTACCGGCGGGCGAGCGCCAACGCCGCAGTTCTCGCCGAGCGCCTCTCAACGCACCCCGGTGTGACCGAGGTCGTGTACCCGGGACTGCCCACCCATCCCGACCACGACCTGGCAGCACGACAGATGGACCTCATCCCGCCGCTGCTCGCAGTCATTCCGCGCGGTGGTCCGCAAGCCGCCGAATCGGTGTGCGACCGGGTCCGGGTGTGGACCCATGCGACGAGTCTGGGCGGCGTGGAGTCGACGCTGGAACGGCGGCGCCGCCACCGCCTCGAATCCGACCTCGTGGACCCAGCACTGCTGCGCCTGTCGGTCGGTATCGAGCATGTCGACGACCTGTGGAAGGACTTGGCCGCAGCGCTACCGGGCGGAGAGGCTCGGTAGCACCGCGACGGTTGCACGGTTCAGGGTCGGCGCTCGCGGCCTGCGGCCCGGCCTCAGGACAGGCCCTCGTGGCCCTGTTCGGCCTTGCGATCACGCGACATCAGGTTGGCCAGCATCTGTCGCGGGGGCATGCCGTGATGCACCACCCGCACCACCTGCTCCGTGATGGGCATGTCCACCCCGTTGCGGGTGGCCAGATCCAGGATCGACTCGCAGCTCTTGACCCCCTCACAGGTCTGCTGGGTCTTGGCTATCGTCTCGTCCACGGTGAGTCCCCGGCCGAGGTTCTCCCCGAACGTGCGGTTGCGTGACAGCGGCGAGGTGCACGTCGCGATGAGATCGCCGATGCCGGCCAGACCCAGGAAGGTCAGCGGATTGGCCCCCAGAGCTTCGCCCAGCCGCGACATCTCGGCCAGACCACGGGTGATGAGCGATGCCTGCGCGTTCTCGCCGAAACCCAGACCGTAGGCCATGCCGTTGGCCAGCGCGATGACGTTCTTCACCGCTCCGCCGAGTTCGGCGCCGATCACATCAGTGGTGTAGTACGGGCGGAAGTACGCCGTGGTCGTCGCCTCCGCGAGGTTCTGTGCACGCCCCTGATCGGCGCACGCGACGGTTGTTGCCGCAGGCTGCCGCTGGGCGACCTCACGTGCGAGGTTCGGCCCGGAGACCACCGCCACCTGCGATTCGGGGAAGCCGGTCACCTCAGCTATGACCTGGGACATACGCATCACGGTGCCCAACTCGATGCCCTTCATCAAGGACACCAAGGTCGCGTCAGGGTTCAGGTACTCCTTCCACACCGACAAGTTCTCCCGCAGCGTCTGGGAGGGGATGGCCAGGACCACGATCTGCGCCCCCCGCAACACCCCCACCGGATCCCCACTGGCCCACATCGACGGCGGGAGTTCGATCCCTTCGTGGTAATGGTCGTTCCGATGGTTCTGGTTGATGTCGTCAGCCACGGCAGGCTCCCGCGCCCACATCGCCACATCCCCGCCAGCATCCGCCAGCACCATCCCGAACCCGGTTCCCCAAGAACCACTTCCCATCACTGCGATGCGTCGCATCTAACTCTCCTCTGTTTTGTCAGTCTCACGCGCCTGCCGCCAGGCCTTGTAGTCGAGTCGTCCGGGCGGCGCCTTCTCGCCACGGATGTCCTCCAGTAACTCGGTGATCCGGTCGATGATCCGGGCGGTAGCAGCGGCGAGGACCTCGGAGGTCAGCGACTCTGCCCGCAGGTCGTCGAGGTCGACCGGCGGCCCCACCTGCATGTGCATCGTCTTCCGCGGGAACACCTTGAACTCCTTGACGTAGGGACCCATCACGTATTGCGCGCCCCACTGTGCGATCGGGATGACGGGTGCGCCGGACAGCAGGGCGATCCGGGCCGCCCCGGTCTTGCCACTCATCGGCCACAGATCCGGGTCGCGGGTGATCGTCCCCTCCGGGTAGACCACCACCGCCTCCCCGTCGTTGACCGCCGCCACCGCGGCCTTCACGGACTCCGCAGCGTTCTGCGTCTCCCGCAACACCGGAATCTGTCCGGCACCACCGATGATCTGACCGACTCCGGGGACGTGGAAGATCGCCTCCTTTGCCAAGAACCGCGGCGACCGGCCGTTGTTCCACAGGATGTGGGCCAGGGGATCGGGTCGAACCACGACACGTGGTTGGAGACCACAACGATGCCGTCGGTGGGTGGGTAGTCCTGCCGCAGGTACTCCTCGCCGTGCCAGGCCCGCCGTGTCAGCACCGTCATCGGCGGCTTCAGGACCAAGGCCGCGAAGCGGTAGTACGGACCCAGTCTGCGGGTGCCGTGACGGGAGGACATGCTGCCGATCATCGCGCGGCGGGGTCCTGCTGTCGACCGATCCCTGCAGGCTGACACGATTGGGTGTGCAGTTCATCCTGCCCGTGAAAGGACGTCTGCGGGGCAAGACCCGCGTGGCCGCTTCGCCGGCCTTCCGGGAGGCCCTCATCGTGGCGATGTTGCGCGACTGCGTGGCCGCGGCGCTGGCCACGGAACTCGGGGAGGTCGTTGTGGTGACCCCCGATCCGGACCTGCGGAACATCGCCCGTTGCGATGGCGCCACGACCCTCGACCATGCCGGCAGTCTCAACGAAGCGATCGGCGCCGCCCTCGGCAAAGGCCGAAGTGCAGTCCTGCTGCCGGATGTGCCCGCGGTCCGCCCGGAGCACCTGCTGGAAGTACTGGCGTCCTCGGAGTCCGGCTTCGTGCCCGACCGCGCGGGCACAGGCACCACGATGCTCTTCGGCACGGATCTGGTGCCGGAGTTCGGGCCGGGTTCCGCGGCCAGACATGAAGCAGCCGGCAACCGGCGCATCATTGTGCCCGAGTGCGGACTGACGGTGGATGTCGACACTGCGGCCGACCTGGAGATCGCACGCCGACTGGGACTCGGCCGGCACACCGCCAGCGTCCTGACACACGCTCAGGGGCCGACCCGGTGATCCGGATCGGCCCCTGAGAACGCGAGTTACTTCTTGCTCGTGGGCTTCTTGGCCGGAGCCTTCTTCGCCGGAGCCTTCTTCGCGGCGGCCGTGGTCTTCTTCGCGGCGGCCGTGGTCTTGGCCGGAGCCTGGTCTTGGCCGGAGCCTTCTTCGCAGCGGCCGTGGTCTTCTTCGCAGCCGCCGTGGTCTTGGCCGGAGCCTTCTTCGCCGCAGCGGTGGTCTTCTTCGCAGCCGCCGTGGTCTTGGCCGGAGCCTTCTTCGCAGCGGCGGTGGTCTTCTTCGCAGCCGCCGTGGTCTTGGCCGGAGCCTTCTTCGCAGCGGTCTTGGCCGCCGTGGTCGTCTTCTTGACCGCAGCGGTGGTCTTGGCCGGGGCCTCCTTGGCGGCGGTCTTGGCCGCCGTCGTCGTCTTCTTGGCCGAAGCCGCGGCCTTAGCCGGGGCCTTCTTCGCGCTGGCCTGCGCCTGCTTGGCACGGGCCTGGGCCTTCTTCAACGCCGCGCGAGGGTTCTCCACGAAGGCACGGAACTCCGCACCTGCCTTGAACTTCGGCACCGGCTTGGCCTTCACCTTGATCGTGCGGCCGTCGAACGGGCTCTTCATGGTGCGCGCATTGCGCTGGATCTGCTCGAAGATCCCGAAGCCGCTGATCGCGACCTTTTCGCCCTTGGCCACCTCGCTCTTGATGGTCTCGATGACCGCCTCAACAGCCTCTGAGGCCTCTTGGCGACTGGCCTCGAGACGCTCCGCGACCGCCTCGACGAGTTCTTTTCTGTTCACGTTCTTTCCTCCGGTTGGGAGACTCGGTGCTTCGCACCCTAGGACCCCCATGGTTGGCTATGTGGGCGCCACGCCGCATTCACGATCATGGCTACCGTTCGGGTGCCTCGAACACTACCCAGGAAACGCCGTGATGTGCACCGATCAGCGCGATCTTTCCAGCGGTGCGGCACCGCCTGCGCACAGCCGTCAGGCAGTCGTCGGGAGGAAGTCAGGCCGCCGCTGCTCGAACGCAGTGATCGCATCGGCGTGCTGCAGCGTGATCCCGATGTCGTCGAGGCCTTCCAGCAGGCGCCAACGCACGTACTCATCGATGACGAAGTCCGCGACCAGATCACCTACGTGGACCTGCTTCGCCTGCAGATCCACCGTGACCTGCGTCCCCGGGGCTGCGTCGAGGATGGCCCACAGACGCTCGACCACATCCTGTTCGACCTCAGCCGTCACCAGGCCGCCCTTGCCCGCATTCCCGCGGAAGATGTCGGCAAATCGCGACGAGATCACCACCCGGAAGCCGTAGTCACTCAGGGCCCACACGGCGTGCTCGCGGGAGGAACCGGTGCCGAAGTCGGGACCCGCCACAAGGATCGATGCGGATCCATGGGCCGGATGGTTGAGGACGAAGTCCGGATCCTGCCGCCAGGCGGAGAACAGTGCGTCCTCGTAGCCGGTGCGGGTGATCCGCTTGAGGTACTCGGCCGGGATGATCTGGTCGGTGTCGACGTTGGAGTGGCGCAGCGGCGCAGCCACCCCTGTGTGACTCGTGAACTTCTCCATGCTCAGACCTCCACCAGATCGCTCGGAGCCGCTAGATGACCGGCCACTGCAGTGGCGGCAGCCACCTGCGGGGAGACCAAGTGGGTCCGCCCGCCCGGTCCCTGCCGGCCTTCGAAATTGCGGTTCGACGTCGACGCGCTGCGCTCCTGCGGGCGCAACTTGTCGGGGTTCATCGCCAGGCACATCGAACAACCGGCGTTACGCCACTGCGCACCGGCGGCTTCGAACACCTTGTCCAGGCCCTCGGCCTGCGCCTGCAGCCGGACCTTGACCGAACCGGGCACGACGAGCATCGTCACCGCGTCGCTGACCTTCCGTCCGCGCAGGATGTCGGCGGCTGCCCGCAGGTCCTCGATGCGACCGTTCGTGCAGGACCCGAGGAAGACGGTGTCCACCGCGATGTCCTTCAGCGGCGTGCCCGGCTCCAGGCCCATGTACTGCAGCGCCTTGCGGGCCGCTGCCTGTTGTGTGGGTTCGGCGAAGTCATCCGGCGACGGCACGGAGGCACTCAGCGGCAAGCCCTGCCCGGGATTGGTGCCCCACGTGACGAACGGGCTCAACTGCGAGGCGTTGATGGTCACTTCCGTGTCGAATCCCGCATCGTCGTCGGTGGCCAGCGTTCGCCAGTACGCAACTGCTGCATCGAAGTCCTGCGGCGCCCGTTCGCGCCCACGCAGGTAGTCGAAAGTGGTCTCGTCCGGGGCGATCATGCCGGCACGGGCACCGGCCTCGATCGACATGTTGCAGATCGTCATGCGGGCTCCATGGACAGTTGCTCGATAGCCGAGCCGCGGTACTCCAGGACGTGCCCCTGCCCGCCGCCGGTGCCGATCTTGGCGATGATCGCGAGGATCAGGTCTTTGGCGGTCACGCCCTCCGGCAGCAGCCCCTCGACGTTGATCGCCATGGTCTTGAAGGGCTTCAGAGGAAGGGTCTGGGTGGCCAGGACGTGCTCCACCTCGCTGGTGCCGATGCCGAAGGCCAGCGCGCCGAAGGCTCCGTGAGTGGAGGTGTGGCTGTCGCCGCAGACGACCGTCATCCCCGGCTGAGTCAGGCCCAGCTGCGGCCCGACCACATGCACGATCCCCTGGTCAGGGTCACCGAGCGGCCGGATCGGGACCCCGAACTCCTCGCAGTTGCGACGCAGCGCATCGACCTGGGCGCGCGAGACCGGGTCGGCGATGGGCTTGTCGATCTCCAGGGTGGGAACGTTGTGATCCTCAGTAGCCAACGTGAGATCAGGCCGCCGCACAGTGCGGCCCGTGGCCCGCAGGCCGTCGAACGCTTGGGGGCTGGTCACCTCGTGGACCAGATGCAGGTCGATGTAGAGCAGGTCCGGCTCCCCTTCGGCCCTGCGCACCACGTGCGCTTCCCACACCTTCTCCGCCAGCGTGCGGCCCATCGCGATCTCCTTGCCATCTCACATAGTGAGATCGTAGTATCACTTCGTGGACAACTCTAACACGGTGGGAACATTGGTCAAGGCCGGGGCGATCCTGGACGCCCTGGAAGTGGGGCCACAAGATCTAGCCGGCCTCGCGGCACTCACAGGACAACCCCGAGCCACCTGCCACCGGCTGGCCACCTCACTGGTGGACCTGCGCCTCCTGACCAAGGACGGCGCCGGCAGATACACCATCGGTCCCCGCATCGCGGAGTTGCACGCCGCTGGGGGCGGCGATCGGCTGCGGACCGTGGCCCTGCCGGCGCTGCGGCGGTTGCGTGACCTCACCGGCGAAAGTGCGCAGATCTACCGGCGGCAGGGTGCGGCGCGATTGTGCGTGGCCAGCGTGGAACCGGCCACCGGCCTGCGGGACACAGTCCCTGAGGGCGCCCTGCT
The DNA here is from genome assembly GCA_016703125.1 of Micrococcales bacterium. NCBI lineage: Bacteria > Bacillati > Actinomycetota > Actinomycetes > Micrococcales > Micrococcales bacterium. The sequence continues at coordinate 133,546 of JADJCR010000001.1, read as the reverse complement.
CACCATGGCCGCCGGCTCCGCGGCGCAGGTGCTGACGGCCTGGTCGCAGTCGGAGTCCGGTTTCCCCCGGGAGAGCCTCGCCTCGGTGCGCAGACGCGGTTGGGCGGAGAGTGTCGGCGAGCGCGAGCCGGGCGTCGCCAGCGTCTCGGCCCCGGTGTGGTCCGGCGACCGGGTGGTGGCGGCGGTCAGCATCTCAGGACCTATCGACCGCCTGAGCCGCAGGCCCGGCCGCCGGTTCGCAGGCCACGTCGTCGACGCCGCAGACCAGGTAGGTCACGATCTCGGGGCCTGAGGTGAGGACCGGACCGTACGCATCACCAACGGATGTGGGCAGCCTGAGTCCCCGGCCCGAAATACGAAAGGCCCCCACCACGAGGGTGGGGGCCTTCGACGTAGCCCCGACGGGATTCGAACCCGCGCTACCGCCTTGAGAGGGCGGCGTGCTAGGCCGCTACACAACGGGGCCGGATGAGAAGCACTGTTCTCGCTGGGGTACCAGGACTCGAACCTAGACTAACTGGACCAGAACCAGTCGGGCTGCCAATTACCCCATACCCCAAGGGTGCCGTCCGCGAAGGACAACTGTTCCAGCATACCTAGGCCGGCGACGGCACAGAAAGGCGGTCCGGCTAGCCGGACAGGGCCGCGCGCAGGCGCCGCAGGCTCTCCTCGCGACCGAGTAACTCCATCGACTCGAACAGCGGCGGAGAGACCCGGCGCCCCGTGATGGCCACCCGGACCGGCCCGAAAGCGAGCTTGGGTTTGATCCCCATCTCGTCCACCAGAACCGTTCGCAGCGCCTGCTGGATCGGGTCGGCGGAGAACTCCGGGAGGTCGGCCACCGCCCGGGCGGCCGCCGCCACCACGTCGATGCCCTGCTCGGTCAGCACCTTCTGGGCGTCGTCGGGGTCGACCTGGAAGCCGTCGCCGGCGAACAAGAAGCCGAGCATCCCCGTGGCCTGCGCCAGGGTCTCCATGCGTTCCTGGACCAAGGGCGTGGCCGCCGTCAGCAGCGCCCGATGCTCGTCGCTGATCTCTGCTCCCAGCACCCCGTCACGCTGCAGGAACGGGATCATCCGCTCGGCGAGGTCCTCGGTCTGCAGGTGGCGGATCCAGTCCCCGTTGATAGCGGTGCACTTCTTCACGTCGAATCGGGCAGGGCTGGCATTGACGCGGGTGATGTCGAAGTGCTCGGCCATCTCCTGCAGGGAGAAGAACTCCCGGTCCTCGCCGATGGACCAGCCGAGCAGCGCCAGGTAGTTCGCCATCGCCTCTGGCAGGTAGCCGTCGCGCACGTAGGTGTTGAAGGCCGATTGCGGGTCGCGCTTGCTGAGCTTCTTGTTGCCCTCCCCCATCACGTACGGGAGGTGGCCGAACTCGGGCACCGGAGCGCCGAGGTGCTCGTACATCGCCAACTGCCGGGGCGTGCTGGACAACAGGTCCTCCCCACGCAGGACGTGTGTGATCCGCATCGCGATGTCGTCCACCGGGTTGACCAGGGTGTACAGCGGCTCGCCGTTGGCCCGCACGATCACGAAGTCGGGCACGTGCTCGTCGTGGACCGTGATGTCGCCGCGCACCAGATCGTGCCAGTGCCAGTCGTGGTCGGGCATCCGCACCCGGATCACCGAAGTGCGGCCCTGCGCGTCGTAGGCGGCGATCTGCTCGGCCGTGAGGTTGCGGCACGTGCCCTCGTACCCCGGAGGCCGCCCTTCGGCCCGCGCCAGTTCGCGCTGTGCTTCGAGTTCCTCCGGGGTGCAATAGCAGCGGTATGCCTTGCCCTCGTCGAGCAACTGCTCGGCGGCACGGGTGTAGGAGTCGAGGCGCTGGGACTGCCGGTACGGTCCGTACGGCCCACCCACCCCGGGGCCCTCGTCCCAGTCGAGGTGCAGCCAGCGCAAGGTGTCGAGCAGCGCCTGGAAGCTCTCCTCGGAGTCCCGCGCCGAGTCGGTGTCCTCGATGCGGAACACGAACGTGCCGCCGTGACGACGCGCGAACGCCCAGTTGAACAACGCGGTCCGCACCATCCCCACATGTGGGTTCCCGGTGGGCGAGGGGCAGAAGCGGACACGTACGTCGTTCATGCGAAGACTCCTGAGTCGCTGACCATGTTGTCGAGGGTGCCGATGCCCTCGATCGTGACCGTCACCATGTCGCCGGTGCGCAACGGCCCGACGCCGGCCGGGGTACCGGTGAGGATCACATCGCCGGGCACCAGCGTCATGATCCGGCTGATCCACGCGACGAGTTCGGGCACACCGCGGACCATGTCGGCGGTCGTTCCGTCCTGCCGGATCTGATCGTTGACCTCGCACTCGATCGCCAGGTCGGTGGGGTCGACATCCGTGCTGATCCATGGCCCGAGCGGGCAGAAGGTGTCGAACCCCTTGGCCCGGCCCCACTGGCCATCCGTGGCTTGCAGGTCGCGGGCGGTCACGTCATTGGCGCACGTGTAGCCGAGGACCACGTCGTTCACCCGGTCCTCGGGAACGTCTTTGCACAGCCGGCCGATGACCACTGCGAGTTCGGCCTCGTGCTCGACCCGCTGGGACTGCTCCGGCAAGGCGATGACGGCCTCGGGGCCGATGACAGCGGTCGAGGGCTTGAGGAAGATCATCGGTTCGGACGGCACGTCCCCGCCCATCTCGGCGGCGTGGTCGACGTAGTTCTTCGCCACGGCGATGATCTTGGTCGGCAGCACCGGCGCGAGCAGATCCACGTCGTCGATGTGGACCTCGGCACCGGTGACCTCGATGCCGGCCACCGTCGGGAACGGAGTCCCCGCGATCTGCCGGACGATCTCCCCGTCCACGATCCCGTAACTGACATCCCCGTCGTGCCGGTAGCGCGCAATCCTCACGGGACGAGCCTACTTGCGCAGTCGCGGGCCGGTGGCCGCCGGACGTCAGTCCCCCCGCTCGACTCCCAGCAGGCCGTAGCCGAACGCGTCCTCGAGCGCCATCCACGACGCGGCGATGACGTTCTCGTGCACCCCGACGGTGTCCCACCGCCGCGTACCATCGGTGGTCCCGACCAGCGTGCGCGTGACCGCGCCGGTGCCTCTGACCCCCTCGAGGATGCGGACTTTGTAGTCCACGAGGTGCAGGGCCGCCAGCTCGGGGTAGAGCTCGGTGAGCGCCGAGCGCAGGGCATTGTCCAGCGCGTTCACCGGACCGTTGCCCTCCCCCACCGCGACCATCCGCTGATCGTCGGCGACCACCTTCACCGTCGCCTCGCTGACGACCTCGCCGTCGATGCGCTGCTCCACGATGGTGCGCCACGACTCCACGGTGAAAGGACGGGTGCGGCCGTGCTCGCGCTCATCGACGATGAGCAGTTCGAAGGAGGCGTCCGCGGCTTCGAACGTCCACCCGCGAGCCTCGAGCTCCTTGACCCGATCGACCACGCGCGCGAGCAGCGCCGGGTCCTCCGAGAGGTCGTACCCGAGTTCCTTGCCCTTCAACTCCACCGACGCCCGCCCGGCCATCTCCGTGACCAGCACCCGCATGTCGTTTCCCACCACGGACGCGTCCTCGTGGTTGTACAGGTCGTAGTTGACCTTCAGTGCGCTGGCGTGAAGCCCGGCCTTGTGCGCGAAGGAGCTGACGCCGACGTACGGCTGATGAGTGTCCGGGGCGATGTTGGCGATCTCCGCGATGGCGTGCGAGATCCGCACGGATTCGCGCAGGTGGCCTTCCGGCAGTACCTGCAGTCCGAGTTTGAGTTCCAGGTTCGCGGCCACGACGAACAGGTCGGCGTTGCCGGTGCGCTCTCCGTACCCGTTGGCCGTGCACTGGGCATGAGTGGCCCCGGCCTCGACTGCTGCCACGGTGTTCGCGATCGCGCATCCGGTGTCGTCCTGACAGTGGATGCCGAGCCGGCCGCTCACCTTGGAGTGCACGTCCGTGACGATCCGGGAGAGGCCTGTGGGCAGCATGCCGCCGTTCGTGTCACACATCACCGCCGCCTCGGCCCCGGCGTCCAGCGCGGCGCGCGCCACGGAGACCGCGTAGTCGGCGTCGTGTTTGTACCCGTCGAAGAAGTGCTCACAGTCGACGAAGACCCGGCGGCCCTGGGCCAACAAGTACCGGACTGTGTCGGTGACCATGGCGAGGTTCTCCTCGGGGGTCGTCCGCAGCGCCTCCCGGACATGCCGGATGTCGGACTTGGCGACCAGCGTGATCACCGGCGCCCCACTGTCCAGCAGAGCCGCCACCTGCGGGTCCTCGGCCACGTCCACACCGGCTTTTCGGGTGGCCCCGAACGCGACCAGGGTGGCGTTGCGCAGTTTCAGTTCATCGGCGGCCCGGGCGAAGAACTCGGTGTCTTTGGGCATGGCACCGGGCCAGCCCCCTTCGATGAAACCCACGCCGTACTCGTCGAGCAGGCGACAGATGGCCAGTTTGTCCTCCACCGAGAAGGAGATGCCTTCGCGCTGCGCCCCGTCGCGCAGCGTGGTGTCGAACAACTGGAACTGCTGGTCCATGTCAATCCTTCCAACGAAAAACCCCCGGGCCCGAGGGCACGAGGGTCAGCGCATCGGTGACGGTGTCAGCCGATGCGCCTGTCGATAATCAGCGCGGAACGCATGGGGCCAGTGTGGCACATCGGCGGCATGCGAGGGTCGCCCAGGGCGCGAGGGTCGCCTGGCATGGGTGCCGACCGGCCGCGGCGCTGGGCGAGGGATCCACCCGCCCGTCACGCCAGTTCGTACATCCAGGCGTGAGTGTCCGGGCTCTGCCCCGACTGCAGGCTGAGCAGGGCGTTGCGCAAGCGCATCGTGATCGGGCCTGCCCCGCCATCGGACACCGCCCAGGCACCGATGCGACTCTTGACCTCCCCGACCGGCGTGATCACGGCCGCCGTGCCGCAGGCGAAGACCTCGGAGATCTCACCGGATTCGCACCCGGCCTTCCACTGGGTGACGCTCACGGGCTCCTCGGACACTGAGATGCCGAGATCCTGCTGGGCCATGATGAGGATCGAGTCGCGGGTCACCCCGGGGAGTAGCGACCCCGTCAGCGGCGGCGTCACCAGTCGCGCGGAATCGCCGGTGCCGAAGACGAAGAACAGGTTCATCCCGCCCATCTCCTCGACCCACTCGTGCTCCTTGGCGTCCAGCCACACCACCTGGTCACAGCCGTGCAGGCTCGCCTCGGCCTGGGCGATCAAGGACGCGGCGTAGTTGCCTGCGCACTTCGCCTCCCCGGTTCCACCCACCGCTGCGCGAACGTAGTCCGGGGTGAGCCACACCGACACCGGCGCCACACCGCGCGGGAAGTAGGCCCCAGCCGGCGAGGCGATGAGCAGGTACTGATACTCATCCGCCGGCTTCACCCCCAGCCCCACCTCGGTGGAGAACATGAAAGGCCGCAGGTACAGCGACTTCTCGGGGTCCGACGGCACCCAGGCGCCATCAATGCGCGCGAGTTCGACCAGGGATTGGATGAACATCTCCGCGGGAATCTCCGGCATCGCCAGTCGCCGGGCAGAGGCCCGGAAACGGTGCGCGTTCTTCAGCGGCCGGAACGTGCGGATGTGCCCGTCGGCGTGGCGGTAGGCCTTCATCCCCTCGAAGATCGACTGCCCGTAGTGGATGAAGTTCGTCGCCGGGTCCAAGGAGATGGGCCCGTAGGGGACCACGCTGGGCTCGTACCACCCGCGCCCGCGGTCGAAACGGATGCTCACCATGTGGTCGGTGAAGTGTCGGCCGAAGCCGGGGTCGGCGAGGATCGCCTGCCGCTGCTGGTCGTTGCGCGGCGTCGGGGACAGTTCGATGGCGAAGTCGGTCATCCCGTCACCCGTCCCACGAGGTCGTCGCCGATCTGCGAGGTGCTGCGTACGGCGTCGCCACGCGTCGCCAGGTCTTCGGTCACCGCCTTCTCAACCGCCATCGCAGCCTCCTGTTCACCGAGGTGGTCCAGCATCATGGACACACTGAGCACGGTGGCCGTGGGATCGGCCTTACCCTGCCCGGCGATGTCCGGCGCCGAACCGTGTACAGGCTCGAACATACTCGGATTGCGGCGCGTCACATCGAGGTTTCCGCTGGCAGACAGCCCGATGCCGCCGGCGATGGCCGCACCGATGTCGGTGAGGATGTCGCCGAACAGGTTGTCGGTCACCACGACGTCGAAGCGCTCGGGCGAGGTCAAGAAGAACATGCTCGCGGCGTCGACGTGGCAGTAGTCGGTCTCGATGTCCGGGTACTTCTCAGCCACCTCTTCGAACGTCCGCTGCCACAGCGAGCCGGCGTTGGTCAGGACGTTGGTCTTGTGCACGAGCGTGACCTTGCCCCGGCGGCGGGAGGCCCGCTGGAACGCGTCGCGCACGATGCGCTCCACGCCGAAGCGGGTGTTGAGGCTCTCTTCGACCGCGATCTCGTGCGGCGTCCCCACCCGCATGGCCCCGCCGGCCCCGACATACGGTCCTTCCGTGCCCTCGCGGCACACGACCATGTCGATGTGTTCAGGGCCCTTGCCCGCCAGCGGGGTGCGCACACCGGGGTAGAGCTTCACCGGGCGCAGGTTGACGTGGTGGTCGAGCCCGAACCGTAGTCTCAGCAGCAGCCCGCGCTCGAGGACACCGGGCGGAACGCTGGGGTCACCCACTGCACCGAGCAGGATGGCGTCGTAGGAGCGGATCGACTCGAGCTCAGCATCGGGCAGGACCTCGCCTGTGGCGTTGTACCGGGCCGCTCCGAGATCGAACTCGGTGGTCTCGATGGCGACACCCGTGGCTGCAAGCACCCGCAGCGCCTGTTCCACCACCTCTGAGCCGATCCCGTCGCCGGGGATGGTCGCGATCCGATATGCCATGGGTAAAGGCTAAAGGGGACCTCGGGCACGCGAACCCACGGGCGGACAGCACCGCACGAGACACCTGCCGGCGCGTAGGCTGCCACCATGGCCGAACACCTCCTGCTGACCTTCCCCGAGACCCGGGCCACCGAGCCGGTGATCTACCGGATCGTGACCGACTTCGACGTCATCCCCAACATCCGCCGCGCGGCGATCGAGAACCACCTCGGGTGGATGGTCGTGGAACTCGACGGTGACGCTGAGAGCATCCGCCGGGCCAAGCAGTATCTGGCCGGCCAGGGCATCGGGGTCGAGCGCGCCGAGGGCGACATCGTCGAGGGCTGAACAGATGACCTTCGACTTGCCGGTGCTACGCCAGGAGATCGACGCCGGTCACATCGAGACGGTCATCGTCGCAATGACCGACATGCAAGGCCGGCTGCAGGGCAAGCGGCTGCACGGACCCTTCTTCCTCGAACAGGTCGCGCATCACGGAACTGAGGGGTGCAGTTACCTGCTGGCCGTGGACGTGGACATGAACACCGTCGACGGCTACCAGATGGCTTCCTGGCACAGCGGCTACGGCGACTTCGTCATGCAGCCGGACTTCGGGACACTGCGGCGTATCCCCTGGCACCCGGCCACGGCGATGGTGCAGGCCGATGTCCTGTGGGAGGACGGTCGCGGCGTCGATGCCAGCCCGCGGCAGGTGCTCAAGGCGCAGCTCGCCCGGCTCGCAGACGCCGGACTGCAGGCCTTCGCGGGCACAGAACTCGAGTTCATCGTCTTCAGTGACTCCTACGAGCAGGCCTGGCGTCAGGGGTATCGGGACCTGAGCCCGGCCAACCAGTACAACGTGGACTACTCGATCCAGGGCACCTCGCGGATCGAACCGCTGCTGCGCCGCATTCGCCTGGCCATGGCCGGCGCGGGGATGTACGTCGAGAGTGTCAAGGGCGAGTGCAACCACGGTCAGCACGAGATCGTCTTCCGTTACGCCGACGCACTGACCGCCTGCGACGACCACGTGGTCTACAAGACCGGAGCCAAGGAGATCGCGGCGCAGGAGGGCACGGCGATCACGTTCATGGCGAAGTACGACCACCGTGAGGGCAACTCCTGCCACATCCACCTTTCACTGCGCGGACACCAGGACGAGATGGTCCTGGCTGACGACACCGATCCCGACGGCCTGTCCGCGCTGGGCCGGGCGTTCATCGCCGGGCAACTGGCCCACATGCGCGAGGTCTCGCTGCTCTTCGCGCCGAACATCAATTCGTACAAGCGCTTCGTGCCCGGATCGTTCGCCCCCACCGCCATCAGGTGGGGCCGGGACAACCGGACGTGCGCGCTCCGGCTGGTGGGGCACGGACCGTCGCTACGACTGGAGAACCGCGCCCCGGGCGGTGATGTGAACCCCTATCTCGCGGTGGCGGCAATGGTCGCGGCCGGTCTCGACGGGATCCAGCAGGGCCTCGAACTCGAGCCGGCGCTGAGTGGGAACGCCTACCAGGTGCAGACCGATCGCCTGCCGGACAACCTGACCACCGCCCTGCACCTGTGGGAGTCCTCGCCGTGGGTGGCCGCCACGTTCGGCGAGGAGGTCCAGCAGCACTACGCGAACATGGCCCGCATCGAACTGCAGGCCTTCGGTGAGGCTGTGACGGACTGGGAGCGCTACCGCGGTTTCGAAAGGCTCTAGATGCAGACATTCGCCGTCATCAACCCCGCCACCGAAGAGGTCGTCGCGGACGTCCCCCGCATGACCGTGGAGGCCGTCGACGAGATCATCTCCGGCGCCCAGGCGGCCTTCCCGGCGTGGCGGGCGGTCGCCCCCGGTGATCGGGGCCGTCTGCTGCGGCGGTTCGCCGTCCTGGTGGACGCCCAGGTGGAGGAACTGGCCGCTATCGAGGTCCACAACTCCGGCCACACCATCGCCAACGCCCGCTGGGAGGCCGGCAACGTCCGCGATGTCCTGCACTACTACGCAGCGGCGCCCGAGCGATTGCACGGCAAGCAGATCCCGGTGCCCGGCGGTGTCGACCTGACCTTCCAGGAGCCACTGGGCGTCGTCGGCGTGATTGTGCCCTGGAACTTCCCGATGCCGATCGCCGGGTGGGGTTTCGCCCCCGCGCTGGCAGCGGGCAACACCGTCGTTCTCAAACCGGCCGAAATGACCCCACTCACGGCCCTGCGCCTCGCGCAGTTGGCACTGGAGGCGGGGATCCCGCCGGGCGTCTTCAGCGTGGTGACTGGCCCCGGTTCAGTGGTTGGCGAACGCCTCGTCACGCATCCGGCAGTGCGCAAGATCGTGTTCACCGGTTCCACCGAAGTGGGCACCGCCCTCATGGCCAAGTGCGCCCCGCAGGTGAAGCGGGTGACGTTGGAACTCGGGGGGAAGAGCGCCAACATCGTCTTCGCCGACGCCGACCTGGACAAGGCCGCCGCCACCGCGCCGTACGGCGTGTTCGACAACGCCGGCCAGGACTGCTGCGCCCGCTCCCGGATCCTGGTGCAGCGCAGCGTGTTCGACCGGTTCATGGAGTTGCTGGAACCGGCTGTGCAGGGGGTGCGGGTCGAAGACCCAACCCGCGACAGCGCGGAGATGGGACCGCTGATCTCCGCAGGCCACCGCGCATCGGTGGCAGCCTACGTGCCTGACGATGCGCCGGTGGCCTTCCGCGGTACGTCCCCCGAAGGCCCCGGCTTCTGGTTCCCGCCGACCGTGCTCGCGCCGGTCGCGCCCGGGTCGGCCGCTTTCACCGAGGAGATCTTCGGACCGGTGGTGGCCGTCACCCCGTTCGACGACGAGGCCGACGCCATCACGCTGGCGAACGCCACCGAGTACGGGCTGTCGGGCTCCATCTGGACTCGGGACCTCGGGCGGGCCTTGCGCGTTGCGCGGGCCCACGACGCCGGCAACCTCTCGGTCAACTCGCACTCGTCGGTGCGCTACTGGACGCCGTTCGGCGGGTTCAAGCGGTCCGGTCTCGGGCGCGAGCTCGGCCCGGATGCCCTCGAGGCGTTCACCGAGACCAAGAACGTCTTCATCGACACCGAGGAGTAGACATGCTGCGACTGGCCGACAGGGTGGCCGTCATCACCGGCGCAGGCAGCGGCATCGGGCGCGCCACGGCACTGCGGTTCGCCGAGGAGGGCGCCCGGGTGGTCTGCTTCGACACCGACGGGGAGGCAGCCGGGGCAGTGGCCGCGGAGGTCAACGGCCTGTCTGTGACCGGCGACGTGACCGACCCGGGCGACGTGGCCGCGGTGTTCCGGGAGGCGTTCGGGACGTTCGGCAGCGTGGACATCGCGTTCAACAACGCCGGGATCTCCCGCCCCGATGACGACTCGATCCTGGAGACGGGACTGGATGCCTGGCGGCGGGTGCAGGAGGTGAACCTCACCAGCGTGTACTTGTGCTGCAAGGAAGCCATCCCCTACATGCAGCGGCAGGGCAAGGGATCGATCATCAACACCGCATCTTTCGTGGCCACGATGGGGGCGGCCACCTCGCAGATTTCCTATACCGCTTCCAAGGGCGGCGTGCTGGCGATGTCGCGCGAGCTCGGGGTGCAGTTCGCCCGCGAGGGGATCCGGGTCAACGCCCTGTCGCCCGGCCCGGTGAACACTCCGCTGCTCGTGGAGCTGTTCGCCAAGGATCCCGAACGCGCCGCGCGGCGGCTGGTCCACATCCCCCTGGGCCGGTTCGCGGAGGCGTCCGAGATCGCCGCCGCCGTCGCTTTCCTGGCCTCCGACGACGCCTCGTTCATCACTGCGTCGAACTTCCTCGTCGATGGCGGCATCTCCGGGGCGTACGTCACCCCGCTGTGAGGCCCGCCGCGCCGGCTCCAGCTCCACCGGGCGGCTCCAGCTCCACCGGGGAGCGATGCAACCGGGTTCGATCTCTCCCCGGTGACGGCAACCCTCCCGCCTTCAGCTAGCGCGGATGCTGGGGCTGTGGTCCAGCTCCACCGGGCGGCTCCAGCTCCACCGGGGAGAGAAACCCCCACCGGGGAGCGATGCAACCGGGTTCGATCTCTCCCCGGTGACGGCAACCCTCCCGCCTTCAGCTAGCGCGGATCACGGTGCGGCGGTGCTCCAGCCCCGCGCCGGCTCTCGGGCCCCCGGCCCCCGCCCCCCCCCCCCGCCGCCCCCCCCCCCCCCCCCCCCCCCCCCCCCGGCCCGGGGCCCCCCGCCCCCCCCCCCCCGCCCCCCCCCCCCCCCCCCCCCCCCGCCCCCCCCCCCCCCCCCCCCCCGCCCCCCGCCCCCCCCCCCCCCCCCCCCTCCCCCCGGGGGCCCCCGCCCCCCCCCCCCCCCCCCCCCCCCCCCCCCCCCCCCCCCCCCCCCCCCCCCCCCCCCCCCCCCCCCGGGGGCCCCGGCCCCGCCGCCCCCCCCCCCCCCCCCGGCCCCCCCCCGCCCCCCACCGGCCCCCCCCGGGGCCCCCCCCCCCGCCCCGCCCCCCCCTCCCCCACCCCGCCGAACCCCGCCCCCGCCCCCCCGCCCCCCCGCCCCCCCCCCCCCCCCCCCCCCCCCCCCCCCCCCCCCCCCCCCCCCCCCCCCCCCCCCCCCCCCCCCCCCCCCCCCCCCCCCCCCCCCCCCCCCCCCCCCCCCCCCCCACCGGCGGTGCTCCAGTCCACCCCGGACGGCTCCAGCTCCACCGGGGAGCGAAACGGACACCCGGGAGCGATGCAACCGGGTTCGATCTCTCCCCGGTGACGGCAACTCTCCCGCCTTCAGCAAGCGCGGATGTTGCGTGGTGCCAGTCGCGGCCGAGCACTACAGCCCGGACGCCCGCAGGGTGGCCCGCACCACGGGATGGTCGGGGTCGAGCCCGTACCGGTCCCGGTACACGGCCGTCACAGCGTGGCGGAGGGCGGGCCCAGCGGGTGCCCTCCTGAGCGGGAGAGGAGGCAGGGATGCGCCCATCAACAGCAGGCGCGGCTCCTCACCATCTTGCCCATGGTCGGGCGGGGCGTAATCGCGGACCGCGAGCAGATGGACACCGTGGCGCCGGTAGAAGTCGATGCGGCGCAGGTCGTCGCGCCGCTCCGCAGAATCCTGCGGCCGGCCGTCGGGATCCTCCACGTCGAGCAGCAGCATGGAGCATCCGGAGCCGCGAAGGTGGTCCACCAGAGCCGACCACAGTGCCGATCCGTGTCCGGCGCCGCGTCGCGTCGCATCAACCACGAAGTAGCGCAGGAAGGACATCGACGTGCCGCCCAGGTGGCGGAACAGGGCGAGTCCCACAGGCGGCGCCTCACTGCTCTCATCGTCGAGGAGGACGAGCAGTTCCTCGTCGGGGCGGCCGGCGGTGATCTCCTCCCACGGTGCGCGCAGCGCGAGCGGGAACGACGACTCGTAGACATGGCGCACGGCCGCCTGGTGGGCGGTGTCGAGCCCGGCGAACGCCGCCAGCCGGTGCTTCGTCATGCCGGACCTCCGATCCCCAGGCCGGCGTCCCACACAACCTCACCGCCGACCACGGTCGCCAGTACCTCGATGTCCGTCAGCGAAGCCGGGTCCACCCGCGTGGGGTCGTCGGACAGGACCGCGAGGTCGGCGAGCGTTCCCGGACCGATCCACCCTTTGCGGTCCTCTTCGTAGGAGGCGTAGGCCGACCCGTAGGTGTAGGCCCGCAGCGCGTCGTGGGCGGGGACCACCTCGCCCGCGCCGAGCAGGTCCCCGGACGCTGTCCGCCGGTTCACCATGTCGTGGATCCCCAGCATGGGGCGGCCATCGACGACGGGCCGGTCGCTGCTGCCCGGTACGACCAGTCCAGCCGCCAGCAGCGATGCGTGGCGGTAGGCCCAATCGGAGCGCTGCAGTCCCAGCGCCCGTCGCATACCGTCGCCGATCTCACCGACGAAACGGCCCTGGGGCACCGGCACGACGCCGAGGCGGGCCGCCCTGACCACCTGGTCGGGTCGGGCGACTCCGAAGTGCTCGATCCGGTGCCGCGGCTCCGGGTTTCCCGGACGGCCACCCCAGCCGGTCCGCGGGTGGTCGCGCGCACAGCGTTCGTACGCGTCGAGGACGAGGTCTATCGCGGCGTCGCCGATGGCGTGGGTGGCGACCCGCCAGCCGGAGCGGTGGGCGGACACGATCGTGTCGACAAGTGAGTCTGCGTCATCCTGCAGGTAGCCGCGGACGCCGGGGGTGTCGCTGAAGTCGGTACACATGGCGGCGGTGTGTCCGATCAGCGACCCGTCGGAGAACACCTTCACCGGTCCGAGCCGCAAGCGGTCGTCGCCGAACCCGGTGCGAAGACCCAGGTCGATGCCCTCACCCAGTGCGTCCGCATCGCTTGCGCCGAGCGCGTGAAGCACGTCGGACGCCACCATGAGCTCAACGCGGACGGCGAGGCGCCCGGCATCGCGGGCCCGCTGGTAGGCCAGCGCCTCGACCGGGGTGCGACCGATCCAGCCCCCGCCCACGCCAGCCTCCACCACGCTGGTGATGCCCTGACGGACATAGACCTCGCTGGCCCGCGCCAGCGCATGGACGACGTCGTCGACCAGGACCGGGCGGCGTAGTGGCTCGAGCAGGTTCTGGGCCTGCTCCTGAAGGAGTCCCGTGGGTCGACCGGAGCCGTCCAGCACGATCGTCCCGCCCGGCACCTCTCGGCCGCGTTCGGAGATGTCCAAGTCCGCCAGAACTGCCGCACTCACGACGCTCATGTGCCCGGACGTGTGGGTGAGCTGGACTCGGCGCCCGGGCGCCGCCCGCTCCAACAGGGTCCCGATCAGGATGGCCGCGATCTTGTTCTCGTCGTAGCCGTTCCCGACGATCCACCGGTCCGCCGGCGTGATCGCGCTGGCGGCTGCGACCGCGGCAGCAACGTCGTCGAGGTTGCGGACCGGCGGGGTGGACAGATCGATCTCGTCCAGGCTGGCACCGAACCAGGCCATGTGCTGGTGGGCGTCGTGGAACCCGGGCACGACGCACCGGCCGCCGAGGGACACCGTGCGCCGCGCGGTCAGCCCTGCATCCTCCGGGCCAACGTGCACGACCCGGTCGCCGAGCAGCGCCACGACACCGGCCCGAGGTGCGACCCCGGAGCCCTCGGGTGCCATCGTCAGGACGGTCGCGTCGGTGAGCAGGAGGTCGGCGATCACGGCCGCGGCCCCTGCGCTCCCGCGGCCAGCCAGCCGAACAGAGCCTGGAACGAATCGGTCCATGGGATCGGCTGTCCGGCGTCGTCGGCCTTGACCAGCACGCGGGTCCCGTGGGCCACCGGGATGCCGTCGCCCCCGGGTGCGGGCACTGCACAGCGGTACCCCCAAGTGGCACTGGTACGCCCCAGCCGGACGGCGACCACCTCGACGGTCATGACACCCGGGCAGGCCACCGGCGCGGTGAACTCCAGGGCGATCGCGCGGACCACGTAGCCGATGTCCTCGTGCCGTTGGGACAGGTCGGTCCAGCCGTAGCCGAGCTCCTCGAACAGGGCGGACTGGGCCCGTTCCACGTGTACCGCGAAGCGCGAGTTGTGCATGACGCCCAGCGGGTCCAACTCATCGAAGTAGACCGGGCTGTCGTACCGGTAACAGGCCGGTCCGGTCACGGTCATCTCCACACCCCATCCACGCGGTCCCACGTCCGGCCGGGGACCGGGACCAAGCGGGCCTTCGCGACCCGGTGCGACGCCGTGACCGGCAGGTCGTCGCACACCTCCCAGTAGCGCGGCACCTTGAAGCGGGCCAGCCGCTGCCCGCAATGCTCTGCGAGTTCACCAAGGAGCAACTGCTCCGGGCGGTCGGCCCCCGCCAAGGACACGAACGCCTTCACCTCCTCGCCGCGCAGGTCGTCGGGGACCGGCACCACGGCTGCCAGCCGGACGGCGTCGTGGGTGAGCAGGACCTCCTCGACCTCACGGGCGGACACGTTCTCCCCTGCGCGCCGGATCATGTCCTTCAAACGCCCCACCAAATACACGCGTCCCGCCTCGTCCATCCGCCCGAGGTCGCCGGTGTGGAACCAGCCGCCGCGGAAGGCGGCCGCCGTCGCGTCCGGGTCGGCCTCGTACCGGTCCATCAGGCCCGGTCCGCGCAACACCAGTTCGCCGACCTCACCCCGGGGCACCGGCAGGTTCTGGGCGTCCACGATCCTGGCCTCCCGCGCCCGCGCCGCAGCCCCCACACAGCCGCTGCCCACGAGAAGATCGTGATCCGCGTCTGTCACGCGCAGGTCGGCTCCGGTCTCGGTCATTCCGAACGCCTCGTACCACTTCACGCCCCACCGCTTCTCCAACTCCTCGTGGCGCGCGGGCGGGATGGCCGAGCACTGGACGACCCGGACCCGGTGCGAACGGTCGAGCGGGTCGGGAGGCATCTTCAGCAGCAGGGTGGGCATCGCAGCCAGGCAGTAGAAGTACGTCACCGCGTGCTCCCGCACCTTGGACCAGAACGTGGAGGGGTGGAAGGCGTCCAGGACGACCAGGTGCGCCCCCGCCAGCATCGCTGCGACCACGTTCCACTGCGGGTCGATGTACGAGAACGCCTGCGCGGTGAGCATGGTGTCGCCGGGACCAAGGTGGGGGAACTCGTCCACCAGACCGCCGCCGAGTTCCATCCAGTAGCGGTGAGACAGGACGCACCCCTTGGGTCGTCCGGTCGTGCCGGAGGTGTACTGGATGTTCACGGTGTCCTCCGCGGCGACCCGGTGCGCGGGCGCTCGGGAGCTCCCCAGCGGAAGGCCCGCACCCGGCAACCGTTCGACCCCGAGGACCGGCACATCCAGATCGGCGCAGGCAAGCGCCTCGCGCACGCATCCGGTGAGGTCACCGGATGCAACGACGGAAGCCGCACGGGAGTGTTCGAGGATGTGGCCGGCGTCGTCGGCGCGGTATTGCGGGTTCAGGGGGACCATCGTCGCGCCGAGCCGGGCCAGGGCGACCCAGGTCAGCGGGAACTCCGCCCGGTTGGCCATCATCACGGCGACCCGGTCGCCGACGGCGACCCTTTGGTCGGCCAGCGCCGCGGCGAGGCCGGCCGATCGACGGGCGACGTCCGCGAAGGTCAGGGACTCCCCCGGGTCGAACGTCCAGGCAGGACGGTCGGGCCAGAGGCGAGCCGCACGGTCGACGGCGGCAACGAGATCCTTCGCCTCGGCGACCGAACCTGCCGCGCCCCCTCGATCAGCCACCGGCTCTCCCCCGGAAGACCTCTGCAGCGGACTGTGCCTCGTCGGTCGACATGGTGGCGATCGCGGCATCCACCTCGCGCTGCAACGCGCCCGACTCGGTCGAGTCCACCCCGTGGTCGAGCAGCGACTTGGCCAGCGCCAGGGCGGCCGGGGGCTGTGCGACGAGCCGCTGCGCGAAATCGTGTGCGACCTCCTCGTGCGACCCGGTAGGGACGACCCGGTTCACCAGCCCGAGACGGTGGGCGTCGTCGGCCGACAGGTGCTCGCCCAGGAACAGCAGTTCCTTGGCCCGCATCGGGCCGACGGTGCGTGGGAGCAGCGCGGAGATCCCCCGGTCACGCTGAGCCCGACACCCACCTCGGGGAACCCGAATCGGGCGTCCTGGGCCGCCACGACGAGGTCGCATCCCAGGGCGAACTCGGCGCCGGCACCGAGCGCATAACCGTGGACGGCGGCGATGACCGGGCCCGGGAACGACCGGATTGCGCGGGTGACGTCCTGGATCCGCTGCAGCCGAAGCCGGGCCGCCGCCTCGTCCTCGGCAGGCGCCGGTTCCTTCAAGTCGTGGCCCGCGCAGAACGCGCGCCCGCGGCCGGCCAGGATGATGACCCCGACTCCTTCGCCCCGGGCCCGCTCGAACGCTCCCAGCATGCCGTCGACCAGCGCGGGCACGACCGCGTTCAGGCGGTTCGGCCGATCGAGGTGCACCACAGCGACTGGGCCGTTGGTCGAATACGAGACGCACTCGCTCACTGGACGACTGTAGCCCGACGCCGTGGTCACTGCGGTCATGTTGCGCCTCGCGGACGTACGCCAACTGCCACGCTGCGCGGCATCTGAGTTGGCCAGCGAGAGCAGACAGGTGCGACACTGCCAGAATGCGCAGCCTGGGTGTCGTACTCGTAGATGAAGCCCATCGGCAGGCCTGGACGACCCGTCCGGATCTCGCCGCACAGATGAACCCGCGGGCTCCGGCCGACGCGGGGTACGTGGTCGCTGCAGAGTCCCTGCGGAGCGCAGGCTACGAGGTGCGCGCTCACGAAGACGGGGCATTGACGCCAGCAGCGCTGGCCGACGTGGACGTGCTGGTGATTCCGCACTGTTCAGAGGACGCGTGGGAGGCCACCACCGGGATCGGGTCACCCGCGCACGCTCCCGATGAACTGGCCGCTATCGAGGGTTTCGTCGCAGCCGGGGGCGGGCTGATCGTGCTCGCGGAGACGGAGCAGGAGAAGTACGGGAACGTCCTGGGCGACCTCACAGGACGATTCGGGATCGACGTGGTGTCGACGACCGTCCAGGATCCGGTGAACCGGTTCAAGGACGTCAGCACGTGGGTGCTCGGCCAGCCCGGACCACCCACCGACCGCGATCTGCTCGCCGAAGTCTCCGCAGCCTGCTGCTACCGGGCAGGCGTGCTGCGGCTGACGGCACCCGAGGCGTTCGCGGTGCTGGTGACCTCCCCGCAGGCCACCCTCCCGGGTGAGCCGCTCATCGCCGCCGTCCCCAGCGGTGCCGGCCGGGTCGTCGTCGCCGCCGACTCGGATCTCTTCGGCGACGACTCCATCGAAGACCTCGGGCACCGCCGGCTGTGGCTGAACCTCGTCACCTGGGCCGGGACCGGACGCGCCTCGGTAACTCCCGCTGTGACTGGCGGGACCGGCGCGGTCGAGGACCCGGACTGGGAGGTCCTGGTTGCTGCGATCGAGCAGTTGCGCCCCTTGCAGGCCAAAGACGGAGCGGTCGCCCCGGAGCATCGCGACCGTGCGGCTGGCCTGGTGGCCGCGATCGCCGAGGCCGTCAGCGCGCTGAGTCCCCGGTTCCCCCACCAGCAAGCGCAGCTCGAAGCCACGGTCACCGATCTGCTGGCCTGGCGCGATGCGGGACTGGGCGTACCGGACTTCCTCGACTCGCTGCTGCTGTTCCACCCCGAGCAGGAACGCCGCGACGGCGTCGAGCACCTGACCGTGTTTCCGATGTACACGCAGAACGGGAACCTGAACCGGAATTTCGAAGCCGTGGTCACGCGGACCGTATGGCCCGACTGGATCGCGGAACTGGAGGCCGGCAACTACGACAACCCGGCGTTCGTCCCCATCGAGTTCGTGGGCTTCACCAAGGGGTACGACACCCACTCGGCAGTGCTCTTCCCCGAGACAGTGGCAACCCGCGAGACAGCGCGTTTCTCGTGGGGCGGCATCTTCTGCGACCGGGAGTCCGCACGCTTCCGGCGCGTCTCGGCCGCGGCAGCCGACCTGTTGGCGTTGTCGCTACCGCCGGACGCGGAGCGACTGCTGGAGGACCAGCGGCTGGCACAGGAGACGTTCATTCTGTGGGACCTCGTGCGACCGTACGCACAGTCACGGGGACCTGCCGTTCGACCCCTTCATGATCAAGCAGCGGATGCCGTACTGGATGTACGGCCTGGAGGAACTGCGCTGCGATCTCACCACATTCCGGGAGACCCCCGCTCTGGAGTCCCGAGGCGCGACGCTCGCCCGGCACGTGCGCATCGCGATCCTGTTCGACCGGCTCTTCCGCTTCCCGACAACCGGCGAGCGGGTGCGCAACTACGACGGGTTGGGCGGCCAGATCCTTTTCGCCTGGCTGCACCGCAATGGTGTTCTCCGGTGGACGGACAACACGCTGAGCCTCGACTGGCCCCGCGTGTACGACTCCGTCTGCGAACTCTGCGGCGAGATCGAGACCCTCTACAACGAGGGCATCGAGCGTTCCCGGATGGGGCACTGGATGGCAGCGCACACCTTCGTCAGCGGGCTCGTCCCCCCGAATCCGGCATCCGTCTGGGCGCAGGGAGCGCAGGCCCTCCCGAGCGAGCCCCGGCTCGCGGTCGACGAGGTGCTGCCCGACGAGTTCCCCCTCAACGTCTTCTATGAGGCGCTGCGGAAGAAACTGGCGCCCGTCATCGAATCGACGCGCGGGATCACAGGAGTGAGTGGATGAGCACATCACTGCCCGTGGCCATCGTTCTGGGGGCGGGCATGGGCGGCCGCGGCGTGTCCATGGCGCTCGCCGGTCGTGCGCATGTGGTCATGGTCGACCGCGATGAAGCCCTGGCCGGGAGTGCGGCACAGGCCGTGGTCGCGGCCGGCGGGACGGCCGAGGCCAGGACCGTGAACCTCCTCGACTACGACGCCGTCGAGGCGTTTCGGGACGACCTGCTCGAGCGACACGGGCGGATCGACACCGTCGTCCATCTTGTCGGCGGCTGGCAGGGGTCGACGACCGTGGACCGGAAAGCCGCAGAGCAGTTCGCGGCGCTGGAGCCGGGAATCTTCGGCACGCTCCGGGTCACGAGCGCGGCCTTCCGCGAGGTTCTGATCGCCTCCCCCGCCGGGCGGTACTTCATGCTGTCGAGCGCCCAGGTGCTGGCGCCCAGTGCGGGCAATGCCGCCTACGCGAGCATCAAGGGGGCCGCCGAGACGTGGATGCGAGCGCTCGGCGCCAGTTTCGACGGCACCTCGGCGCGGGCCCTGATCCTCGTGGTCAACGCCCTCGTAGACGACGAGATGAGGACCCGCAACCCCGGCAAGGCGTTCCGGACCTTCACCGACACCAACACGGTCGGCGCGGCGGTGGCCAATGCCATGGCTGACTCCGCCGTCGAGAACGGCGCACGCATCGTCCTGGTGCCGGAGCAGTAAGGGGTGGGCGCCGACCCGGCAGGCATTGCGAGTTCGTCTACGGCGTCGCAGCCATCAGCGAGGTGGGGGTTCCACCCGGCCGCCAGCAGAGTCGGACCGTTGCAGCCAGCAGCGAGGTTGGAGATCGTCCACAACCTCCACCCTCGCCGCGTCAAAGGACTGGGCAGCGAATGCGCGCATCAGGACAGCGCGGCGAGGACCCACGCCGCCACCTCAGCCTCGTACTCCAGGTGCCCGAAACGTCCGGCCGGCCCGGAGTGGGAGCCCTCGGCGGTTTCGACCCGGAACAGCACCGTGCCCGGTGATGTGGGATCGGCCGGGTCCGTGCCCGCGCCCTCGTCTGGATCAGTCGCCCGTAGCGCACTCACCCATTTCGCCGGCTCGCGGACCAGCACACGGGGGTCGTGCAGTGCTCCGGTCACGAGCAGCGGCGGTCGGCCGGCCGCCGGCGGCAGATTGTCGTAGGGCGAGTACCCGGCGAGGTAGGTCATGAATGCGGGGTCGCGCGGGTCTCCCCACTCGTCCCACTCGTTGACCGTCAACGGGATGGAGGGGTCCGACATCGCGGTCACGACATCGACGAAGGGGACCTCGGCGACCACCGCCCGCCAGCGGTCCGGCCGTTGCGAGTACACCGCACCCTGCAGCAGCCCCCCGGCGGACAACCCCCGGCTCGCAATGCGGCGTCCGTCCACCAGGCCGAGGGCACCGTCGTGAGCGAGAGCGTCCGCGACGTCGACGAAGTCGTCGAAGGTGGTGCGCTTGCGCAAGAGTCTGCCCTGCTCCCACCAGGTCCGCCCCATCTCGCCGCCGCCGCGCACGTGCGCATGAGCGAAGACGACCCCGCGCTCCAGCAGCGGCGGAAGGGCCGCGTCGAACTCGGGCTCGAAGACGTACTCGTAGGCGCCATAGCCGTACAGCAGGCAGGGCGCGCTCCCGTCGAGCGCGACGTCGTGGCGCCGCCACAAGGTCACCGGAACCAAGGCGCCATCCCTGACCGGGACCCACACCCGCGAGGCGGCGTAGCGCGCCGGTTCAAGGCCGGGGGCAGCCGTCCTGTGCACTTCGCGCCGGTCGCCGGACTCCAGGTTCACGTCCCACCAGGAGGCCGGCTCCGTGCGGGCTTCGGTGCGGATCGTCACGGCCCTCGGGTCGAAGTCGTCCACCCGGATCAGGCAGACCGTGGCCGCCTCGTCTGTGGGGAGGATGTCGTACGGAGCCGACCAGTCCCGCCTGACCACCCGGAGCACCGGCAGACCGTCCCGGCGCAATGTCAGAACGACGTGCCCAGCGAATGCGTCCGCGTCCAGAACGCGGACGGCTGGGTCGTGGGCCACCACCTCCCGCCAGGGTCCGAGCGTGTCCGTCGCTGCGGCCATGACCCGGAACTCCGGAGCCTCATCATTGGTGACTATCAGCAGTTCGTCGGACTGACCCCACGGGGCGTGGTCGACGGTGTACTCGATCCCCCGGCGCCGTCCGGCGACCGAACGCAGGGCTTCTGTGGTGTCCCGGGTCGGGAGCAACCACGACTCGCTGGTGTCCCGGCTGCGCGACTCGATGACGATCCACTCCCCGGAACGCGTCGCCCGCGCTGTCACCTCGAACGACTCATCATCCTCCTGCAACACGAGCCGATCGGAGTCCGCGGGAGTCCCCAGGATGTGCTCGCGCACCTGCCATGGGCGCATGGCGTGATCGGGGACGACGTAGAGGAATCGAGTGCCGGCCGCATCCCAGGCACCCGTGTAGTAAGTGCCCGGTACCTGATCCGGCAGGTCGTGGCCGGTGGCGAGGTCCCGGAAGCGCAACGAGTACGTCTCACCCCCGGTCAGGTCGACCGACCACGCCAGTGTGCGGTCGCCCGGTCCCGGCTCGATCAGGCCGAACTCGGCGTACGTGGTGCCCTCGTGCAGGGCAACCGCCTCCAGGTCGACGAGGACCTCGACCGGGCCGTCGTCGGCCCGCGGCCGTCGGGCCAGGCAGGGCAGGTCCGAACCGGCCCGGAACTGCGTCAGGTACGTGTAGTCTCGACGGATGAAACTGACCGACACGTCAGTTTCGGGGAGAAGGCCGCGCATCTCGCCGGCCAGTTCATTCCGGAGCGGACGCAGCTGATGGACCCGTTCCTCGTAGTAGGCACGCTCGTCGCGCAGCGCCTCGAGAACCTCCGGCCCATCACCGGCCAGCCAGCCGAAGTCGTCCAGTCGACTCCCGGCGCCCCAGCGGACTTCGGTGGGGCGCACGTGGGGCTGGGGCGTGGATGGCATGGCCGGACGCTAGCACCAGTGATCACCCAGGGAGGAAACAGATGAGGGTACGCCGACGTTGGAACACGCGCGCGGCGTTCGCCGCCGCGATCGCGGTGCTGCTCGCGCTCCCGCTGCTGCCGGCCAGCGCGGATGAGTCGGACAGCCCCGTCCCGCCGCCGGCCAGCGCAGGGGAGAAGACCGTGTTCACGGTCGGCATCACCCAGGACGTCGACTCGACGAACCCGTTCACGGGCATCGCGGCCGCTTCCTTCGAGGCCTACCAGATGATGTACCCCACCCTCACGGAATATGCGGCGGCCGACTTCTCCACCGTCCCCGGTCTCGCGGAGTCCTGGGAGGAGTCCGCGGACAAGACCTACTGGACGTACAAGATCAGGCCCGGCCTGAAGTGGAGCGACGGCCAGCCGCTGACCGCGCGCGACGCGGCCTACACGTTCAACCGGGTCATCAACGGCGACTACGAGCAGACCAACTACGGCGGCTACACGTCGAACATCACCAAGGCCGTCGCCGAGGACGACACGACGCTGGTGCTGTACGTCAAGAAGCCCTCGCCGATCATGCTCCACCTGGCGGTGTACATCCTCCCGGAGCACATCTGGAAGAACATCGACGCCAAGCAGGTCAAGTCCTACAAGAACGAGCCCGAGGACGGCGAGCCCGTGGTCGGCGGCGGCCCGTTCGTGCTGATCGAGCGGCGCAAGGGCGAGTTCATGCGATTCGCGGCCAACCCCGACTACTACGGCGGCAAGCCCGCAGCCGACGAGGTCGTGTTCCGCGTCTACAAGAACACCGACGCGATCGCCGAGGCCTTGCGCAAGGGCGAGGTCGACTACGCCAACGACCTCTCCGCGAACGTCTTCAACTCCTTGGCCGGCGACGAGGGCATCACCACCGTCCCGAGTGTGTACTCCGGGTTCAACCAGATCGCCTTCAACATGGGCGCTGCCCTCACCGACGGCACGCCTATCGGGGACGGCAGCAAGTTGGTGCTCGACCCGCAGGTGCGACTCGCGATCGCGCAGGCGATCGACCGGCAGGTGCTGGCCGACAAGGTGTACGGCGGCTTCGCGACTCCCGGCACGACGGTCATCCCGCCGCTGTACGCCAACCTGCACCTCGAGCCGGCCGATCAGAACTCGTTCGATCTCGAGGCGGCCAAAGCGACCCTGGAAGCCGCCGGCTACACCCTCGGCGACGACGGGGTGCGGGTCTCCCCCGACGGCGAGCGGATGTCCCTGCGTCTGCTCGGCCGGCAGGAGTCCAGCGAGTCGCAGAAGGTGGTCGAGTACGTCAAGGACTGGCTGGCCCAGATCGGCATCGAGATCAAGGTGCGGATCGTCAGCGAGGACACCCTGTACGAGAGGGTGGGCAACGGCAACTTCGACATGTTCGAGTGGGGCTGGGTCGTAGAACCCGATCCGGACTACCAGCTGTCGACCTTCACGTGCGACCAGCGGTCAACCGAGGACGACGGCACGATCTTCGCCGGCCTGTCCGACTCCTTCTACTGCGACGCCGACTACGACCAGCTCTATGAGGAGCAGAAACTGGAGACGGACACGGCCAAGCGTGCCGAGATCGTCAAGGAGATGCAGCAGTTGCTCTACGACAGCAACGCCTACGTCGTGACTGTCTACTACGACAACCCGACGGCCTACCGCTCGGACCGCTGGACCAACTTCACTCCGCAGCCCGAGCCGGACGGGGTGCTGCTGTTCCAGTACGGCACCTGGTCGTACGAGAGCATCGAGCCGGTGTCCGCTGAAGAAGGTGACACCGCATCGTCCGACGGCGGAGGGATCAGCCCGGCGCTCATCGTCGGCGGCGTACTGGTCGCCGTGGGGCTGGTGCTCGGCGGCGTGCTGATCGGCCGCCGGGGGCGTTCCGACGACGACGTGGAGTAGTGGAACCGTGTCGCTGATCCAGGATGTCGCCGGGGGCGGGGGTCCCGACCCCATCCCCGGCCCGCCGCCCCTCTCGCGAACGCAGAAGGGGGGCCTGTCCCCCGGGGCGCGCTTCGCCCTGCGTAAGACAGGGGCGGCGCTGGGCACCCTCCTGTTCGTCCTGGTGGTGAACTTCTTCCTGTTCCGGCTCCTGCCCGGCGATCCCATCGGGATGTACACGCGGGGGCGCAACGTGCCGCCCGAACAACTGGCCGAACTGCGGGCCGAGTTGAACCGTCCGGTCCTCGAGCAGTTCCTCGCCTACCTGGGGAACCCGTTCTCCAGCACGATCGACTCGGCCCAGTTCAACCGGCCCGTCTGGGAACTGGTCACCGAGCGCATCTGGCCCACGCTGCTGCTGGTGGGCACGGCGATCGTGTTGGCCTCGATCATCGGCGTCTGGATCGGGATCAAGGCGGGGTGGCGCAACGGCAAGTCCTTCGACAAGGTCTCCACCGGAGTCACGCTCACGCTGTACTCGATGCCCGAGTTCTGGCTCGGCATGATCCTGCTGATCGTCTTCGGCGTCGGGGTCTTCGGTCTGCCCGGCATCTTCCCGATCGGGGGGATCTCGTCGCCGGGCGTGGACACATCATCCCTGGCAGGATGGCTCGACGTCGCATGGCACATGGTGCTGCCCGTCGCGACGCTGACCATGGTCTACCTCGCCGAGTACGCACTGGTGATGCGCTCCTCGCTGGTGGACGAGATGGACGAGGACTACCTGACCACAGCCCGGGCCAAAGGGCTGTCGGACAAGTTCGTGCGCCGCCGGCACGCCGTCCCCAACGCCCTGCTGCCCACCATCACCCTCATCTTCCTGAACCTCGGCTTCACAGTGTCCGGCGCCATCACGGTGGAGACCGTGTTCTCCTGGCCGGGTCTGGGGCTGCTGTCCTACGAGGCTCTGCGCGGCCCCGACGTCGCGCTGCTGCAGGCGATCTTCCTGCTCTTCTCCATCGGCGTCGTGCTGGCGAATCTCGTGGCGGACCTGCTCTACGCCGTGATCGACCCGAGAGTGAGGCAGTGATGGCCGGCGACCAGCAGAGCGGCGGAGCATCGGCCCCGCCGCAGGGCCGTCGCGCCATCGCCCGGATCCGCCGGCGCGAGGCTCTCGGGCGCGGTTGGCGCCAGTTCCGCACGCACCGGGCCGGGATGGTGGGTTTGGGGATCCTGGCCTTCTTCGCCTTGATGGCGCTGCTGGCCCCGGTGCTGTTCCCGCCGGACACCATCAGCGTGACGCGGGCCACCGGAGAGCTGCTGGCGCCCCCGTCTGGGGAGTTCTGGCTGGGCACCGACGACTCGGGGCGGTCCATGATGGCCCTGTTGGCGTGGG
Source organism: Micrococcales bacterium (assembly GCA_016703125.1). Taxonomy (NCBI): domain Bacteria; kingdom Bacillati; phylum Actinomycetota; class Actinomycetes; order Micrococcales; species Micrococcales bacterium. The sequence goes on along the minus strand of JADJCR010000001.1, from coordinate 108,379 downwards.
GTGCGCGGGTGTCCCTGACCGTCGGCATCGCTGCGACCCTGATCTCCATGCTCATCGGGACATCGGTGGGGATCGCCTCCGGTCACTACACCGGGCTGGGTGGCGCCACTCTGCAACGGCTGACGGACTGGGTGCTGGTGATCCCGTTCCTCCCCTTGGCCATCGTGCTGGCGACCGTCCTCGGCGGTGGTTCGACGCTGACCATCATCGTCGTCATCGGCGTCACGTCGTGGGCCGGCACCGCGCGACTCATCCGGGCTCAGACCCTGTCGGTCGAAGGCCGACCGTACCTGGAGCGGTCCCGGGCGCTGGGCAGCGGCAACTGGCACCAGATGACCCGTCACGTGCTCCCCAATGTGTTCCCCCTTGTGCTGGCGAACACCACCCTCACCGTCGCGATCGCGATCCTCTCGGAGACGACGCTGTCGTTCCTGGGACTCGGCGACCCGTTGCGACCGTCGTGGGGCGCCACGCTGGACCAGGCGTTCTCCAATGGCGCGGTCTCCGCAGGAGCCTGGTGGTACATCGGTCCACCCGGACTGTGCGTCGTCCTGGTGGTGCTTTCCTTCACGATGATCGGCCGAGCGCTCGAGCAGATTGTCAACCCGCGGCTCGGGGGTCGCTGACATGGCCGTTCTGGAACTGCAGGACGTCAGCGTCACCTACCGGTCCGCGCAAGGCGACCTTCCCGCGGCCCGTGAGGTGTCCCTGACCGTCGATGCCGGGCGTTCGCTGGGACTGGCCGGGGAGTCCGGCTCGGGCAAGACCACCGTGACCTCGACCGTCCTGCGCCTGCTGCCCAAGTCCGCGACCGTCACCGGGCGCGTGTTGCTCGAGGGCGAGGACGTCCTCACGATGAAGTGGGGACGTCTGCGCGCGGTCCGTTGGGCGAGCGCCTCGGTGGTGTTCCAGGGAGCCATGCACGCGCTGAACCCGGTGCAGCGCGTCGGCCGGCAGATCGCCGAGCCGATCCGGCTGCACGAGAAGTCCGTGTCGGAACCGACGGCACGCGCCCGCGTCGGGGATCTGCTGGAGCAGGTGGGCCTGCCCTCCCGGGTAGCCCAGTCGTACCCGCACCAGTTGTCCGGAGGGCAGAAGCAGCGGGTGATGATCGCCATGGCGCTGGCCTGCGGACCACGACTGATCGTGGCCGACGAGCCCACGACAGCCCTCGACGTGATGGTCCAACAGCAAGTTCTGGACGTCCTCACCGAACGGGTTCGGGATCTCGGCCTGGCCATGGTCTTCATCTCCCACGATCTGTCCGTCCTCGCGTCCACCTGCGACGACCTCGCTGTCATGTACGCCGGTCAGGTCGTCGAACTCGGTCCATCGGACCAGGTCTTCGAGCAGGCCCATCACCCCTACTCACGCGCGCTGGGCGACGCGTACCCGCGGATCGGGGACCGGCGCTTCCGCTACAGCCCCGGCGGCCTGCCGGGCGACCCGCCGTTCCCCGGCGAGGCGCCCTCAGGATGCGCGTTCCACCCGCGCTGCCCCGTCGCACGCGACGAGTGCGCGACCACGGACGTGGCGCTGCGCCCCTCCGGTGATCGGCGCTGGTCGTCCTGCCTGTTCGCCCCGGAGGTGGGCACGTGAGCGATTCCGTCCTGCAGGCCCGCGGCCTGGAGGTCACGTTCCACGGGCGGGGCAACCGGGCCGCCCGCGCCGTCGACGGTGTCGACCTGAGCCTCGGGCGCGGCGAAATCGTCGCCCTCGTCGGGGAGAGCGGCTGTGGAAAAACGACACTGTCGCGGGCGCTGCTCGGCCTGGAACGGCGGTCGGGCGGCGAGGTCCTGGTCGATGGGCGTCCGCTGGAGTACTCCTCAGCGGCACTGAAGAAGCACCGGCGCACCACGCAGCTCGTTCTGCAGGACCCCACCGGAGCGCTCAACCCACGCCGGTCGGTGTACGAAGCGGTCGCGGAGGGGCTGCGGGTGCACAAGTTCGACGGTGACGAGAGGGGCGCCGTCGCGGACGCGCTCGCGCGCGCCGGTCTGCGGCCTCCGGAGCGGTTCTTCCTGCGGTACCCGCACGAGTTGTCCGGCGGCCAGCGCCAGCGCGTGGTGATCGCCGGGGCACTGGTGCTGCAGCCGCGGGTGATCATCGCCGACGAACCGGTGAGTTCGCTGGACGCGTCCGTCCGGGGGCGAGATCCTGGCCCTGCTGCTGTCCCTGCGGGAGTCACTCGGGTTGTCCCTGCTGGTCGTCACCCACGACCTCGGGGTCGCCTGGAACATCGCCGACCGCATCGCGGTCATGTACCTCGGCCGGATCGTGGAGCAGGGCCCCACCGAGGAGGTGCTGTCAGCGCCGAAGCATCCCTACACGCGTGCACTGCTGTCGGTGGTGCCCGAGATCGACCATGTCGACCCGATCGTCCTCACCGGCGAGCCCCCGGACCCGACTGCGATCCCGGCCGGCTGCCGCTTCCATCCCCGGTGCCCTGCGCTGCGGGACGGCGCGGCGCGCGACGTGGCCGCGAGTTGTCGGGAGAAGCCCCTCCCGATGCTTTCCGGGGCGGGCGGGCACGAGGCCGCCTGCTGGCTGGTGGGCCCGACCGGCCCGTGAGCAGGCTGGCTCAGCGGGGTCCCAGCAGGGCTGCGAGCCGCGCCTGCGGCAGTGCCGGCACCGTGAGGCCACGCCGCCCCGTGGTCGTGGTCGCATACAGGAGGCTGTCCCACACCGCGGACTCGGTCGCGTCCACTGTGGCTTCGAACAGGTCGTCCAGTCGGGACCCGGTCCACGCGTCGCGACCGGGCACCTCGCCACGCGGCACGCGCAGGCCGGTGGCCAGGCAGCAGAAGATCTCGCCGCTGCCGTGGTGTGCGACCGAACCGCACCGCGCCAGCCCGAGACCGACCCGGGCTGCAACGCGGGTCGCTGCCGCTGGATCGAGCGGCGCGTCGGTGACGACGACCCCGATGCATGAGCCTGCCGGCTCGGGGTGGTGTGCCGCCCACCAGGCCGGTTCCTCCCCCACCGCCCGTCCCCGGAGCGTCAATTGGTGCGGTGCGCCGAAGTTCGTGAGCAGCACGACGGCCACAGTGGTGCCATCCGGCAGGATGCGCGACGAGGTCCCGATCCCGCCCTTCCACCCCATGCACACGGTCCCCGTCCCCGCACCCACGCAACCGCTCAATGCCGGCCGGCCCCCAGGGGGGAGGCCTTCCATGGCCGAGAGGCGCGCCTGGGCCAGCGCCTTGGCCACGTCCTCGTCCGTCACATGCATGGTGCGCGGGTCGTTGAGCCACGAGTCGTCGCACTCGCCCACGACCGGGATCACCACCGAGTCCGCGATCTCCGGCTGTTCAGCCAGGAGCAGCCGGCACGCAGCGTCATAGACACGGCCGACCTGCATCGTGCTGGTGAGGAAGACAGGGGTCTCGACCAGCCCCCACTCGCGGATCTGCAGGCTTCCGGTCAGCTCGCCGGCACCGTTGAGGACCGCGACCCCCGCCGGCACCGGGCTGGCCCAGACGTCGCCCCCAGGGTCGACGACAGTCACCCCGGTCCGGGCGATGCCGGCGCCCGCCGGCGGGTCGGCGTCATCGCGGACGATCGTCGCGTGGCCCAGCCCGGCCCCGGGTACGTCGAGCACAGAGTCGGTCGGACCGGTCGGGAAACGACCCCAGGGTTGAGCGAGGAAGGCGGGCGGCATGGTGGCATCATGCCGCACATGACGCTCCCCGTGGTCTGGTCGGACGACTGCCTGCTCCATGTGCCGGGCGGGGAGGTGTGGGTCGGCATCCACACGCCCGGGACCGAGGTGCCCGAGCGGCTCGAGGTAATTCGGGCCGCCCTGGCCGCGGCCGGCCACCCGATCGTTGCGGCAACCGCTCACGGCGACGAACCCGTGCTGGCCGTCCACGACGCCGCACTGCTGGACTACCTTGCCGACGCGTATGCGCAGTGGGTGGCGGCGGGCTTGCCCGAGGAGCCCGGTCAGGACCGCGTGGTCGGATACCTGTTCCCCACGCAGGGGTTGCTGTCAGGGCTGCCACTGCGTCCGCCGACCGCCGCCCACGCCCGCGCGGGCCGCTTCTGCTACGACACGATGACGCTGGTCGGCCCGGGTACGTATCCCGCCGCCCGAGCAGCGGCTGACGCGGCCCTGACCGCGGTCGACCTCGTCTGCTCGGGGGCGGCTGCCGCATACGCCGCCTGCCGCCCGCCGGGTCACCATGTCACGCGGGACGCCTTCGGGGGCTCCTGCTACCTGAACAACGCGGCCATCGCGGCACAGGCGCTGCGCTCGGCCGGGCACGACCGGGTGGCGGTGGTCGACGTGGATGCCCACCACGCCAACGGGACGCAGTCGATCTTCTACGACCGGTCGGACGTGCTGGTGACGTCGGTGCATGTCGACCCCGGCGCAGGCTGGTTCCCGCACTACCTCGGCTTCTCCGACGAGACCGGCCGGGGGGCCGGCAAGGGGGCGAACCTCAATCTCCCCCTCCCAGAGGGCACGGGGGATCAGGGCTGGTTGGCCGCAGTGGGAACCGCCATCGAGGCGGTTGCCCGGTTCGACCCCGGCGCCTTGGTGCTCTCCCTCGGTGTCGACGCGGCGGCCGACGACCCCGAGAGCCCGCTGCGGGTCTCCGAGCAGGGGTACCGCAGCGCTACCCGGCAGGTCGCAGCCCTCGGCGTCCCGGTCGTCGCTGTCCAAGAGGGCGGATACCACCTCCCGACCCTCGGGCGGCTGGTGGCTGCGGCACTGCACGGCCTCGCCGGCTAAGTGATGGCGGCGGCTGGAGTCCGCCCACCTAAAGCGCCGAGGCCCCCACCAGCGCCTGGAACAACCGCACATCGCCGCCGTGCTCCGGATGCCACTGCACGCCGAGGGCGAACCGCGCCCCGGACGCCTCGCACGCCTCGATGGTTGCGTCGGCCGCCCGCCCCGTGACCTGCAGTCGCCCCGGGTCGGCCACAGCCTGGTGGTGCGAGGAGTTGACGATCATCTCCGCACCCAGCAACTGGCTGATCATCGACCCCGGCGCGAAGGTCGCGGTGTGCTCGGTGAACGTCCCGAGCTTGATGCGGTGTGGGAGATCCGTCACGTCCGGCAGGTGCTGTGTGAGGTATCCGCCCTCGGCCACCGCCATGATCTGCAATCCGCGGCAGATGCCCAATACCGGCAGATCCACCTCCCGGGCCGCTCGGTAGACCGCCACCTCGAACTCATCACGCAGATGCCGGGGCCGGTCGTTGCTCGGATGCGGGTCCTGGCCGTACATCGTCGCGCCGATGTCCGGCCCGCCGGTGAGGATCAGCCCGTCGATGCGCGAGACCAGTTCGGCCGCCGCTTCCTGCTGCGGGGGCAACAGCACCGGAATGCCGCCCGAGCGGATCACCGCCTCCGGGTACCAGGCGTGCAGCAAGGTGGCGTCGGTGTGCCAGGCCGCCCACCGGGCCGGCTCGACGTAGGCGGTCAGTCCGATCACGGGTCGCATGCCGCCCATTGTCCCGCGTCGGCCTCACGTACCCCCACCCGTGCCGTGGTAGCCTGCAGGGGTGTTGCGCGGGCTCCTGCTTAGCCGCCGCGGCGAGGCCTGATCACCGGCCCCCTCGTCGCGGAGCCCTGACGCGCCGGTTGCCCGTCCCCATCGCAACCAGGAGCCACGATGAACGAACAGCAGCCCTCCCCCATGGCGTTCCGCCGCTACAAACCCTTCGCCGGGATCGACGTGCCCGCCCGCACCTGGCCGGACACCGTGATCACCGAGGCCCCGCGCTGGTGCGCGGTGGATCTGCGCGACGGCAACCAGGCCCTCATCGACCCCATGAGCCCGGCGCGCAAGATGCGCATGTTCGAGCTGCTCGTGCGCATGGGCTACAAGGAGATCGAGGTGGGCTTCCCGTCTGCTTCGCAGACCGACTTCGACTTCGTGCGCCAGCTCATCGAGGAGGACCGCATCCCCGACGACGTGGTCATCCAGGTGCTGACGCAGGCCCGTGACCACCTGATCGAGCGGACCTACGAATCGATCCGGGGGGCCAAGCAGGCCATCGTTCACCTGTACAACTCCACCTCCACCCTGCAACGGCGGGTGGTCTTCGGTCTCGACCGTGACGGCATCAAGGACATCGCGGTGCACGGCGCCCAGTTGTGTCTGAAGTACGCCGACACCGTGCCGGAGACCGACGTCTTCTTCGAATACTCCCCGGAGTCCTACACCGGGACCGAACTCGAGTTCGCCGTGGAGGTCTGCAACGCGGTGAATGAGGTGTGGCAGCCGACACCGGACCGCAAGGTGATCATCAACCTGCCCGCCACCGTCGAGATGGCCACCCCCAACGTCTACGCCGACTCCATCGAATGGATGCACCGCAACCTGGCGCACCGGGACTCGATCGTGCTGAGCCTGCACCCCCACAACGACCGCGGGACCGCGGTCGCGGCCGCGGAGCTGGGCTTCCTGGCCGGTGCCGACCGCATCGAGGGCTGCCTGTTCGGCAACGGCGAGCGCACGGGCAACGTCTGCCTGGTGACCCTGGGCATGAACCTGTTCAGCCAGGGCGTCGACCCGCAGATCGACTTCTCCGACATCGACGAGATCCGCCGGACCGTGGAGTACTGCAACCAACTGCCCGTGCACGAACGCCACCCGTACGGCGGGGATCTGGTCTTCACCGCGTTCTCCGGCTCCCATCAGGATGCGATCAACAAAGGCCTGAAGGCCCTCGACGTGATCGCCGCGCGGGAGGGCAAGGACGTCCGGGACGTCGAATGGGAGGTCCCGTACCTGCCCATCGACCCACAGGATGTAGGCCGGTCCTATGAGGCGGTCATCCGCGTCAACTCGCAGTCGGGCAAGGGCGGCGTCGCCTACATCATGCGCACCGAGCACAAGTTGGAACTGCCGCGCCGGCTGCAGATCGAGTTCTCGGCGGTGATCCAGCACCACACCGACGACGAGGGCGGTGAGGTGACGGGCATGCAGATGTGGGACATCTTCACCGACGAGTACCTGCCCAACCCGCAGGCTCCGTGGGGCCGCTTCGCCCTGGTCAAACACGAACTGGTCAGTGAGGTGGAGGGAGACACCGTGGTGCGGGCGACCCTCCTCGACGACGGCGAGCCTGTCGAACTGACCGGTCATGGCAACGGCCCGATCGCCGCCTTCTGCGAGGCCCTGCGCGACCACGCCGATGTGCGTGTCCTCGACTACCACGAACACGCCCTGGCCTCCGGCGGGGACGCGAAGGCGGCGGCCTACCTCGAATGCGCGGTGGACGGCCGGGTGCTGTGGGGCGTGGGCATCCATTCCTCGATCGTCACCGCTTCGCTGAAGGCTGTGGTCAGCGCCGTGAACCGGGCCCACCGCCCCTGATCCGGCACCTGCGGCAGGTTCGTCGCGGGAATGTCGCATCCTCGGCGTACCGTGGACAGGTGAGGTGGAGAATCGTCGCGGCCCCGGTCGCGCTGAGTGTGGCGCTGGCCCTGGGGACGACCCCGGTGGCCGCCGAGGATGTCGTCGTCCCATCCGCCGAGCCCACGCCGGTCTCCGTGCAGTGGACCGAGCCTGCCCCGACTGTGAGTACGGATCCGCAACACCTGGTCGAGGAATCCGGGGACTCCGGCGCCATGACCGTCGTGTACGCGGTCCAGGACGGCGACTCACTGCGCATCGAGACGCAGCGGGCACCGTCGGAGAGCGCGGCCGCCCAGACCATCGCGGAGGTCCAAGCAGACCCGGCGGTGATCGCTGTCGAAGTCGACGTGGCCACCCACCGGCTGACCGGTATGCCACCCCGCGCGCTGACCGGGGCGGATCCGGCCCGCGGCGAGCAGTGGGCGCTGGACACGTTGGGGGCCGAGACCGCGTGGGCGTCGTCGACCGGCGCCGGGGTCACGGTGGCGGTGATCGACTCCGGGGTGGCCCGGCACCCCGACCTCGCCGGGCTGTTCGTCCGCGGCAAGGACTTCGTGGACGGCACCGACGGCCGGGCCGACGCGAACGGGCACGGCACACACGTCGCTGGGATCATCGCCATGACTGCGAACAACGCCATCGGCGGGGTCGGACTGGCGCCCGGGGTGTCGCTCATGCCCGTCGTGGTGGCCGATGCCGGCGGGTCGGTGCGAGCCGGTGACTCCGCACAGGGCATCGTGTGGGCGGTCGACCACGGTGCCGACGTGCTCAACATGAGCTACTCGGGTTCGGCGAGTTCCGTGGAACAGAAGGCGATCCAGTACGCCCAGTCCAAGGGCGTGATCACCGTGGCCGCTGTGGGCAACGCCTACCTGGACTCCGGTGGTTCGCTGTACAACCCCGTGCAGTACCCGGCGGCCTTCCCCGGTGTGCTGGGGTGGGGCCGTCACCCGCGCGATGAAGCGCTCCTCGTTCTCCGAGGTGGGCAAACAGGTCGACATCATGGCCCCGGGTGGCAGCGGGAGTTTCGACTCCGCGCGTGGCATCTTCAGCACCTACAGCGGTGGCACGTACGTGCGCATGCCGGGGACCTCGATGGCCACCCCGTTCGTCACCGCGACCGTCGCACTCGCGCTGTCGAGGGAACGCACCCTGGGCCTGAACCTGGACACTGAGGACCTGCTGCTGGGCACGGCCACGGACCTGGGCGACCCGGGTCGTGACGACGAGTATGGCTTCGGCGTGGTGAACCCGGTCGCGGCGCTGGACACGATCACCAGCCTGTCCGCGAGCGGGGCGACGCTGCCCAGCATCAAGCCCGCTGAGATCACCACTCGTAAGGTGCGCCGGATCCGCCTGGACATCCAGGACGGCTACGTCCGTTACAAGATCCCCGCCACCGGCCAGTTCATCGTCGCGTGGGAGCAGTTGCGCCAGAAGTCGTGGTCGGATCCCGTCAAGTTCAAGGGCAAACACGAGGGCCGGGTCTGGTACCGGGTCCGCACGTCGACACCGGGCATGAAGGTCCGGATCCTGGCTGTTCGCAGCGGGACCTCCAAGAACGCCCCGATCTGGATCTCGCCGACCTTCCGGACCCGTGCCGGCGTCTCCTGACCTCCGCTAGCCTTGGCCGTCATGAACACCTTCGACGGGCGCGGTCTGGCTCTGGGCATTGCCGGCGGCGTCGCCGTCGGCTTGGTCATTTGGTTCCTCACCGGCAGCACCCTGTGGATCGGGCTGATGGCCGCCATCGGGGCGGTGCTCGGGATGAACGCCGGCTTCGGCAAATCCGACTGAACTGTGCGGTGGCGCACCCCCGAAGCCCATCGCAGGATGGGCACCATGACGACCGTTCTCATCACCGGATCCACTGACGGCATCGGCCTGCGCACGGCCCAGACCCTGCGCGCCCGCGGCTGCGAGGTCATCGTGCACGGCCGCGACCCCGACAGGGTCGAGGCGACCCAGGCAGATGTGGGGGCTGTCGCCGGGCTGGTCGCCGACCTCGGGGATCTGCACCAGGTGCAGCGCCTGGCCGACGAAGCCGCAGAACTGCACCCGGATGTGCTCATCAACAACGCCGGGATCTATGCCCGCGACCGGGTGCTGGCGCCGTCCGGCGAGGCGACCTGGGTGGTCAACCACCTCGCGGCCAGCCTGCTGGCGGACTCGCTGATCCCAACCATGCCGGGGGGCGGGCGGGTCGTCTACGTGTCGTCCATCGCCCACGGCCGGGCCGACCTCGACCTCGAGGACCCGGAGTTCGCACATCGGCCCTACGACCACTACGCGGCCTACGCCCAGAGCAAACTCGCGAACCTGCTCATGGCTCAGGAGACCGCACGCCGGCTCGGACCTGGCGCCACCGTGAGCGTCAATGCTCTGCACCCCGGGGTGATCGGCACCAAACTCCTCACGGAGGGATTCCGGGTCGACGGTCGCGACGACCTCGACCAGGGGTGCGCGACGTCGGTGTACCTGGCCGTGGACGCGCCCGCCGACGTGACCGGGCAGTACTTCGTGCGGTCCAAGCCCGCGGCAGTGCAGGGGCGCGCCCGCGACACCACACTGGCGGCCGACCTGTACGACCACACCATGGAGGTCCTCGAGGAACGAACTTAGTGGGAGAAGCCCGCCGCGTGGTCGGGGTCGTCCGGCATCGGACCGTCGAGGTTCTCGAAAAACTCCGTGGCGTGCGCCAGATCCGCCAGCAGCAGATCGGCCAAGTCCCTGCCGAAGCCGTTGCGGACCACGATGCGCAGGCCTGCAACGTCCGTGAGGTCCGGCGGCAGCGTGTAAGCCGGGACCTGCCAGCCGCGCTCACGCAACTTCGCCGAGACGTCGAAGACCGTGTAGTTCTTCCGGTCCGCCTTGAGCGTGAAGAAGAAGACCGGCAGTTCCGAGCCGTCGGTGGCCAACTCGTAGGGCCCCATCTCAGCGATCTCGGCGGCCATGTACATCGCGGTGTTGCGGCAGGCCTGCTGAATCGCCCGGTACCCCTCGAAACCGAGTCGGAGGAAGCGGTAGTACTGCAGGATGATCTGGCTGCCCGGCCGCGAGAAGTTCAGCGTGAAGGTGGGCATGTCGCCGCCGAGGTAGTTCACGTGGAAGATCAGGTCCTCGGGAACACACTCGTGAGTCCGCCACACGACCCACCCCACACCCGGGTAGACCAGGCCGTACTTGTGGCCCGAGGAGTTGATGGAGTGCACCCGAGGTACCCGGAAGTCCCACTCCAGGTCCGGGTCGATGAACGGCGCCACGAAGCCGCCGGACGCGGCGTCCACATGCACAGGGATGTCCCAGCCCTTGTCCTGCTGGACGGCGTCGAGGGCCTGCGCGATGTCGATGACCGGCTCATAGGACCCGTCGAAGGTGGAGCCGAGGATGGCGACCACCCCGATGGTGTTCTCATCGACGAGTCTGACCGCCTCCTCGGCCGTCAGGTGCAGCCTGCCCTCGGCCAGCGGCGCGTAGCGGGGCTCGACGTCCCAGTAGCGGCAGAACTTCTCCCAGACGACCTGCACGTTCTGGCCCATGACCATGTTCGGGCGGTCCGTGGGTTTGCCGGCCTCCTTCTGCTTCTGCTGCCACCGCCGCTTGAGCGCCAGCCCGGCGAGCATGACCGCCTCGCTGGAGCCGATGGTGGACGTCCCGATCGCGGTGTCGTGCTCCGGTGAGTTCCACAGGTTGGCGATGATGCTCACGCACCGCGCCTCCATCGCCGCGGTCTGCGGATACTCGTCCTTGTCGATCATGTTCTTGTCGTAGGTCTCGGCGAAGAGCCTGTCCGCCTCGTCGTCCATCAGCGTGGTCACGAACGTCGCGAGGTTCTGCCGGGCATTCCCGTCGAGCATCAACTCGTCGTGGATGAGTTGATACGCGACCCGCGGATCCCGGCCATCCTCCTCCAGTCGGTGCGCGACGATTGCTGTCTGCTCCGCGTACCGGGCGAACAACGGCGACAGGTAGAGGCGCTTGATCTGATCGAGATCTTCACTGTGCAGCATCGCTAGTCCCAGGGGTCGGCGGCGCTGTCAGACTATCTGCGGGACGGCGCAACGCGCTCCCCCGTGCAGGGGGATGCTGGCGCGCTACACCAGGTCGACTGCTGCGCCGGAGTCCGCACCGATGCGAGCCGCGATCGCCGCGACCGTCTGCGGATCGACCGCGCTGTCCACCGTCAAGGCGACGAGTGCCAGACCGCCGGCGGCATCCCGGCCCACCTGCATGTTGGCGATGTTGACTCCGGCATCACCCAGCAGCTGCCCGACGATCCCGACGACGCCGGGCTTGTCCTCGTAACGGAACACCAGCATGTGCTCGCTGATCGGGAGGTCGAGGTCGAGGCCGTTGACCTCGACGAGCTTCTCGCTGTCGCGGACCCCGAACACGGTTCCCGCGACGACCATCGACTGCCCGTCGGCGCATGCCATCCGCACCCGCACCACTGACCGGTGGTCCGGGGAGTCACCCTCGGTGACCAGCGCCGTCACCACACCCCGGTCGCGGGCGAGGACCGGCGCGTTGACGTAGGACACCGGGTCGTCGATGAGGACCGAGAACATGCCCTTGAGCGTGGACAGTTCCAGCACGCTCACGTCGAAGGCACTGATCTCCCCGAGCGCCTCCACGGTGACTTGCGCGACCGCCGAGGGGGCCATGGAGGTGGCGATGCGCCCGAGGTGCTCGGCCAGCTCGATGAACGGGCGGACCTCCTCGGCGATCACCCCGCCACGGACGTTGACGGCGTCGGGCACCAGTTCACCGCCGAGGGCCTGTCGTACCGATTTCGCCACTGCGATCCCGGCCTTCTCCTGCGCCTCGTCGGTGGAGGCCCCCAGGTGCGGGGTCGCCACGACGTTGTCCAGGGCGAAGAGTGGGGAGTCGGTGCACGGCTCCTTGCCGTAGACGTCCACGCCAGCTCCGGCGACCCGGCCCTCCGCCAGCGCGTCGAACAGGGCCTGTTCGTCGACAATCCCGCCGCGCGCGGCATTGATGATGTGGACGCTCGGCTTGACGAGCTTCAAGGCGCCGGCGTCGATGAGCCCGACCGTCTCCTTGGTCTTCGGCAGGTGCACGGTGATGAAATCGGACTGCTCGAGCAACTCCTCCAGCGACAGCAGCTTCACGCCCAGTTGGGCGGCACGGGCGGGCTGCACGTAGGGGTCGTAGGCGACCAGCCGTACCCCGAAGGCGCTGAGACGTTGAGCCACCAGCAGACCGATGCGGCCCAGGCCCACCACCCCGACCGTCTTGTCAGCCAACTCGACCCCGGTGTACTTCGAGCGCTTCCACTCCCCCTGCCTCAGCGCAGCGTGGGCCGGGGAGATGTTGCGGGCGCTGGCCAGCAGCAGCGCCACTGCGAGTTCAGCGGCGCTGACGATGTTGGAGGTCGGGGCGTTGACGACCATCACGCCGGCCTGGGTGGCGGCGTCCACGTCGACGTTGTCGAGCCCCACGCCGGCGCGCGCGACGACCTTGAGCTTCTTCGCCGCGGCCAGCGCCTCGGCGTCGACCTGGGTCGCGGATCGCACGAGGATGGCGTCCACGTCCACGATGTCCCGCAGCAGAGCCTGGCGATCGGCCCCGTCCGTGCGGCGGATCTCGAAGTCCGGACCCAGTGCGTCGACGGTGGCGGGTGAGAGTTCTTCGGCGATCAGGACGATGGGTTTGCTCACCCTTCGATGGTACGGATGGGGTTCACACCGCCCGGAGATAGCCCGTGGCGATGGCCTCGGCACGGGCGCCGTACCCTGCGCCGAAGAGGCGGTGGTGCACCAGCAGCGGCCAGAGCTGGTGCAACCCGATCCGGTCACGCCAGCCGGCCCCCAGCGGGAACGCCGCGTCGTACGTCTGCAACAGCTCGTCGAGGTGCGGCGCGCCGAACAGTGCCAGCATGGCCAGATCGGTCTCCCGGTGCCCCACGTGGCATGCCGGATCGACCAGCCGGGGCTCATCGCACCAGATGAGGTTGCCGGCCCACAGATCGCCGTGCAGCAGACTCGCGGGCTCCGGCGAACCGGCCCACTGAGGCGCGTCGGACAACACCTCCACCAGTTCCGCGCACGCCGGCAGGTCCGTCGTGAGCAGCGGGCGCAACCGGAGTTCGGCGTACATCTGCGGCCACGAGTCGAATCGCCCGGCCGGCATGGCCACCGAGCCGATCCGACCATGCTCCGGGCCGTCGCCGAAGTGGCCGGGCGAACACCGGTGCAGGGCGGCCAGTCGGCGGCCGAGGTCACGCGCCGCACTCCGTGTCGGCCGGCCCGCCTCGACCCACTCCAGGACCAGCCACTGCGGATCTGCGCACCACCTGCGGGGTGAGTCCCGGTACCGCGCTGCCTATCCGCTGCAGACCCTGCGCCTCCACCACCAACAGGTGCGGGTCGGGTCGCCGCGGGGTCTTGGCGAAGAAGACCCGGCCCCGGGCCTGGACGCGGAAGGCACGGCAGATGTCACCGCCCGCAAGCGGGGTCGCCTGATGCCGGCCGACGATCGGCGTGAGCGCCTCGATCACCGCGCGGCGGTGCGGTCCGCCAGGCGCCGGGCAACGGTGTCGACCGGCATCTGCAGCAGCAGGAACCATAGTGCGGTCTCCGGAGCGACCAGGGCCACCAGCAAACAGAACAGGAAGACGCCGGTGATCAACGTGGTCCGGATCTGTGCCTCCCGCGCCGACTCCGAGTCGACCTTCGTGGACATCAGCCCGGGCGTCCGACGCACGTGCCACAGGATCAGCGTCAGCAGCAGACTGATCAGCGCCATCCAGCCGATGTAGAACCCGGTCACCTGCCGGCTGGGGTCGTTGCCGATGACGATGTTCGTCGGCAGCGGCAGCAGCGCGATGGCGAACAGCCAGCCGAAGTTCAGCCATAGGGTCAGGCCGTCCACGGCCTTCACCCGGTTAAACAGCCGGTGGTGGCCCACCCAGAACACGGCGATGATCAGCCAGGTCAGGGTCAGCCCTCCGAGCAACTGCCCGTGGTCCTGCAGCGCGGCGAACACGTCGCCGTTCGTGACATCGATGTCCGCCAGCGGCAGGAGCAACACCGTGATCGCGATCGCCACCACGGCGTCGCTGAACGCGATGATGCGGTCGGCACCGAACCGCTCCGGTGCGTCGCTCATCGCGCGGCGGTGCCCTCCGTGTAGTCGTCGTCGGTGGCCACCCATGCCATGAGTTGGCGCAGTTCGCGGCCGACTTCCTCGATCTGGTGCTGCTCGCCTGCCTGGCGCATCGCCGCGAATTCCGGCGCACCGGCGTCCTGGTCGTCGATGAACCGCTGGGCGAACGCGCCCGACTGGATGTCGCCGAGGACGTCCTTCATGTTCTGCTTCACATGCGCGTCGATGACCCGCGGGCCGGAGACGTAGTCCCCGTACTCGGCGGTGTCGGACACACTCCAGCGCTGCTTGGCGATGCCGCCCTCGTACATGAGGTCGACGATGAGCTTGAGCTCGTGCAGGCACTCGAAGTAGGCGACCTCCGGCTGGTAGCCGGCCTCGACCAATGTCTCGAATCCGGCCTGGACGAGCGCGGATGCCCCACCACACAGGACCGCCTGCTCGCCGAACAGGTCGGTCTCGGTCTCCTCGGTGAATGTGGACTTGATGCCGCCGGCGCGCAAGGACCCCATGGCGCGGGCGTAGGACAGGGCCAGTGCCCACGCGTTGCCCGTCGCGTCCTGCTCGACGGCCACGATGCACGGGACGCCCCGCCCGGAGGTGTACTCCCGTCGCACCAGGTGCCCGGGCCCCTTGGGAGCCACCATGCACACGTCGATGTCCGCGGGCGGCTGGATGTAACCGAACCGGATGTTGAAGCCGTGGGCGAAGAACAGCGCGTCACCGGACTCGAGGTTGTCGCGGATGGCCTCGGCGTACAGGCCGCGCTGCACCGGGTCCGGGACGAGCACCATGATCAGATCGGCTTCCGCGCAGGCGGTTGCCGGGTCGACGACACGCAAGCCCTCGGCCTCGGCCTTGGCCCGCGACTTCGACCCCTCGGCCAGACCAACCCGCACGTCGACACCGGAGTCACGCAGGTTCAGCGCGTGGGCGTGCCCCTGCGATCCGTACCCCAGGATGGCCACCTTGCGGCCCTGGATGATCGACAGATCGGCGTCGTCTTCGTAGAACAGTTCAGCCACTTCATTCTCCTTGTACGGGTGTGTCACAGTCTCTCAGGTGGGGGATCGTCGCAGGCGTCATGGTGCCACCGAGACCGCGAGGAAGGCCGCGAACACGGCCAGGTGCACCCCGGCCTGCTGCAGAGTGGCCCGCCCCGGCACCACAGTCAGTGTCGATACGAACAGCGCGATCGCCAGGAGCACTATCTGCAGCGGACCGAGTCCCAACTGCAATTTCGTGGACAGCCAGATCTGGGCCACGGCGATCGTGGGGATCGTCAGGCCGATGCTGGCCATGGCCGACCCGAAGGCCAGGTTCAGGCTGGTCTGCACGCGGCCCAAGCGGGCGGCACGCAAGGCCGCGAGGCCCTCCGGCAGCAGCACCACCAGCGCGATGATGACACCCACGAATGCCAGCGGCAGTCCTGCTGCCAGCACCGCGGACTCGATCGTCGGCGACAGCGTCTTCGCCAAGCCGACGACAGCCACCAGGGAGACCAGCAGCAGCCCGACGCTGATCCCCGCGGTCCGGTTGTCCGGCGGCGGCATGTGATCGTCCTCGTGGCCGCTGCGGTCCAGGAAGTAGTCCCGGTGCCGCACGGTCTGCACGAATACGAACAACAGATACAGCGACAGCGAGGCCACCGCGGCGAATGCCAGTTGCCCGGGGGTGAACGTCGGGCCGGGCGAGCTTCTGGTGAACGTGGGTATCACCAGGGTGAGCACCGCCAGCGTCCCGATGGTCGCCAGCGCGCCGCCGGCCCCCTCGGAGTTGAACTTCACGATCGGTCGGCGCAAGGTCGCGGCGAGCAGCGAAACCCCCACGATGCCCAACGTGGTGATCATGATGGCGCTGAACACCGTGTCCCTGGCCAGGGTCTCGGCCTTCACGCCACCACTGGTCATCAGCGCGACGATGAGGGCCACCTCGATGACCGTCACCGCCACCGCCAGCACCAACGATCCGAACGGTTCGCCGACGCGGTGCGCCACCACTTCCGCATGGTGCACTGCCGCCAGCACCGCCGCCACGAGCACGAATCCGATGACGAACGCGAGCACTCCGGAGAGACTGCGACCCCAGGTCGCCACGAGCACCACGAGTCCCAGGACCGGCGCGAGGCGGGCGGCGCTCTCCACTAGGCGCTGCGGTCCACTGCGCGCAGGGAACGGTCGGAGATCGACTTGCCACCGCGGCCGACGGCCACCACCCCGGACTGAACGAGTTCCTTGATCCCGTACGGCTCCAGCACCCGCAGCAGCGCCTCGAGTTTGTCGCGGCTTCCGGTGGCTTCGACGGTCAGCGTCTCCGGTGCCACGTCCACCACCTTCGCCCGGAACAGCGTGGCGATCTCGAGCACGTTGGAACGCATCTCGTTGTTGGCCTTGACCTTGACGAGGACGAGCTCGCGCTGCACCGAGTTGTCGTCGAGTTCGACGATCTTCAGGACGTTGATCAGCTTGTTGAGTTGTTTGGTCACCTGCTCCAGCGGCAACTTGTCGACGCTGACCACGATCGTCATGCGGCTCACGGACGGGTTCTCCGTGGGCCCCACCGCCAAGGAGTCGATGTTGAAGCCGCGGCGGCTGAACAGCCCGGCGATGCGCGCAAGCACACCCGGCTTGTTCTCCACGAGCACGGACAGTGTGTGACGGCTCATCAGTCCTCCCGGTCCCAGGCCGGCGCGAGGTCGCGCGCGGTTGTAATGAGGTCGTTGCTGGTACCGGCCGGCACCATCGGCCAGACCATCGCGTCGCGGTGGACCTGGAAGTCGATGACCACTGGTGCGTCGTTGAGGGCCATGGCCTTCTCGATCACGACATCGACCTGGTCGCGGCTGTCGGCCCGCAGGCCGTAGCACACGTACGCCTCAGCCAGCTTCACGAAGTCCGGGAACTGGTGGGACTGCAGATCGGTGTTGGAGTACCGCTCGTTGTAGAACAGGGTCTGCCACTGCCGGACCATGCCCAGGCTGGAGTTGTTGATCAACGCCACCTTGATGGGGATGTTGTTGATGGCGCAGGTGGCCAACTCCTGGTTGGTCATCTGGAAGCAGCCGTCGCCGTCGACGGCCCAGACCACCTTGTCCGGCGCCCCGACTTTGGCCCCCATCGCAGCCGGCACCGAGTACCCCATCGTCCCCAGCCCGCCGGAGTTGAGCCAGTGGCCCGGCTTCTCGTATCCGATGAACTGCGAGGCCCACATCTGGTGCTGGCCGACGCCTGCCACATAGATCGCGTCCGGTCCGACGATCTGGCCGAGGCGCTCCAGCACGTACTGCGGTTCGAGGGCATCCGGGTGTTCCTCGTAGCCGAGCGGGAAGCGTTCGACCCAGCCGTCGATCAACTGCCACCACTGCGCGATGTCGATGTCGTCCTTGCGGTGCTTCAGGGCGTCGATGAGCGCCAGGATCGTGGCCTTCGCATCCCCCACGATCGGCACGTCGGCGTGGCGGTTCTTGCCGATTTCGGCCGGATCGATGTCGGCGTGGATGATCTTGGCCTCAGGGGCGAAGGAATCCAGGTGACCGGTGACCCGGTCGTCGAACCGCGTGCCGAGGGCGATGAGCAGGTCGGCCTTCTGCAACGCCCCGACCGCGGGGACGGTGCCGTGCATCCCGGGCATGCCGAGGTTCTGCCGGTGACTGTCCGGGAAGACGCCCCTGGCCATCAGCGTGGTCACCACCGGGATACCGGTCATCTCCGCCAGTTCGAACAGTTCCGCCGAGGCACCTGCCCGCACCACGCCGCCGCCCACGTAGAGCACCGGCCGCTTCGCCTTCGCGATGAGTTTGGCCGCTTCCTTGACCTGCTTCCCATGCGGCACGGTGTTCGGCCGGTAACCGGGCAGTTCGACGGAATCGGGCCATTCGAAGGTTGTTCGGGAGGCCAGGGCGTCCTTGCTGATGTCCACGAGGACTGGCCCCGGCCTCCCGGTGCCTGCCAGGTGAAACGCCTCGGCGATCACGCGCGGGATCTCCGCGGGATCGGTGACGAGGTAGTTGTGCTTGACGATCGGCATGGTGATGCCGGAGATGTCAGCTTCCTGGAAGGCGTCCGTGCCGATCGCGGCACTCGGCACCTGGCCGGTGATCGCGACGATCGGGACCGAGTCCATGTAGGCATCGGCGATGGGGGTGACGAGGTTGGTCGCGCCCGGCCCGGAGGTGGCCATGCAGACGCCCACCTTGCCGGAGGTCTGCGCGTAGCCCTCCGCCGCGTGACCGGCGGCCTGCTCGTGGCGCACGAGGATGTGGCGCACCTGCTTGGAGTCCATCAGCGGGTCGTAGGCAGGCAGGATCGCACCACCTGGGATGCCGAATACGGTGTCGACCCCGGCATGCTCCAGCGACTTGATCAGACTGGCGGCGCCGGTCATGTGCTCGGCCATGGTCATCCTTCCTGCAACGAAAAACCCCCCGACCCGAATGGGTAACGGAGGGTAGCGCGCCTGTCCCGGGAGGGGCTCAGACGCGCTCACTTACGAGAATCAGGTGCTGCACCCGTTCAGAGTATCCTGCGGCCCACAGACTGCCAACCCGGGGCCCGTGTCGGACGGGGCCAGTCACAGGAACGCCGCGGCGATCGCCGCCATCACCTGCGGGTCGGCGTCGAGCTCGCTGTCGCCGGGCCGGGGGTCGTGCACGATGAGGTCGGTCATGCCGACGCGTTCGCAGATCCCCAGCAGGTGCTCGACCACGTCCACGCCCGTGAGTCGGTGCGACGACACCAGCACCCGGTCGATGGTCGCAGGATCCCGGCTCAGGCGCTCACACTGCTCGTCGAGGACGGCCGCCTGCGCCAGGACCACGGCCTCCAACTCCGCCAGCGACTGATCGCCATCCCTGCCATACGTGACCCACCCCTGCCCGTAGCGGGCCGCCATGCGCAGCGTGCCCCGACCCGCGGCAGCCACCAGGAAGGGCACTCGCGGATGCTGCACGCACGCGGGGATGTTCTGCGCGGCATCGACCGGGTAGCGGGGGTTGTCCGATGAGAACGTGGGCTGGGTCAGCAGCCCGTCCATCACCTCGAGGAAGTCGCCCAGGCGGTCGGCGCGCTCCCGGGGGCTGGGCACCGCATTGCCGAAGACCGTCGCGTCGTACCCGGTGCCGCCAGCGCCGATGCCCAGTGTCAGCCGCCCGCCGCTGACGTGATCGAGGGTCAGCACATCCTTGGCCAGCGTCACCGGGTGCCGGAAGTTCGGGGACGCGACCAGCGTTCCCACCCGGATGCGCTCGGTGACCGCAGCGACCCCGGTCAGCCACGGCACTGCGCCGAACCAGTCGGAATCGCGGAACCGTCGCCAGGAAAGGTGGTCGTAGGTCCACAGGTGCGCATACCCGAGCGCCTCCAGCTGCTGAACCCGAACTGCAGCCTGCGGCCAAGGATCCGCGGGCAGGACCGCGACGCCTATGCGCACGGATCAGTCGCAGACCGCGCCGCGCGAGGCCGAACCCACCAGCCGGGCGTACTTGGCCAGCACGCCCCGCTCGTAGCGGGCCGGCAGCGGTTGCCAGGCCTCCCGCCGAGCGGCTTGTTCGTCGTCGTCGACCAGCAGGTCCAGGGTGCGGTCCTTCAGGTCGATACGCACCCGGTCGCCATCGCGGACCAGGGCGATCGGCCCGCCGTCCGCCGCCTCCGGGGCGACATGCCCCACGCACAACCCGGTGGTGCCACCTGAGAAGCGGCCGTCGGTGATGAGCAGGACGTCCTTGCCCAGGCCCGCCCCCTTGATGGCGCCGGTGATCATCAGCATCTCGCGCATGCCGGGACCACCCTTCGGACCCTCGTAGCGGATGACCACGACGTCACCGGCCTGAATGGTGCCGTCCTCCAGCGCCGCCATGGCGGCCTGCTCGCGCTCGAATACCCGGGCCGACCCCTCGAAGACGTCGACCGGAACCCCGGCGCTCTTCACGACGGCGCCTTCGGGGCACATCGACCCCGACAGCACGGTGATGCCGCCGTGGGTGTCCAGTGCGCTGTCGACCGCGTGCAGGATGTTCCCGTCCGGGTCCGCCGGCTGCAGGTCGGCGAGGTTCTCCGCCACCGTGCGCCCCGTGACCGTCATGCAGTCGCCGTGCAACAGCCCGGCTTCCAGCAGCGCCTTCATCACCACGGGCAGGCCGCCGACCCGGTCCACGTCGCTCATGACGTACCGGCCGAAGGGCTTGAGGTCTCCCAGCAACGGCACCCGGGAACCGATGCGGTGGAAGTCCTCGAGCTCCAAGTCCACCTCAGCCTCGTGGGCCATCGCCAGCAGGTGGAGCACGGCATTGGTGGATCCGCCGAGTGCCATCAGCACGGTGATGGCGTTCTCGAACGCCTCGCGGGTCATGATCTGCCGGGCCGTGATGCCCCTGCCGGATCAGCTCGACGACAGCCTCCCCCGAGCGACGGGCGTAGGTGTCCCGGCGGCGGTCCACCGCGGGCGGGGCAGCCGACCCCGGCAATGACAGGCCCATGGCCTCGCCGATGCTCGCCATCGTGTTCGCGGTGTACATGCCGCCGCAGGCACCCTCACCGGGGCAGATGGCCCGCTCGATCTCATCGACCTCCTCACGGGTGATCAAACCCCGCGCGCACGCACCGACCGCCTCGAAGGCGTCGATGATGGTGACATCGCGGTCCCCGACCTTGCCGGGCAGGATGGAACCGGCGTAGACGAACACCGATGCCACGTCCAAGCGGGCGGCGGCCATCATCATCCCCGGCAGGCTCTTGTCGCAGCCGGCGAAGGTCACCATGCCGTCGAGCATCTCGGCGTTCATCACCGTCTCCACGGAGTCAGCGATGATCTCCCGGCTGACTAGGGAGAAGTGCATCCCCTCGTGCCCCATGCTGATGCCGTCGGACACCGAGATCGTCCCGAACTGCAGCGGGAACCCCCCGGCAGCGTGCACACCCTCCTTGGCCGCTTTCGCGAGGCGGTCCAGGGACAGGTTGCAGGGGGTGATCTCGTTCCAGCTCGACGCCACCCCGATCTGCGGCTTGTCGAAGTCCTGGTCGCTCATGCCGACCGCGCGCAACATACCGCGGGCGGGGGCGCGTTCGAGGCCATCGGTGACAACGGAACTGCGCGGTTTCATGTCGGCCATGGCGTCAGGGTATCGCCGGGGGGGTTGGGCTGCTGCGACCTATCTGATCCTCACCCTCCGGCTCGTACCGGCTGGACCCGCACCGTTCGCATTCAACGCATACACCGTGAAGCGGTAGCGTTTGCCGGACTTGAGCCGCTTCACCGTGCACTTCGTGCGACCACTCGTCTGGCAGGCCCGGGTGCCCGGCGAGGCGAACACGCGGAACGACGAGATCGCGGCGCCACCGTCCGACGTCGGCCAGGACCAACGCACCACAGCCTTGCCCCGGCGGACCTTGACCTTCACGCTGCGGGGCGACCCGGGCACCGTGCTGGGCACCACTGCCGCCGACCATGCGGAAACCGGGCTCGTGCCCCAGGCCGTGTGGGCTGTGACTGCGAAGCTGTACGACGAGCCGTTGGCCAGGCCGGGCACCACGCAGCTGGGGGCTCCCCGGCGGCGGTGCAGCCCGGCTGCCCGGTCGAGGTCAGGACGGTGTACCCCGTGATGGGGCTGCCGCCGTCACTGGCCGGCGGCTGCCAGGAGACGGTGGCGGAACCATTGCCGGGTGCGGCACTCACGGCTCCCGGCGCGCCAGGCGGCACCGGGGTCGGGAACTGCACGTTGAGGTTGACGTTCGGAGATCCTGCTTGCCCGTACGGGTAGCTGATGACACCTGTCGTCGCCTGGCTCATGACCGCCGCCTGCACTGCCGCAGCGCCGGCGCCCGGGTAGAGCTCCCAGTAGATGGCGGCAGCACCTGCCACGTGCGGGCTGGCCATCGAGGTGCCGTTCTTGCTCACGCCGGCGCCGCCGAGGTAGTTGGTGCTCACGATGCCCTGGCCCGGGGCGTACAGGTCGAGGCAGGACCCCCAGTTGGAGAATGACGTGTCCTGGTCCGAGGAGTCGACCGCCCCCACGGTGAGCACGGACGGCTCGCTGGCCGGCGAGACGGTGCAGGCATTGACGCTGTCGTTGCCCGCCGCGACGGCCACCGGGATGCCCAGCGCAACGAGCCCAGCCGCCGCGCTGTTCTGCGCGGATGAGAAGGGCCCGCCGAGGCTCATGTTCACGATGGAGTGGGCCGGTGCGTTCGCAGCCACCCAATTCATCCCGGCGATGCTCGCGCTCGTCGGCCCGGACCCGTCGCAGGCGAGGACGCGCACGGGGTGCAGGATGACGCCCGGCGCCATGCCGTACGTGGTTGACCCCACGGTCCCGGCCACGTGGGTGCCATGTCCGTTGCAGTCACTCGCGCTCGTTGCGACGTCGGGCGAGTAGGCGCCGAAGCCGAGCCGGCCCGCGAACTCCGGACTGGAGTTGATCCCCGTGTCGATGACGAAGACGTGTGTCCCGGCGCCGGTGGCCGGCGGGGAGTAGTCACCGTTCAGCGGCAGGTTCCGTTGGTCCGTGCGATCGAGGCCCCACGAGTTGGCCACCGACGCGGTCCGCTGCTCGTCCATGGTCCGAACCTGCCGGTCCGGCTCGACGGCCACCACACCCGGGTCGTCGCGCAGTTCCTGCACCTGTGCGGCGGTGGCCTGCACCACCGCCCCGCGGAAGACCGGCCCGGTCAGGTTCGCCAGAACGGTCTGCGATGACAGCGCCGCGGAGACCGACGTGCGCTTCGTCAGCGTCACGATGTACGGCCGTCCAGGATCGTCGCCGGTGGCGGATACCGACGGCAGAGCCGCGTCACGCTGGCGTTCGTCCCCGGTCGCCGGCGCGGCTCCCAACAACGCGAAGCCGATCGCACCGGCGCAGATTGTGGCGAAGAGAGATCGATACATGGGGACCACCCGCTTCGATAGCACGGACCGCAACACCTTCAATGCTGCCAGCCGCGCCGCGGGGAAGGGCTGCCGAGCGGACGCTCGTCCGGGTGACCGGTGCACGGACTCGATCCGCGACCTTGCGACACTGGACAGGATGTACTCGACGTTCACCTTCACCAGCACCGACGGCACGCAGGTGCTCGGCTGGAGCAATGACGGGCACGGCCCCGCGATCGTGGTCTGCAACGGTCTCGGCGTGCCACCTGAGGCCTGGCCGCGCCTGCTGGATCCCGACTGCGGGTACCGCGTCGTGGGCTGGAACCACCGCGGCGGCCTGGGCTCCGGACGCCCTGCCGACCCCGAGGCGATCCGCGTCGAGGACCACGTCGCCGACGCACTGGCGCTGATGGACCACGTCGGGATCGACCGTGCGCTGCTGGTGGCCTGGTCACTGGGCGTGAACGTCAGCTTCGAGATCGCCGCCGAGCACCCGGAGAAGGTCGCGGGCATGCTCATGTGCGCCGGCGTGCCGGGTGGGACCTTCGACGCGGCCTTCTCGAACCTCTTGGTTCCCAAGCCTCTGCGCAAGCAGTCGGGCCTGCTGGTGAGCCGGGCCGGCCAGGCCATCGGCGGGCCACTTTCCGCACTCGCGCGGGTGGTGCCCAAGGGCCCGGCGTTCGCCGAGGTCCTGCGGCACAGCGGTTTCATGCTCCCCAGCGCGCGGACCAAAGACGTGGTGCCCTGGATCCAGGCGTTCCTCGAGCACGACTTCGAGTGGTACTTCCGGCTCATGGTGGCTGCCGCCGATCACGAGCCGATGGACCCCTCGTTCGTCGAGTGCCCGATCACCGTCGTGGCTGGTGGTTTCGACGTGATGACCTCGATGCGCGATGTGGTGGCCTTCGCCGAGCGGATCGAGCAGGCGGAGGTCCACGTCCTGCAGGGCACACACTTCGTGCCTCTGGAGTTCCCCGACGAGATCATGGCGATGCTCGACGGCCTGCTGCTGCGCAGCGACCTTGTCGCGGGCACCCACGTGTAGCCGTTCACCCTATGGCGCGGCCGCGCCCACCCGTGCCAGGGTGCGGCATGCGCTTCGCGGCCGCGCTGGCAGCGGGGGTCCTCCTGGTGACCCCGCTCCCCGCGCATGCGCAATCGGTCGCCAGTGACGGCCCGGACACGACGCTGACCACCCCGTGGGACCGCCATGTGAGCGCGAAGAAGAAGCCCAAGAAGAAGCGCGTGTACACGACTCCCGGCTACAAGCCCAAGCGGAAGGTCGTACCCGTCACGCCGGTCGAACCCCCGGCCCGCCCGCTGATCCAGTTGGCGGACGCCGTCACGGAGCCCAGGGTGCTGCTCGACGCGGCGGGGACCGCCCACATCACCTGGGTCGAGCGCGGCACGCCCGACCGCCCGGGGGACGTGGAGGTCTACTGCCGGCTGCCGCGCGGGGCCTCGGCCTGCGACTCGGTCAAGCGCTGGCCGGAGGCCTACCTGCCGGACATCGGCGTCACCAACATCAACGGGGTCCAGCCGCTGGCGCTCGGCGACGACCTCGCCCTGGTGAGCAGCCGCTATCCCTACGACGGCGTGCCCATCCCGGGCCGGCCGCCGAACAACACCCCCGAGTACGAGGATGCCACGGCGACCTTCTTGGACTTCAGCGCCGACGGTGGCACCACGTTCGCCCCGCGCACGTGGATCGGCGACATGTCCGTCCACGACGCCGCGGTGTTCGGCCCGCCGGAAGCACCGAGCATCCTGGGGATCACCGACACCGTGACCGGCGGCACCAGCGTGCAGGCCTACACCGCCGGCCAGACATCGGTGGCCACGGCCCTGCTCGGGCCGGGCGTCCAGGCCTACGACGGGCGGGTGGCCAGCGAGGGCGGTGTGCCGATCGCCGCCTGGACCGACGCCAACGCCAACGGCTGGCTGGGCCGGTGGAGCGGCCAGGGGAGCCCGAACAACGTCGCCACCTGGCAGCGCGCCGAGATCGGGCCGGCCGGCGAACCGTCGTTGGCCCCCGGGCCCGCGGGCACACTGCTGCTGGCCAAGCCGGGCCTGAGCGGAATCCCGCAACTGCGCCGGGTGAACGACATGACAGTCAGCGACCCGGTGACCATGGCGCCCGGTGACTTCGCCACGGTGGAGCAGGACGGCGCCGGCGGGGTCTATGTGGGCAGCGTCGACCCTGGTACGCGCGGCACATTCCAGCTCCAGCGCGGCGACGGGACGGCCTTCGGCGGCCCCGTCACCGTGGCCACCGCGCCCACCGGACAGGCCTTCTCCACCAACCGGTTCGCCGTGCTGCCCGACGGTGGTGGCGTGGTCGTGATGGCGGGGTCAGGCGGCATCTACAACCCCCTGTACGTGACCTCGTTCGGAACCTTGGCGCCCACCGGTCAACTGGGGCTCGGCGGGCGCGCCGGTGAGGGCCTGGTCGGACCGGAGGCCACCGTGGAGTGCGGGCGGATCGCGTTCGGGGCCGTGGAGATGCGCACGTCCGGGTGCTTCTTCACCGCAACGCGGACCACCGCCACCAGTGGGCTGACCGCGACCCGCAGCATCCGTGTGGCGCAGGGCCCCGTGGATCTCAATGGCCTGTGGGTGCGGCCCGACAAGGGCGTGCAGATCCAGATCGACCCCGCGGCGAAGACGATCGACACCACCGGCACGGTCTCGGTGCAACTCGACGCCGGCGGCGGCCCCATCACCGTCTGGCGCGGCGAACTGCACCTGAAACTGCCCAAGCCGAACGAGAAGACGCTGCTGGCGAGTTTCGACACCTCCGCGTACGCAGCGGCGCTCAAGGGGTTCCCGATCAGCGGGCGCATCGACGTCGAGCTCACCGACAAGGGTGTGCGCATCCCGGTGAACCTGAAGCTGCCCAAAGCATTCGGCGACGCCCGGGGGGAGGCGGTCCTGCGCGCACAGGTGGGCAGCGGGCTGCAATTGGACTCCTTGCGCATCGAGATCAACGAGGCCTACCTGGCCGGCCCGACCCTGCGGGACGTGCTGCTGGAGTACACGGCCGGCAACGACACATGGGTGGGCAGCGGTCAGTTGATCATGCCGCCGGGACGCGGATCGCTGGGGATCGGCGTGAGCGTGCGCTTCGTCGCAGGCGGGTTCCGCGACGCGAGCGCGGAGGTGACCATCCCCTACCCCGGACTGCCGCTGTTCAAAGGCGTGTACCTGTGGAAGGTCCGTGGCGGGTTCGGTCTGCAGCCCACGAAGATCTCAGTGGGCGGCACCATCGGGATCATCCCGGTGGTGGCCGGGCAGACGTTCCTCGTGGACAGCAGCGCCGACGCGACGATCACATTCGGCACGCCGTGGGAGGTCAGCGTGCGCGGCGGTTCCACCGTGCTCGAGCTCATCCCCGTCTCCCGGGTCAAGGCCACCGTCAACGGTGATGGCTTCGTCGCCTACGAAGGCCAGGCGCGGCTGAAACTGGGCAGCAACGACCTCGGGGTGGGCGGCGGCGCCGGGCTGGGCCTGGCCTTCGACCTGCCCAGTGGCCAGTTCTCCGGCCGGTTCCAGAGCGGCAGCATCACGTTGTACGTCCCCGACCCGTTCCCCGACGTGGATCTCAACATCGCAGACATCGTCATCAGCAGTCGGGGCGTGGGCATGTGCGTCGGTGGCGCAGGCTTCCGGTACCGGTTCTCCGACAAGGACCTGACCCTGTTCCCACCGCTGGGGTCGTGCAACCTCGGTCCGATCCAGGTCGTGCTGACCCCCCGGCAGTCCCAGGCCCTGCGCGCGGGCCACGTCGCGGCCTCGGGCGTGCGCCTGAGCGGCGGGGTCCACGCCTACCTGCACATCGACGGCGTCGGCGGCGCCCCGGCAGTGAGCCTGATCGATCCCAAGGGGCGCCGGATCGATCCGGTCCGCCCAACGACCGTCACCCAGGCCAAGCGGGCCCGAGTCGTCGCGCTGTCGGCGGACAATCAGACGATCGTGTCCATCCGCAACCCCCGGAAGGGGAACTGGCAGGTCGTCGCCGCGGACGGTTCGGTGATCCAACGCATCCGGCTCACCGAGAGCGCACCATCACCGCGGCTGTCGACCCGCATCGTCCGCACCGGCGGCAAGGTCTCGTTGCGGTACACCCTGCGCGGCGGCAAGGACCTCGGCGCGATCATCAGCGAACGCACCCGGACGGGCACCTCCCGCGTCCTCGGCACGGTCAAGGCCGGTTCGGGAGCATTGCGAATCCCCGCCGGGACCGGTCCCGGCGGGCGGCGGACCCTCACAGCGATCATCACGCGCGACGGCATCCCGGTCGACCACGCCTCAGCCGGCAGGTACTCCGCACCCCCGCCGGCGCGGCCAGGCAAGGTCACAGGTGTGCGGATCGTCCGCAAGGGTCAGGGGGTCGTGGTCCGCTGGCGCAAGGCGCGTGGGGCCGACGCGTACGTCGTCGTCGTGCGGTCCGGGGACGGGCTGTCGCGACGCATCACCACCGGCCCCAAGTCCCGCGGCGTCCGGGTCACGGGCATCGACCGTGACGACCGGGCTGCGGTGAGCCTGCAGGCCGTGGCGAGCACCGGGCGGGTCGGCCCGACGACCCGGGACACCCTGCCCGCGCCCAAGCCGAAGAAGAAGAAACGCTCCTGATGTCGCCGGGGTCACCTGCCCGGCAGAATCACGACGTGGACAGCACAACCACCCCTACAGGGCGGACTTCGCCTTCCACTGCTGCCACGTGTAGTTCCAGTACGACCCGGGCGCACCGTTCCACGTCTCCATGGGCCGGCCGGTGTTGACGGTCACCGTGACGTCGCCGGCACGCACGTGGTTGTAGAACCATTTGGCCGGTCCGACGTTGAGGTTGGTACAGCCGTGGGAGCCGTTCCACGCGCCGATCCGCGACGCCGCCCACGGCGCACCGTGCACGAACTCCCCGGACGGGGTGATGCGGACGGCGTAGGGGACGTTGAGGTCGTAGGACTCGTTGGTCAGGCCCAACTCCGCGCTGGTCATCCGCTGCCAGCGGTACTTCTCCCCGGTGATGATCTTGACCCCGGACCGGGTGAGGAACCCCGGCTTGCCGAGACTGATCCCGAAGACCTTCACCAGTTCGCCGTTGCGGAAGACCTTCATCTTGTGGCTGTCGGAGTCGATCCGGGCGATGAACGACCGCGCTGTCCGCCACGACTGCACCCGGGTCGTCGTCTTCCCACCGACCCACACCGTGGCCGCATCCGAGTTCAGCGTGACCTTCCGCAGGTCGAGTTCGACGTCGATGCGCGTCTTGCCGGGCCAGAACTCCTTGGGCCGGTAGACCGCGGTGGAACTGTCGATCCACCCCCACGCCCCCGGCGGGAGCGGATCGGGCGAGGTGACCTGCATCGCGGCTTCCGCCTCCGCGCGGAACCGCACAGGGGCCGAGAAACGGGCGGTGATCAGCTGGCCCACCCCGAAGCGTCCCGGGCCCGGGGTGATGTCCACGCGGACCTTCTCAACCGTCTTCAGCGTCTGGGCCATGCCGGTGGCCTCCCCCGACGGCAGGACGTCCGGCGGCGGGGTGGGGGTTGGTGCGGGGGTCACGGTTGGTGCCGGGGTGACCGGGTCCGGGACGGTGTCGGCGAACGCCGGTGCGCCGAACAGAGTCAGGCCGGTGGCCAGCAGGACAGGAATACGGGATGAAACCACCCCTCAATTGTGCGGTACGGGAGTCAGGGAGCCACGCGGCGGGCGACCGCCGTGTCCTTCTTCACGTAGACCCGCCAGGCGTGATAGGTGCCCGTGAACGGGTTGCGGCCGTGGACGAGGACGCCGCGACGCAACTGCCGCACCTTCAGCGCAACGGCCCGGTCAACCGGTATCGCCGCCCGGATGGCCGCGTCGATGGCCGCGATCGTCGGGGGGCCCGCGTTCACCTGTGACGCCACCTCCCGGGTGAGCATTCGCATCGTGGAGTTCAGCGACGCCGCTTCCGACGCCCTGCGCCACCTCAGGTATCCGACTGCGCCCCTCGGCGTCGGAACCGTGACCGCCTCGTAATCCACGGTGAGGTCGCCCAACGAGGTGAGCCGGCCCATGTCATCCACGGTCGCGGAGACCGCTGTGCCGTCAGGCAGCGTGAAGACCCACCCGTTGGTCACCGCCTGCACGCCGGATGCCGCAGCCAGTACCTGGGCGCACGTTCCATCGAACGTCACCGCCGCGGCGCGCGCCTGTTCGTACGATGCGGCCCATCCCTGGTCGGAGGTGGCGAAGACGCCAGCACGAAGCCACCAGGCGGCAGCCGGTCGCTTGAGGTAGCGCAGAGCCGCCCGGCGCTCGCGAGCCAGCAGCGGCTCATCGGCGATGGCGCCGTAGGTCCCTGCCGACTCGATCACCACCCGCCCGGTCGTGGTGAACCGGCCCGGGGCGAACAGGTCCTGGCCGGACGGTGACGACACCGATCCACCGGTGGCCAGTAGTGCCTGCCGACCGCTCTCGCATGCCTGGGCCGCCTGCTGGCCTGCGGCAGTCGTGCCTACCGGCTCGGCAGCCGCCGGTGCGGCACCGAGGAGCAGGGTGCCGGCGAGCACGGCCGCAGTACGCATGCCCGCCAGGCTACCGAACCCGTTCATGGGGCGGGGTCAGCGTTCCAACTGCGTGATGTCGACCTGCACGCCGAGCGCGTGGCTGGCGCCACCGGCATAGATGCCTTTCAAAGGCGGGACGTCGGCGTAGTCCCGCCCTCGGGCGACGAGAACGTGAGCAGCACCGACGGTGCGGTCGTTGGTCGGGTCCAGCCCCTCCCAGCCGCCGTTCCACACCTCGACCCAGGCATGTGACTCGCCGCGGACCGTCTCCCCCAGTGCGTCCTCCTCGGTGTGCAGGTAGCCCGAGACGTAGCGGGCGGGGATGCCCGCTGACCTCAGCAGCGAAAGCATCGCGTGGGTGAAGTCCTGGCACACGCCGGACCCGGCCGCCCACGCCTCGCCCGCGGTCGTCGACACCGTCGTCGCCCCGGCGGCGTACGCCAGGCGTTCGCGCACGATCTCGATGCAAAGGTCGACCGCCCCGGCCGGCGTGGGCTGCTCGCGCAATCGCGTCACCAGATGCGCGCGGGCAGGGTCGGCATTCGCGTCGTCGACGTAGGAACTCGGGCGCAGGTACTCACACCACCGGTCCAGCACCGTGGCCCCGGCCAGTTCCTCCCACGTCGCCCCGGGCGCCCGGTGGTGACCGCTGGCGGTGTCCACGGTGCTGGTCGCCACCACCTCCAGCACGTCGTGGGGTTCGTGGGTGTCGAACGACTCCACGCGGGCGCCCCAGTAGTCCGTGTAGACGAGCACGGCGGCGCGCGGCTCGACGCGCAGTTCGTGAGCGATGAGCACCTGCCCGTCGTCGTCCAGCGGCGTCATCCGGACCTCGTTGAAGGAGGAGACCACAGGTGAGCCGTACCGGTATCCGGTGCGGTGCTGGATGCGCAATCGACGCCCTGCCATCAGTTGCTCCACACGACTGAGCCCACTGGGCGGAAGAAGGCGGTACCGACGACGTCCGAGGCGCGGGCGGTGGCCTGCTGCACGTGTTCCACAAGCGCATCCACCTCATCGGGGGCCGGGTTGACCGCGTACTCCAGTTGCGAGCGCAGCAGTCCGACTTCGCGCAGCAGGTCACCGCCGTCGCTGGCTCCCCTGGCGGCCAGACCCCGTACGGCCTCCTCCGCGGTGTGGGAGCTCAGGCGCATGGATCGGGGGTGGGCCTCGTCCAGGAGCAGGTAGCGCCGGACCTCGTCACCGGTCATGGGGTGCTGCGTGCGCAGGAAGGCGTTGAGCGCTGCCGCGGCCCGCAACGTCGCCACCGGCCCCCCCTCGGGCCAGAGCTGGTCGTGGCGGACGGCGAGCAACCGGGCCATCATGTCCAGCCGCTCCAGGGAACGCCCCAATGACAGGAACAGGTAGCCCTCGTCCCGGGGCACGGTCCAGTCGATCTGACCCACCACCACAGCCAGTCGCTCCACGACCCGGTAGAGGGCGTACGCCGGGCTGGTGGCAACGATCGGGCCCCGGATACCCGCCAGGTGGGCGGCGTTCAGGCCCTCGAACACGTCCGCCGGCAGCCGCTCCCGCACACCACGGGCGTTCTCCCGGGCCAGGGTGATCGCGCCCGCGATGGTCGCCGGGTCCGCCGAGTCACCGACCACGGCAGTGATCAGTTCCGATGCGTGCGTTGTGGACTGCGGCGGCAGCGACAACGCGTCGAGCAGCACGGCAGCGGCCAGGTCCTCCGGAACTGTGCGCTCCTCCACCATGAGTTGGTGGTGCTCGGCGAGCAGCCGCGACGTGGCCTCGGCCCGTTCCAGGTAGCGGCCGATCCAGAAGTACGACTCGGCGATGCGGCTCAGCATGGCGGCGCACCTCCCGCTTGCTGCTGCTGGTTCTCCTGCTGGCGCATGCGCTCGTCGTGCGTGGTCGGCGAGTGGACCCGGGCGGGGACGGCGGCCAGGACCCGGGTGAGGCGGGGCGTCGGCCGGTCCGGTGGCAGATAGGCGACGGTGGACTCCCGGTCTGCCAGGACCCACGTGTCCTTGGAGCCGCCCCCCTGGCTGCTGTTCACGACCAAGGATCCCTCGGGAAGGGCCACCCGGGTCAGGCCGCCTGGCAGCACGTAGATGTTCTCGCCGTCGTTGACCGCGAACGGCCGCAGGTCGACGTGGCGGGGGGCGAGTTCACCACCGTCGACCAGCGTCGGACAGGTGGACAGCCGCACGATCCGCTGGGCGATCCAGCCGCGCGGGTCCGTGCGGATCCGGTCGGCCAGTGCACTGAGTTCTTCGTCGCTGGCGCGGTCCCCGACGACCAGGCCGTATCCGCCGGACCCGTCGACGGGCTTGAGCACCATGCGGTCGAGGCGGTCGAGGACGAATGCCCGCTGGTCGTGGTCCTGCAGGTCGAAGGTGTCGATGTTCGGCAGGATCGGTCGCTCCCCCAGGTAGTACTCGATCAGCGCCGGGACGTAGGGGTAGATGGCCTTGTCGTCGGCCACACCGTTGCCCACCGCGTTGGCCACCGTGACCCGGCCGGCACGCGCAGCATTCAGCAGGCCGGGCACGCCGAGCACGGAGTCCGGCCGGAAGTGGACGGGGTCCAGGAAGTCGTCATCGATGCGGCGGTACAGCACGTGGACAGGCTTCGGGCCACGCACGGTGCGCATCCAGACCTGATCGTCACGGCAGTAGAGGTCGCGGCCCTCGACGAGTTCGACGCCCATCCGGCGAGCGAGGAACGCGTGCTCGAAGTGGGCCGCGTTGTGTACGCCCGGGGTCAGCACCGCAACCTGCGGATCCGCGACCCCGGCGGGGGCCGCCGCCAGCAGTGCGTCCAGCAGGCGCTCGGGGTACTCCGCGACCGGTCGCACCCGCTGGTCGCTGAACACTTCGGGCAGCACGTGGGCCAGGGCACGCCGGTTCTCCAGGACGTACGACACCCCGGACGGGGAGCGCAGGTTGTCCTCCAGGACCGCGAAGACCCCGTCTTCGTCTCGGATCAGGTCGATCCCCGCCACGTGGATCCGGACCCCGTTGGGCGGCTCGATTCCCCAGGCTGCGCGATGGAAATGGCTGGAACTCGCGACCAGTCGCCGTGGCACGATGCCGTCGTCGAGCACGCTGCGCGCACCGTAGAGATCGGCGAGGAACATCTCCAAGGCGCGGATCCGCTGGATCACGCCCTGTTCGATGACCCGCCACTCCGCTGCACTGAGCAACCGCGGCACCAGGTCCAGAGGCAGCGGGCGCTCCCGGCCGGCGAGGCTGAACGTGATCCCCTGCCGGTTGAAGTACGCGTCGATGAGTCGCGCCCGGTCGGCCAGACCCTCCTGACCCAGCCCGGCGAGGACCGTGGTCAGCGCGCCGACCGCGTCGGCGTCTGCCATCTCGCCATCCATCTCCTGGAAGGCGGGGAGGGTGGAGTCGATGCCTGGCACAGCCCCATCGTTGCACCCGGATCGGCCGTCACGGCCGGGTCGGCCGCAAACGTAACAGGGCAGAAACATGGGTGCGGGCGACCTCGCGGCGCTCCGGACCGGACAGGATCACGGCGTGCGGCAGGAGCGTCCGGTAGTCCTGGAAGGCCCCGTCGCGGCCCGCCGGGGTCGTCGCGCACCCCGTCGGGTTCCCACGGGATGTCGGGGGCGACCAGCAGCACGAGGTCGTAGTCCTCCTCCTCGACCGCCGCGAGCAGTTGCTCGGTGACTCCGGCAGGGCCGGCGTCGTATCCCGGGCGGCGGCGTACCGCACCCATGTGCCAGACCAGCGGTGTCGCACAGGACCCGTCGGCGAGGACAACACCTTCGGGATGTCTGGCAGCAACGACGGTCTGCGCGGCCAGTACAGCGGCCTGGTGCAGTAGGGAGGTCGCCCGCTGCTCGCGGTAGGTCCACCGGTGACCTGCTGGCAGCCGCTCGGCCAACAGCCGGCCCTGCTCGGGCACGACTTCGCGTGGCACCCCGGCAGTGTGCAACCAATCGGCCAGGAACTGCACCAGCGTCGTCTTGCCCGAGGACTCCGGGCCGACGACCGCGATCGAATGGATCAGGCCACTGACTGGTCGTCGGACGACTTGGCAGCCGCCTTCGGGGGCGCCTTGCCGGTGCGCTTGGTCCCCTTCGCCGCAGTGCTCTTCGGGGCACCGCTCTTCGGCTTCGGGACCGGCTTCGCGGCGGCCGGGGCTCCCTCGGGCACGGTCTCCTGTGCCTCGATCTCCGAGGCCGCCTCCTCGGCGGCGTCCTGCACCACGTCGGCGGCCTCGAACGCGACCTCCGATGTGGACAGCGCAGCCTTGTCGACCACACGCTCGGCCTTCTCCGCAGCTTTCTCCGCCTTCTCGGCCATCTCGGCGGCGGCATCAGCGGTGGTCTGGGCCGCCTTGTCGATGACCTCGGTGGCCTTGCGCGCAGCGGCCTCAGCGGTGACGCCGGCGTGGGCGGCAGCCCCTGCGGTGGCGTCAGCGACGCTGGACACGCCTTCGGCGGCCTTCTCCGCGGCGTCCGCGACAGTCACAGCCGCAGTGGCCGCGGTCCGGGTCACACCCTCGGCGAACTCGTCGGCGTAGGAACCGGCCCTGCGCACCCACTCTTCGCGCCGGCCGTTCTCGCGCCGCCGATTCCACACGACTCCAGCGGCCACCGAACCCACCGCCAGACCGACTGCCAACAACCGACGCATGTGACACCTTCCTCGCCGCCTACTTAAGGTCAGACTGCCATGCGCCGGTGGATCCCGACAGGTGGACCTGCGGATTCGTCACCGTCGCGCCGGGGAACCAACCGCCACCGCACCGACGTCACAGGAGCATGCGTATCGATCATCGCGTCTACCTCTCGGACATCGCCAGGGCGTCCGGGCGGCTTCGATTCTCGGTGACCGCACCCCACTGCGAAGGAGAACTGCGGCTGATGGTGCTGGACCAGCGGGGGCACGTCCAGCACCGGATGGCCCTGGATCCCATGGGTTCCCGCACACCGGTTCAACTCACCGGCTTCCCCCGCGGTGAGGTCTTCCTCGTGTGCGCCTTCAGCAACGACCAGTTGGTGTGGTCGGCACCCGTCCAGGCCGGTTGACCTAGGCTTCTGCGCGTGGGCAACTTCGAAGTCGTCGCCATACCGACGCAGGACCGACTCGACGCGGCGGTGTACCGCGAGGTCGGCAGCGTGGTCGGGTCCTACGTGGCGCAGGAGAGTGCCAACCCTGTCACCAGTGCCCTGCGCGATGTCCTCGCGGAGCCCCTTGACCCGTCGCAGGTGCTCAACACCGCCGTGGGCTTCGCCAACGCCGTGGCCCTGTTGGCACTGGCGGTGACTCAGGACGAGGACGCTGCGGCCCGCGTGGTCCGGGAGACACTGCGCCTAGGTAACGGCAGCGAGGATGCGGACGCCGAGGTGCTCATCCTGCGGATCCTCGAGCCCGCCGACCGGGCTCCGGAGTCCATCAGTGGCCAGACCCTCACCGCCATCGCGAACTACGGCGATATGGCCGTGCGCCTGACCGATCAACTCCAGATCGCACGCGAGACCCTGGCCGCCGCGGTCTCAGCGGCGGCCGCGCGGGTGGGCTGACGGAGTCGGACTGCAACGCCGCAGTGGCCCCACCTAGGCTCGTTGCCGTGGCCAGAGCCGTTTATGTGACGTCCATGGAAGCCGCCAGCGGGAAGTCGATGATCTCGCTGGGCCTGATGGAGGCCTTCAGCCGGCACACCTCGCGAGTCGGGTACTTCCGCCCGGTGATCGCCAGCGAGGGCAATGATGACGCCACGATCGAACTCATCCGCCGCCGCTACGGTCTCGCGCAGACGTACGAGCAGTCCTACGGCATCACCACCGATCAGACCCGGGGGGTCGGTACGGTCCAGGACGCCGACGGACTGATCTCCGAGATCATGGGGCAGTTCGAGGGGCTGGCGGCCGAATGCGATGTGGTCCTCGTCGAGGGCACTGACTACACGGGGGCCAGCGCGGCGTTCGAGTTCGAACTCAACGTCACGATGGCGCTGAACCTGGCGGCGCCGGTGCTCATGGTCGTCAGCGCACACCACCACCGCCCGGATCAGGTGCGCGGGGCGGTGCACGCGGCGCGCGAGTCGCTGCGCAACCACGAGGCGAACCTGCTGGGCATCGCGGTGAACCGCATCGAGCGCGAGCACCTCGAGACGATCACCGAGTCGGTGACGGACCTACCGGAACCGGTCTGGATCATCCCCGAGGAACGCAGCCTGCAGTTGCCGTCCCTGCACCAGATCAGCGCCGAACTGCAGGCACACCTGCTGCTGGGCACCCAGGAGTCGCTGGACCGCGAGGTCACCGGGGTCCGGGTGGCGGCAATGACCCTGCCTAACCTGTTCGACCGCTTGCAGGACGGCGTGCTGCTGGTGACCCCGGGGGACCGCTCGAACGTACTGCTCGCGGCAGTGACCGCTCGTTTCAGCGACCGAGTGCCCAGTGTCAGCGGCGTCGTCGTCACTGGCGGCGTCGAACCGAATCCGCGCATCCTGTCCTTCGCACGCGGCCTGGAATCGGCCGTCACTCCCCTGCTGCTGAGCGCCACCGACACCTACGAGACCGCGCACCGCATCGCCACGCTCACCCCTCAGATCCGGTTCGGCGACGACCGCCGGATCGCAGCTGCGCTGGGTCTGTTCGAGGCTGCTGTGGACACCTCCGGTCTCATGGAGCGGATCGAACTGGCCGACACCCCGGTGACCACGCCGCTGATGTTCGAGCACCGCCTGGCCCGCGCCGCCCGGCAGAAGCGCCAGCGCATCGTGCTGCCTGAAGGCGACGACGACCGGATTCTGCGCGCCGCCGACCAGCTCCTGCGCCGGTCGGTCTGTGACCTGACGATCCTGGGCTCCCCCGAAGGGATCCGCGACCGGGCCCGTTCGATGGGTCTGGACATCTCGGCTGCCACCCTCATTCACCCGGAGCGATCGGAATTGCGCGACGACATGGCGCGCCTGCTGTGCAACTTGCGCGAGCGCAAGGGCATGAGCATGGACATCGCCCACGACGCCGTCACCGACGTGACCATCTTCGGCACCCTGCTGGTGAAGGCTGGGCTGGCAGACGGCATGGTCAGTGGCGCCGCCCACACGACCGCCGACACCGTGCGCCCGGCCCTGCAACTGATCCGGACAACGCCCGGGGTCTCCGTGGTCTCCAGCGTGTTCTTCATGTGCCTGGCCGACCGGGTGCTCGTCTACGGTGACTGCGCGGTGAACCCCGATCCCAACCCGGAGCAGTTGGCAGACATCGCCATCTCGTCGGCTCAGACGGCCGCCGCCTTCGGTATCGACCCCTACGTGGCCATGCTCAGCTACTCCACCGGGACCTCCGGCGGTGGAGGCGGCGACGTCGAGAAGGTGCGCAAGGCCACTGAGATCGTGCAACAGCGCAGGCCGGACCTGCCGGTGGAGGGACCGATCCAGTACGACGCGGCCGTCGACCCCGAGGTCGCGGCCAGCAAACTGCCCGGGTCCGACGTGGCCGGTCAGGCGAACGTGCTGATCTTCCCCGACCTCAACACCGGTAACAACACGTACAAGGCTGTCCAGCGCTCGGCCCGGGCGGTGGCCATCGGCCCTGTCCTGCAGGGGCTGCGCAAACCCATCAACGACCTGTCCCGCGGATGCACCGTCAAGGACATCGTGAACACCATCACGATCACCGCCATCCAAGCGCAGGAGGACTGATGGCACAGGTCCTGGTGCTCAACTCGGGCTCCTCGAGCATCAAGTACGAACTCATCGACATGGCCGGGCCGACCACGCTCGCCGCCGGTCTCGTCGAGCGCATCGGGGAGGCCGCCCCCCGGGTCACGCACGACACCGACGGCCGGCAGCACACCATCGACCGGCCCCTCGCCGACCATCGCGAGGGACTCGTGGCGATGGCTGAGGCGTTTGCTGCGACCACCCCGATCGACCCGTCCGCCCTGCGGGCCGTGGGCCACCGAGTGGTCCACGGCGGGGACCGCTTCGCGCATCCGGCGATCATCGACGACGAGGTGCTGGCGGCCATCCGCGACTGCATCCCGCTGGCCCCCCTGCACAATCCCGCCAACCTGATGGGCATCGAGGTGGCGATGCAGATCTACCCGGACTGTCCGCACGTGGCCGTGTTCGACACCGCGTTCCACCAGAGCATGCCCGCTGAGTCGTTCCGCTACGCACTCGACCGGGACGTCGCCGACGAGCACCGGATCCGCCGGTACGGCTTCCACGGCACATCGCACGCCTACGTCAGTGCACGTGCCACGCAGTTCCTGGGCATCCCCGTGGCCGGTTCCCGCATCATCACCCTGCACCTGGGAAACGGTGCGTCCGCGTGCGCGGTGCGTGACGGCCGCAGCGCCGACACCTCCATGGGCCTGACACCGCTGGCCGGTCTGGTCATGGGGACGCGGACCGGAGATATCGATCCTGGCGTGCTGCTGCACCTGCTGCGCGCCGGCATGTCCGTGGCGGACCTCGACCGGCTGCTCAACAAGCGTTCGGGGATGAAGGGCCTGGCCGGCGACAACGACCTGCGTCAGGTCCACGCGCGGGCTGCGGCCGGGGAGGTCGCCGCACGCGAGGCGCTGCAGGTCTATGTGCACGCCATCAGGCACTACCTCGGCGCGTATCTCGTCGAACTCGGCGGGGCCGACGCCATCGTCTTCACCGCCGGTGTGGGCGAGAACGACGCACAGGTGCGCGAGTGGACCTGTGCTGCGCTGACCGGCCTCGGCATCCGAATCGATCCCGACCGCAACGCCGCTGCCCGTGGCCCGTCCGATGTGGTCGACATCTCGGCTCCCGACTCCGCAATCCGCGTCCTGGTGGTCCCGACCGACGAGGAGCGGGAGATCGCCACGCAGGCGCTGGCGGCGGTCGGCGGCTGAGCACCCGGCGTGGCACCCGCGTTTTGTCACACCCCCCTGTCACTCTCGTGGCATGAACACCGAACAGACGCACTGCGCTCAGAGCGCGGAGTTCGACGGCCGTCTGTGGGACGTGGCCCGCCTGCTGCGCACCGGGAACACCGAACGCGCACGGGTGGAGTCAGCCCTGCTTCTCGCGGACGCCGAGGACGCCGGCTGCGACTACATCGCCGAACAACTCGAACATCTGTGGGCAGCTCGGGGAGCCGCCCGCCGCACCGCCTGATCACCTAGTGGGTCAAGCGGTCCCGCAGGCGGTCCAATGTGTGCTCATCGATGCCCAGTGACGCCAGGTACGCGCCCAACCCGCCCATCTGCTCAACCCGCTCCAATGCTGTGGCCAGGTACTCCTGGCGCACCCCGATGACGGGCATCAGCAGTTCCGGGTCCACACCCTGCTGCTCGACGCTGGCGATCAGGCTTTCGAACACCGGGAGCAACTGCTCGTTCGTGGTGAGGTAGTCGGTGAACACGTCATGGACGTCCACGCCGACGGCCAGCAGCGCCAGTGCCACGGCCCAGCCGGTCCGGTCCTTGCCGTTCGTGCAGTGAACGAGCACTGGTCCGTCGCCGACCGCCAGTTGCTGCAACCAACGGCCGTAAGAGTCCCGCGCGCTCGGCAAATCCACCATGGCCACGTAGGCCTCGTGCATCATCGCGGTGGCCGTGCCGTCGCGCAGCATCGTGTGGAACTGACGCGGGTCGTCGAACAGGTCCTCGACGCCGACCGTGGACGCCATGGCGAAGTCATGCAGGACGTCGAGCCACACGTACTTGTCAGTCACCGGTACATCCGGAGCGCGCTGCACCTCAAAGGCGGTGCGCAAGTCCACCACCACGGCCAGGCCCAGTGCCTCCAGGACCGGGCGGTCAGCATCGTCGAGACTGGCGAGTTGGGTGGAGCGGAACAGCGCCCCAGGCCGAACCGTCCGGTTCGCGCCGGCGGGAGCGCCTCCCAACTCGCGCAGGTTCGGCAGGCTCGGCAGGTCGATCCTGCGCGGCAGCCAACCCCCCGCGCCCTCGGCAATCACCCGGCCATGCTGGCACACGTGTGCCCTGGCGTGCCCAGGCGCTTACTTCACTGCCAACCTGCACCCCGGGCGCCGCGAGCGCGTGGTAACCGCCATGCGACATGCAACGCCTCCCCGCTGATGGTCCGGCCGAGGTCGGACAGCAGGAAGCACACCGAGTCGGCCACGGGACCCGGATCGGTGGCGTCCCAGCCCAGCGGCGCGGCCTCGTAGGTGTCCAGAAGACACTGGGTAGTCCTTTGGGTCAGCCCTCTCCCGTGATGAAGGGCCGACCACATGTCGACTGGCTGTAGGCGTCGAGGTTGACCTCCGCCTGAGCGATGGCATCCTCGTTGCGGGTCAGCCACGCGTCAGCCTTGGCGGCCTCGTCCGGACTCCCCGTCACGGTGAGGGCCAGTTTTCGCACCGACTCCACGTACAAAGCCAGATCCTCCTGGATCGCACCGGGTGCTACGGCCAATGCACCTTCGACGAGGTCGACGAACTGCTGTGGATCCTCCACGCGCTGCTGGGCCCCGGCGGTCTTCTTGATGTAGGCGCAGAAGGCATCGGTGCCGGGGGCGGGGGTCGTGGAACGCTTGGTCGCCGTCGGCGTGGCCGCCGGCGTCGTCGTTGCCTGCGTGGGGGCGGCCGAGGTCGGGCTCGGTGCGGGGGTGGACTGCGCCACCGAGGACTCGGACTGCTCCGCTGGAGGCGAGGTCGTGTTCTGAGAACATCCCGCCAACAGCACCGCAGCCACGATCACCAGACCTGCACGCTTCATGACGCCTCCTGTGGGCCGGCTGCGCACCGGCCCCTCAACGGTAACCGTCGATCAGAAGTGATCCTCGTAGTAGGTCATGCGGACGCGTGTGGTCGGCAACTGGACCAGCAGACCACCCCAGGTCACGGTCATCTGGCTGAGTTCGCCGGCCAGGCCGGCCAGCGCGGAGAGGCGGATCGGCATGTCGGGCCCCCTTTCGGTGACACCAGCCTCCCGCAGCGGTGTTGCCTTCACGTAAACGCAGCGTTGGGGTCGCGTGACCTTATGACGCCGGAGCTGGCCCCACCGGCGGCCGCCCTCCGGGTGGAGTGGAGACGCCCCGGTTTGATCACCCCGGTAGCGGTGGGTCTCCCGCCTTCGGGCCGCGGCCGGGTTGGCTCAGTCTCCTGCCGTATTCCCTACGTCGGGGAGCGATCTGCTTCGCTCCCGGGTGTCCGTGTCTCCCCCGCCTTCGGCTGGAGGGTGGGGTGGCCCGGTCTCCGGACAGCTCCCTACGTCGGGGAGCGAGTTGCTTCGCTCCCGGGTGTCCGTTTCTCCCCCGCCTTCGGCTGGAGGCTGGGGTGGCCCGGTCTCCCGCCGTACCGGGGAGAGTTCCGGACGTCGGGGAGCGATCGAACCGGGTTGTTTCGCTCCCGGGTATCCGGATCTCCCCCGCCTTCGGCTGGTGGGCCGGCGCCGGAGGGCCGGCGCTGGAGGGCCGGCGGCGGAGGCCCGGCTGGTGGCCCGGCGTCGGCTCACTCCGGCTTGACCAGCGGGAACAGCATCGTGTCGCGGATGTTCTGCCCGGTGAGCATCATGATCACCCGCTCCACGCCCATGCCCTGCCCCCCGGCTGGCGGCATCCCATATTCCAGGGCTCGCAGGAAATCCTCATCAACCTCCATCGCCTCGACATCACCGGCAGCGGCCAGCAGGCTCTGCGCGACCAGGCGGTCTCGCTGGTCCAGAGGGTCGATCAATTCGGTGTAAGCGGTACCCAGTTCCGCACCCCAGCCGACCAGGTCCCACTTCTCCGCCAAGCGTGGCTCCGACGGCATCTTGCGGGTGAGCGGCGACACCTCCGTGGGGAAGTCGAGGTAGAAGGTCGGGAACGTCGTGGTGTCCTCGCACAGGTGCTCGTACAACTCGAGCAGGCAGGCCGCGGCGTCCCAGGCAGGGTCCATCGGGATCTCCAGCTTCGCGCCGTACCCACGCAGCACCTGCTCGGGGGTGTCGACCGTGACCTGCTCGCCCAACTTGTGGCTGACCCCTTCGTGGACAGTCATCGTCGGCCACTCCGGTGACAGGTCGATCTCCTCGTACCCGCCGTCGGGAAGCGGCCGGCGCGCGATCGGCCGGCCGTAGACCGCTGTGGCGATCTCCAGGATGATCTCGCGGGTGAGTACGCGCATCGTCTCGTACGACCCGTAAGCGTCGTAGATCTCCAAGCTGGAGAACTCCGGGTTGTGCGTGGCGTCGGCGCCCTCGTTGCGGAAGTTCCGGTTGACCTCGAAGATCTTCTCCACCCCGCCCACCAGCAGCCGCTTGAGGAAGAGTTCCGGGGCGATACGCAGGTACAACCGCATGTCGTAGGCGTTGATGTGGGTGATGAACGGCCGGGCGTTGGCGCCACCGTGGATGGTCTGGAGCATCGGGGTGTCCACCTCGAGGAAACCGCGGCGCCACAGGCTCTCCCGCAACGCCCGGATCGCCGTCGAGCGCAGGGCCACCATCTCGCGCGACGAGTCGTTGACGATGAGGTCGACGTACCGCTGGCGCGTGCGCGCCTCGGGGTCGGTGAGACCGGCGTGCTTGTCCGGCAGCGGGACAAGGCACTTGGACGTGATGACGAAGTCCTTGGCGAACACGGACAGTTCGCCGCGCTTGCTGGTGATCACCTCACCGGCGACCCCCACGTGGTCACCGAGGTCCACCTCCCGCTTCCAGCGCTCGAGGATCTCGCCACCGACCTCCCCCAGCGACAGCATCACCTGCATCTGGCCGCTCCAGTCCTTCACCTGGGCGAATACCAGCTTGCCGGTCACCCGGTTGAGCATCACCCGCCCGGCGATGTGCACCTGCGCGCCCGTGCGGGTGTCGGCCGGGAGGTCGCCGAAACGCGAGCGGAGGTCGCCGATCATGTCCTGGCGGTCGAAGTCGGTGGCGTACGGGTCCACCCCCCGTTCCCGCATCGCTGTCAACTTCTCCCGGCGGACGAGCTCCTGCTCCGGCAGCCGGCGCTGACTGATCGCCGCGGTCTCCTCGGCGTCGCGTGCGCTGAGTTCCTCGGCCACAGGCGTCCAGAGGGCCACCGGCGACGCGGCGGTACCGTCCGCCAGCGACTCCCGGGGGCCGCCGGTGAACGGCAGCCGTGGCTTCTCGACGAATCCTTCCGCCAGGCCGGCCGCGATCCCCACCCGCGGCAGGTCGCCGGAACGTTCGAAGAGCAGGTACCGCGGTACCCAGTCCGGTTCGTACTTCTCATTGGACTTGTACAACGACTCGAGCTGCCACCAACGACTGGCAAACATCAAGAACGCCCGCGATGCACGCATGACCGGACCTGCGCCGATCTTGGCGCCCTCCTCGAAGATCGCCCGCATGACCGCGAAGTTCAGCGAGAGCCGGTCAACACCGATGAGCGGTCCGGCGTTGACCGTGGCCGTGACCATCAGCTCCATCACGCCGTTCTCAGCGTCCGGATCCCGGCGCATCAGATCCAGCGAGATGCCCGAGGTGCCCCAGGGCGAGAAGGACAGCAGGCCGCGGCGCACACCCCCGGCGTCGAAGATCTCGGTCAGCACGCACTGGCCGTCCAGCGGATCCCCGAGCCTGCCGAGGGCCATGGAGAAGCCGCGCTCGTTGTGGGTGTCCCGCCAGCGGTCGGCGTCCACGACCACCTCCGCCAGCTGATCGGCGGGGATGTCCCGGTGACGGCGCACCCGGGTGGTGTATCCGTCCCGCTCCAAGCGGTGCACCGCTTGCCGCACGGCCCGCATGTGACGGCCGTCGAGGGTGTACTGGGAGAACTCGATGATCGCCTCGTCCCCGAGACTCAGCGCCTCCAGCCCGGCGCGCACATAGGCCTCGGCACCCGTTCGAGGCACCCATGACCGCCGGCGCCCATCCGTAGTGACGAGCCTCCTCCAGCCATTCCTCGATGGCGGGGGGCCATGATTCAGGGTCGCCGATCGGATCCGCCGAGGCCAGGCTGACGCCGTTGACGACGCGGTAGGTCACGGCGGACTT
The DNA here is from genome assembly GCA_016703125.1 of Micrococcales bacterium. Taxonomy (NCBI): domain Bacteria; kingdom Bacillati; phylum Actinomycetota; class Actinomycetes; order Micrococcales; species Micrococcales bacterium. Next base: position 64,564 of record JADJCR010000001.1, on the reverse strand, counting down.
GTGCGACGGCGACCACATGGCCGACTTGTCCCGGCGGGTGGCGAAGTAGCCGAGGGAGTCCCGGTCGCCGTGATCGTGCAGAAGGACCCGGAGGTCGACCTCGTCCTGGCCGGTGATCCGGCGCAGGTTGCCGCGGGTGCGGAACAGCGCCAGCCCGAATGCGACGTACACGACGGTGCCCAGCGCACCCAGCAAGAAGGGCACCGGCCGGGTCGCCCGCCCCTCTATGCCGGTCGCGTCGGCCTCTCCGAGCCCACCGAGGAGTTGATTGACCGAGTACGCCCCCGCATCCGAACGCGGCACCGACCCCGGCAGTGCTTCCACCATGGCCCAGCCGATGGGGATGACCACTGCGAACCCGACGAGCAGGGTCACCACCGCGATCACCACATTGCGTCGCGGGACGATCGCGAAGAACTCCTTGCGGGCCAGCAGCAGGATCACGAAGAACACCAAGGAGGTGGCCAGCGTGACGATCTCCTTGGTGCGCACGTCGGATTCGGTCAGCAGAACCACCGATTCGAGCATGCCCAGCACCAGGATGACGACCAGGAACCACCACGCCGATCGCTTGCGCTTGCCGAGCGCCGACGCGAAGATCACCAGCAGCACCGCCCAGGCGATGTTGGGTGGGGCCGGCACGAAGACGGTGGCGATGACATCCCGCACCCGCTCAGCGCGGGGCCAGTGCCGGGAACACCGCCGTGACCGCACTGAACACGGCCACCGCCCAGCAGGAGGCTGCGCAGGACGTTGGGCACGTGCCGGGTCCATCCGGCGCCGGGGGTGTACCTGCGCCGGGGGATGTCCGGCTCGACACGGCGGTTGAGGTCGTGCGCCGACGTCTCCTCGGCGACAAGTGTCATGTCCTCAGCTCCTGCAAGTCGGTGAAGATTCCCAGGCTCTCTGGGTTGGCCAGTGCCTCGGTGTTGCGCACGGACCGCCCGTGGATGACATCGGCCACGGCGAGTTCGGCGAGCTTGCCTGACCGGGTGCGCGGCAGATCGGGCACTGCGAGGATCCGTGCCGGCACGTGGCGCGGCGAGCACTGCTCACGTAACCGCTTCACGATACGCGCGCGCAGGATGTCGTCGAGGTCGTGCCCCTCGGCCAACCGGACGAACAGGACCACCCGGGTGTCGTTGTCGAAGGCCTGCCCCACCGCCAGGCACTCGAGCACCTCGTCGAACGACTCGACCTGCCGGTAGATCTCCGCGGTTCCGATCCGCACCCCTCCGGCGTTCAGTGTGGCATCCGAGCGCCCCAGGATCACGACTCCGTCGTGCTCGGTCCACGTCGCGAAGTCGCCGTGCGCCCACACCCCGGGGAACCGCTCGAAGTACGCGGCGGAGTACCGGTCGCCCTGCGGGTCGCTGAGGAACGCGATCGGCATGCTCGGCAAAGCGTTACGGCACACCAGTTCCCCGGTCACCCCGGCCTGCCCGCGCAAGGACTGTTGCCGCCGTCGTCGTAGATGTCGACGTCGGCACCGAGCGCCGGCGTTCGCAGCCCACCGGCCCACACCGGCCCGGTCGGATCACCGATGACGAAGCAGCCCGCAGATGTCGGTGCCACCGGATATGGAGGCGAGGTGGACGTCGGGCTTCACGTCCCGGTACACGTACTCGAAGGCCTCCGGGGACAGTGGGGAGCCGGTGGACCCGATGGTCCGCAGGCTGCTCAGATCTTGGTGTACGCCCGGCCGCAGGCCTTCCTTCGCGCAGGCATCGAGGTACTTGGCACTCACGCCGAACAGCGTGACCTGCTCCTCCTGCGCGATCCGCCAGAGGTGGTCGGCTTCGGGGTGGAACGGCGACCCGTCGTACAGCACGAGCGTGGCGCCCGCGGCCAGCGACCCCACCAGCCAGTTCCACATCATCCAGCCGCAGGTGGTGAACCAGAAGACCCGGTCGCCGGGGCGCACATCCAGGTGCCACCGATGCTCGCTGGCGTGCTTGAGCAGGAACCCGGCGGCACGATGCGACAGGCACTTCGGGGCGCCGGTGGTCCCCGAGGAGTAGAGGATGAACCCCGGGGCATCGAACGGCATCGGCTCGAACTCCAGGGGGTTCCCCGCGGCGGCAAGGATGTCCCGGAAGTGCCGCTTGTGCGCCACGGGAACGTCTGCGTCCTGGTCCACCTCGTGCACCAGCCACACCTGACGCAGGCTCGGCAGCCCGTCGACGATCTGCGCCAGCGCGGCTGTGCGGTCATGCTGTTTGCCGCCGTACACGTACCCGTCGGCTGCGACCAGGATCACCGGGGAGACCTGGCCGAACCGGTCGAGGACGCCGGCGGGCCCGAAGTCCGGACTGGTCGAGGTGAACACCGCCCCCAGACTCACGGTGGCCAGCATGGTGATGACGGTCTCCGGCGTGTTAGGCATCCAGGCCGCCACGGTGTCGCCACGGCGCACCCCGGCATCCTGCAAGGCGGTCCTCACCGATGCCACCGCTGCGCGCAATTCGCCCCAGGACCACACTCGACGATGGCCGTCCTCACGCCGGAACACGATGGCGGTGTCCTGGGCGCCGGGCAGATCCCCACCGGCGAGCAGGTTCTCGGCGTAGTTCAGCGCTGCGGCGGGGAAGAACCGCGTGGCCCGTAGGTCGTGCCCGGGCGCAGGCGGGATGACCGCCGGGCCCTCCCCGCGATCGCCGACGACCCCACACTCCCCCCACACGAGGTCCCAGAAGTCGCCCGGAGCCGCGATGGAGAAGTCGTGGAAGTCCGACAGGTCGACCATCGGACGTTGCGTGATGCGCTCGACCTCCCGCATCACCCGCGCGACCGACGTGCGATGCACGGCAGCCGGCTCCGGCTGCCACAGCGGTGATCCCATGCCGGTCTAGCCGATGGGGCTCGGCACCACGGTCTCGGCCGGCGCCGGCGAGGTGGGCAGCGAGCGGGAAGGTTCTGGAGTCGCGGACGCCGACGAGGTCGCGTCGGGTGACGACGGTGACGGGCCTCCGGAGATGGCGATGACCGCCGTCGCGCTGGCCTGCAGCTTGCTGGCCTCCGCCCGCAGTCGGTCCGCGTCTTCGGTCGGCACCTGTCCGCCGTCCTGCAGGGCCGCACCGGCCACCGAAGCGCCGTCAGTGACCGACACCTGGAAGGTCTCGACGAAGGTGCGGTAGAACTCCGGCGCATTGCCCGCGGAGACCGCGGCGATGCACGCACTCTGGTACTGGTCCATGATCGGCTTGATGTCCTTGGACAACTGCTCGAAGTAGGCCTGGTTCTCCTCGAGATCCTTGGCGATGGCCACGTCGTTGAGCCGGTTCGCCACCGTGGTGCTCAGGTCGTCGGCGGTGAGCGCCGCCCCGAGATCGGCGCAAGCCGGGTCCACCGTGCCCGAGAAGGTGGCCGTGACCTCCACCGATCCGGTGGTCCCCGCACCCTGGTCACCCGAGCCGCGGAAGAGGAAGAACCACAGAAGGCCCAGGATCAACAATCCGACCAGCAATGTGGCGCCCACCAGCGCCGCCAGCCGCTTGCCCGACGTCTTCGACTTGGCATCGGGCGTGGTGGCCGGCATTCCGGTGATGGGATCGATCGTCTCCGCGGTGGGGAACACGTTGGTCTGTCCCATCGGCGACCCAGGCGCCAGACCGCCAGGCACGGCAGCCGGCGGGACTGCGCTGCCCCAGGCGCCCGGCTGCGCCTGCTGCTGCCAACCACCTTCAGCGCCGGGTTGCGGGGGCTGTGGCCACGGCTGCTGCGGCTGGGCGGGCTGCTGACCCCACTGCGGCTCACCCGGTTGGGCGGGCTGCTGACCCCACTGCGGCTCACCGGGCTGCGCGGGCTGCTGACCCCACTGCGGCTCACCCGGTTGGGCGGGCTGCTGACCCCACTGCGGCTCACCCGGTTGGGCGGGCTGCTGACCCCACTGCGGCTCACCCGGTTGCGCGGGCTGCTGACCCCACTGCGGCTCACCCGGTTGGGCGGGCTGCTGACCCCACTGCGGCTCACCGGGCTGCGCGGGCTGCTGACCCCACTGCGGCTCACCGGGCTGGGCGGGCTGCTGACCCCACTGCGGCTCACCGGGTTGCGCGGGCTGCTGACCCCACTGCGGCTCACCTGGTTGCGCGGGCTGCTGACCCCACTGCGGCTCACCCGGCTGGGCGGGCTGCTGACCCCCTGCGGCTCACCGGTTGCGCGTGCTGTTGACCCCACTGCGGCTCACCGGGCTGCGCGGGCTGTTGACCCCACTGCGGCTCACCGGGCTGCGCGGGCTGCTGACCCCACTGCGGCTCACCGGGCTGCGCGGGCTGCTGACCCCACTGCGGCTCACCGGGCTGCGCGGGCTGCTGACCCACTGCGGCTCACCGGGCTGCGCGGGCTGCTGACCCCACTGCGGCTCACCCGGTTGGGCGGGCTGCTGACCCCACTGCGGCTCACCGGGCTGCGCGGGCTGCTGCGCGGCGGGCGCCTGCGGCACAGCACCAGGCATCGGCTGCGTGTTCTGCGTCCATCCGCCGCCGTCCCACCAGCGCACCTGGCTGGGGTCCCGCGGGTCCTGGTACCAGCCCGGTGACGGGTTTCCGTTGGCCATTGTCGGAACCTTTCGTTCGTCTGCGTTCAGACTAGTCGGCGGTCTGGACCCGACGCGATCACAGCAGGTCGCTGAATCACCACGAAAGGTGATCGCAACCCGTTCGGGCTCACACGCGAGGCGTCACACCTCTTGCATGTCCTCCAGGCTCATGCCCTTCGTCTCCCTGATGAACTTCAGGACGAAGAAGAACGACAGGACGGCGAAGACGGTGAACACCCCGTAGGCGAAGCCGAGCCCGATGGACGACATCCCCGGGAAGGACACGCTGACGATGAAGTTCGCCATCCATTGTGCGGCGGCTGCCACCGCCAGCGCCGCGGCCCGGATCCGGTTCGGGAACATCTCGCCGAGCAGCACCCAGACCACCGGACCCCACGAGACACCGAAGAAGACCACGTAGAGGTTCGCGGCGACCACGGCGATCGGGCCCGCAGCGCCGGTCAGGTAGGGCGTGCCGATGGAGTCGGCGCCCGCACACCCCGCCTGGCCCGCATCCACGAGAGCCTGTGTGCACGTCGCCGCCGTGCCGAAGACGAAGGCCATCACACCCAGCGTGACCGCCATCCCCAGAGACCCGACGATCAACAGCGGCTTCCGGCCGATCCGGTCGACCAGGGCTATGGCGACGAGGGTCACCACCACGTTCGTGGTGTTGGTGACCAGCGTGATGAGGAATGCCTGCGACTCGTCGAAGCCGACGGAGGCCCAGATGCTGTTCGAGTAGTAGAAGATCACGTTGATCCCGACGAACTGCTGGAACACACTGAGCCCGATACCGATCCAGACGATGGGTTTGAGCCCGAGTGCCGCGCCCTTCAGGTCGGCGAATCGTGGCTTGTGATCGCCGGACAGCGACTCCTTGATCTCCGCGACCTTCGCGTGCTGGTCGCCGTCGAGCACATTGGCCAGGACCTCGGCGGCCTCCTCGTCCTTGCCGATGGCCACGAGGTAGCGGGGCGATTCGGGGATGGTCATCGCCAGCGCCCCATACACCACCGCCGGCACCAGCATCACCAGGAACATCCACTGCCAGGCCTCGAGGCCGAGCAGCCAGGTGTTGTTCGCGCTCGTCTCGGGTTTGCCGGCGCTAGCTGCGTTGAGGATGAAGTAGTTGGTCACCGCTGTGGTGAAGATGCCCAGGACGATCGCGAGCTGCTGCAGGGAGCCGAGTCGACCGCGCAACTGCGCAGGAGCGATCTCCGCGATGTACATGGGAGCGATCACAGAGGCGATACCGATACCGGCGCCACCGATGAACCGCCAGAACATCAGGTCGGCCACAGAGAACGGGAAGGCCTGTCCGACAGCTGCGATCAGGAACAACGCGGCGGCGATGATCATGACCTTGCGGCGACCGTATTTGTTCGCCAGTGTGCCCGCGAACCACGCGCCCACCGCCGAGCCGAGCAGCGCGATGGCCACCACGAAGCCGATGGCATCGCCGATATTGAACTTCTCCTTCAGCGCATCGACGGTGCCGTTGACGACCGCGGAGTCGAAACCGAAGAGGAAGCCACCCAACGCAGCAACGCCGGCCATCCGCAGCACGCGCCCGGTGTGGTACTTCTCCTCTGCGACCGGACCGCTGTCACCAGCGCCCGGCAAGGGACCGTGAGCCATGGCTGCTCCTCTCATGTGCTGCCGAAACTATCCACTCGACCGGCGGTCATGCGCGCTGCGCGCTGCGCGATCCGGCGATCCGGCGAAATCGGCTCCCGGCGCGACGGCACCCCGGCACAAAGGCGCCAACACGCCGGTCGCTCCCACAGGTGGCGTCAACGTCCGTGTCTCATATGCCCCCTTAACGCTTGCTCGCAGCCGCATACGAGGGACTATGCTCGCAGATGTGACGCAATTGCGGATTCGACAATGCGCCGAGGTCCTCGGGGTCAGTGAGGAGCACCGTTCGACGGATCATCGACGCGGGTGGTCTGCCCGCCACCGCAGATACCGCCGGCCGGAAGGTGGTCGCCGGCGTCGACCTGGCCGCCTACCTGCGACGGCAGGCCGACTCGCCGGATGGCCTGAACCGCAGTTCTGCGCGCAACAGGTTCCCCGGGCTGGTCACCGAGGTGCACACCGATGCTGTGATGGCCCAGGTGGAGTTGCAGTGCGGACCGTTCCGGGTGGTCTCCTCATGTCGGCAGAAGCCGTCCACGACCTGGGACTGGAGGTCGGCAGCCTCGCGACCGCGGTCATCAAGTCCACCACCGTGATCGTCGAGGTGCCGTGAGAATCGTTCCGGTGGCGCTGGTCGCACTGATCCTGGCGGGCTGCTCGACGTCTGCCCCGGATGCCGGGCTCACGGTCTACGCAGCGGCCTCGCTGAAGCAGCCGTTCACCCGCATCGGGCAGCTGTATGAAGAGCAGCACCCGGGGGCCCGGGTCACGTTCAACTTCGCCGGCTCGTCGGATCTGGTGGCTCAGCTTGACCACGGCGCGCCGGCCGATGTGCTGGCCACCGCGGACGAGACGACGATGACCGACGCCGTGGGTTCCGGTACGGCCACGGGTCCGCGGATCTTCGCGACCAACACCCTGCAGATCGTCGTACCTGCCGGGAACCCCGGCGGTGTGGACGGGTTCTCGGACCTGACTGATCCGTCCCTGCAGGTGGTCGTCTGCGCGCCGCAGGTGCCCTGTGGGGCCGCCACGGTCCGCGTCGAGGAGAACTCCGGGGTCGAGATCGCACCGGCCAGCGAGGAGTCCTCCGTCGCCGACGTGCTGGGCAAAGTCACGTCCGGTCAGGCCGATGCCGGGGTGGTCTACCGCTCGGACGTCATCAGCGCCGGCCCGGCGGTGTGGGGCCTTCGCATCCCGGCGCGTGACAACACGGTCAACCGGTATCCGATCGCCGTCGCCTCCGACCGCCCCCACACTGCCGGCTTCGTCGAACTGGTTCTCAGCGATCAGGGGCAGCAGATCCTGCGCGACCACGGATTCGGCCCTCCGTGAGACGGGCAGTGGGTGTGCCCGGCTGGATCCTCCTACCGGCAGGGATCGGGGCACTGTTCATCGCCTTACCGCTGCTGGCGATGGTGGCGCGCGTCGACTGGACGGACTTCTGGTCGCTGATCACCTCCCCGTCGTCGGTGGCAGCGTTGCTGCTGAGCCTGCGCACCTCGGCGATGGCCACTCTCCTGTGCATGCTCTTGGGGATCCCGATGGCGCTGGTGATGGCCCGCTCTCGGACCAGGGCCGTGTCACTGCTGCGGTCGATGATCCTGCTGCCCCTCGTGCTCCCCCCGGTGGTGGCCGGCATCGCGCTGCTCTACACCTTCGGCCGGCGCGGCCTGCTCGGCGGATCCTTCGAAGCCCTCGGTGTCAACATCGCGTTCTCGACGACTGCGGTCGTGCTGGCCCAGACCTTCGTTGCGATGCCCTTCCTCGTGATCAGCCTGGAGGTGCGCTGCACACCGTCGGCACCCGCTACGAGGCGGCGGCCTCCACACTGGGCGCCTCGCCTTCGCTGGTGCTGCGGTCGGTGACCCTGCCCACCGTCCTGCCCGCCATCGCGTCCGGCGCCGTGCTCGCCTTCGCCCGGGCCCTCGGGGAGTTCGGCGCGACCATCACGTTCGCCGGCAGTCTGCAGGGGGTCACCCGCACCCTGCCGCTGGAGATCTACCTGCAGCGCGAGACCGACCCGGACGCCGCCGTGGCGCTGTCGTTGCTGCTCGTCGTGGTCGCCGTGCTGGTCCTGGTGGCGACCCGACGCCGGGTGGTGGTCCCGTGAGACTGTCCACCGGCTTCGAGGTGACGCCGCGAGCGCTGACCGTGGACCTGGACCTTGCGTCCGGCAGCACATTGGCGGTCATCGGTCCTAACGGTGCCGGCAAGAGCACCGTGCTTCAGGTCCTGGCGGGTCTCTTGCGGCCCGATCGCGGGCGCGGTCAACTCGGCGACCGGGTGTTGTTCGACACCGCCACCGGCTTCGACCTGCCGACCCACAAGCGGGGGGTCGCACTGCTGGCCCAGGACCCGTGCCTGTTCCCGCGCATGACCGCCCTGCGCAACGTCGCCTTCGCGGTGCGCGCCCGGCGGGGTGCGGACCCCCACGGCGAGGCACTCCGGTGGCTCGACACCACCCGCTCGTCGTCACTGGCGGATCGTCGTCCGGGCAGCCTTTCCGGCGGGCAGGCGCAGCGGGTCGCCATCGCCCGCGCATTGGCCGCCGAACCGGACCTGCTGCTGCTCGATGAACCACTGGCCGCCCTCGACCAACCCGTCGCCGCCGAGCTCCGGCAGACCCTGCGAGAGGTGCTGACCGGCCGCACGGCCGTGGTCGTCACTCACGAGATCCTCGACGCGGCCCTTCTCGCCGACCACATCGCCGTCATGCAGAACGGCGCGATCGTGGAACACGGGCCCACCGAACAGGTGCTGCACCGCCCGCGCACCCCGTTCGCCGCGCAGGTGTGCGGACTCAATCTGCTCGCCGGACTGCCCGCCGGGCAGGCGATCATCCGCACGGAGCTCGGTCCCGTGGCCGGTGTGGCCATCTCCGCGCTCAGCGGCCCGTCTGTGGCCACTTTCCGCCCGGCCAGCGTTTCGGTGCACCGGCACCACCCCGAGGGAAGCCCGCGCAACGTGTTCACCGGACCGGTCGACGAGATCGTCCCGCAGGGCCAGCTCGTACGGATCCGGGTGGGCGAGGTGGCTGCCGACATCACCCCGGCCGCCGTGGCAGCCCTCGACCTGTCAGTCGGGCAGCAGGTCTTCCTCGCGGCGAAAGCGGCCGAGGTGTCGCTGTACCCCGCGTGATGTCCACCCGATGGTTGTGCTCGGGACGGGCCTCGGGCATGATGCTGCACATGCATTCCACGCACTCCCGCTGCATGCGGCTGATGTGCGTGTGTCCGTGCTGTTGTGCCTAGCCGCCGCCATCCGTCGCACTTTCGCAGACGACCGGCGCCCGGGCACCCGGCGCCGGTGACGGCCGCCGAAATCCCCTGACGCCGGTCTCTTTTCTTGGAGACCCGATGCCACACCCACCCCGACCCACCCGGACCAAAGAGACCGGTCAGTGGGCCCTGGGACAGCGCGAACCGCTGAACCCGAACGAGAAGTTCAAGGCCGAGGACAACGGCCTCAACGTGCGCGAGCGCGTCGAGCAGATCTATGCGCAGGAGGGCTTCGGGTCCATCCCCCCCGACGACCTGCGCGGGCGGCTGCGCTGGTGGGGCCTGTACACGCAGCGCCGTCCGGGGATCGATGGCGGTCGCACCGCGAGCCTGCCGCCGGATGAACTCGACGACGAGTACTTCATGCTCCGGATCCGCACCGACGGCGGAATGCTGACCCGCGACCAGCTCCTGGCGATCGCGGACATCTCCGCCCGCTTCGGGCGGGACACCGCCGACATCACCGATCGCCAGAACATCCAGTTGCACTGGATCCGCATCGAGGACATGCCTGAGATCTGGCGACTGCTCGAGGATGCCGGGCTGTCCACGACCGAGGCCTGCGGCGACACCCCGCGGGTCGTCCTCGGCTCCCCCGTCGCGGGCATCGCCGCCGACGAGATCATCGACGCGACGCCGGCCATCGACGAGATCGTCCGCCGCTTCGTCGGCGATCCCGAGTACGCCAACCTGCCCCGCAAGTTCAAGAGCGCCGTCTCCGGCTCGCCGCGACAGGACGTCGCCCACGAGATCAACTGCATCTCGTTCGTCGGCGTCGAGCACCCCGACCACGGCCCCGGTTTCGACGTGTGGGTGGGCGGCGGGCTGTCCACGAACCCGATGATCGCCCAGCGGCTCGGCGCCTGGGTGCCGCTGTCAGAGGTCCCCGAGGTCTGGGAAGGGATCATCGGCATCTACCGGGACTACGGGTACCGGCGCCTGCGCAACCGTGCCCGGCTGAAGTTCCTCGTGGCGGACTGGGGCGCCGAGAGGTTCCGGGGAGGTCCTGCAGACCGAGTACCTCGGGCGGACACTGCTCGACGGTCCGGCGCCCGGTGCCCCCACCGGCCGTCCTGACCACGTCGGAATCGCCCGGCAGAACAACGGCCTTTTCTATGTGGGCGCCGCCCCCACCGTGGGCCGGGTCTCCGGCACGCTGCTGGCCGATCTCGGGGCTCTCATGACCCGCCACGGCAGCGCTCGATTGCGTCTCACTGCCCAGCAGAAGCTCGTGATCCTCGACGTGGCCGAACCCGAGGTGCTCGCCGACGGGCTCGAGGACCTCGGACTCCAGGTGTACCCGAGCGAGTTCCGGCGAGGGGCCATGGCCTGCACCGGGATCGAATTCTGCAAACTCGCGATCGTCGAGACCAAGGCGCGCACTGCCGCACTCGTCGACCACCTCGAGGAGCAGTTCGGCGCAAAGCTGGAAGGCACCGAGCTCGGCATCCACGTCAACGGCTGCCCAAATTCCTGCGCACGGTTCCAGATCGCCGACATCGGCCTCAAAGGGTCGCTGGTGCCCGATGCCGACGGCGAGATGGTGGAAGGCTTCCAGATCCACCTCGGGGGACGACTGGGCCCGGATGCCGGCTTCGGCCGCAAGTTGCGGGCGCTGAAGGTCACCGCCGACCAGATGCCCGAGTACGTGGAGCGGGTCGTCGGGCGGTACACCGAGCAGCGTCGCGACGAGGAGGGCTTCGCGGACTGGGTGCACCGCACCGAAGAGGAGAACCTGCGATGAACGTCGTGCACTTCTGCCCTTACTGCGGCGACGAGGACCTGTGGCCCACGGCCGGGCACGGCACCTGGCGATGTCGGTCCTGCACCCGCACCTTCACCGTCCGCATCGTCACCGAGGAGCCCAGCCCGTGAGCATCGACATCCCTCTCGACCCCTACATCCCCCAGCAGACCGGCGCCCCCGAGCATGTCGCAGCCCGCGGCGCCGCTCTTCTCCGGGAGGCCGCGGCGGCCGGCGCAGACCACGTCACCCAGGCGTCGCTGGCCGTGCAATGGGCCTTCCGCACCTTCGATTCCCTGGTGCTGATGTCCAGCATGGGCGACGAGGTCCTCGTCCACCTGGCCTCCGAGGCGGCTCCCGGCATCGAAGTCGCCTTCATCGACACGGGGTACCACTTCGCCGAGACCCTCGGCACGGCCCATGCCTTCGAAATCACGCGTCCGCTGCGCCTGGTCACCGTCCTGCCACAGCAGACGGTGGCCGAACAGGATGCGGAGCACGGTCCGCGCCTGCACGAGCGGGACCCCGACCTGTGCTGCCGGATGCGCAAGGTGGAACCGCTGGAGCGCGCCCTGTCGGGCCGGGACGCGTGGATCACCGGAATGCGAAGAATCGACGCCCCCACGCGTGCCGACATCGACATCGTGACCGCGGACGACCGGCGCGGCATGGTCAAGATCAACCCGTTGGCCCTGTGGAGCGAGGCGCAGACACAGCAGTACGCCCGCGACCACAAGGTCCTTCTCAACCCCCTGCGGGAAGCCGGGTACACCTCCATCGGCTGCGCGCCGTGCACGCGAGCCACCGCCGCCGGTGAGGATCCGCGGGCCGGACGCTGGGCGGGCAGCGGGAAGACCGAATGCGGGCTGCACGTGTGAGCCGGCCTCTTGGAACCACGCCATCTGGCATGACGGATTCGCCGTCAGGCGCTATGGTGCGCTTCGGAAGTCGGCCGGTCGTGCCGATGCAGCAGTAGACGTATGGGAGGACCTCCGAGATGAGCCGAGCCGCGCGCGACACGATCTCGCTGCCACCCCCACCCGCGGACTTCGGGGTGGTCCTGCTGTCCCACGGCAGCGCGGATCCGCGAGCCCGACTGGCTGCTGACCTGCTGGCCCGCCGGGTCGGCCACCGGCTCGGCGCGTTCGTCGCGCAGGCGAGCCTGGACCTCGACCGGCCGCGCCTGGACGGCGCCGTGAACTATCTGGCGTCCAAGCACATCCACGACCTCGTGGTCGTGCCCATGCTGCTCACCACCGCGTACCACGCGACGCAGGACGTCCCCGCCTTCACCGCTGCCACCCAGGCCGCCTACCCGCAGGCCCGGATCGTGGTCTCGGCACCCATGGGAGCAGACCCGTACCTGCTCAAAGGGCTGGACGCGGTGCTGAAGTCGGCCGGCCACCGGCCCGATCCCGGGACGGCGGTGGTCCTGGCGTCCGCGGGTTCCAGCTACGCGTCGGCTCGCAGCCGCCACGCCGCCCTGGCCCTCGAGTGGCGCACCCACGGGTGGGGCGCCTCCGCCGTGGCCTTCGCATCCGGTCCCGGACCGCGCATCGCCGACGCAGTGGCGGACTTGCGCTCGGCGGGCTACTCCAACATCTGTGTCTGCCCCTTCCTGTTGGCCCCCGGCGTGATGTCGCAACGCATCGCATCGGCCGCGCGGGAAGCCGGGGCCCACGCGGTGACGGGCACGCTGCACAGTACCGACGCCGCCATGGAGGTCGTGCTGCGCCGCGTGCGCACCGCTGTGGAACAGCGCGACCTGCAAATGGCCTCGGGCTGATCGCAGGACTGCGCCTGCCCGCCCCGATGGGCGTGCAACGATGCGCACATGGATTTCACGTTTCCTGAGGAGATCACCGCGCTGCGGGCTGCCTTCGCCGACTTCGTCACCCGGCAGATCCAGCCGATCGAGGATGAGATCGCGGCCCAGTGGGACACCCCGTACCCCGACAAGGCGGTGGTCGTCGAAGCCATGGCCCGCGTGCGTGCGCTGTCCGTGGACGCCGGCTTCTTCGCCGCGCACATGCCGGAGTCCGTGGGCGGCCAGGGACTGAGCACGCTGGGCATGACGGCGCTGGTCGAGGACGCCGCCCGCAGTGGCTCGCGCTTGGCCATGACCGCGATCTCCCCGCCGAACCCCGCAGGGCCGAACTCGCTGCTGCTCAAGCTTCCCGAGCACCTCATCGAGCAGTGGGTCCGGCCAGTCGTGACCGGAACGAAGTCCGGGTGCTTCGCACTGACCGAGCCGGAGGCCGGCTCCGACGCCCAGGCCATCCGGACCCGGGCGATCAAGGACGGTGACGGCTGGCGGATCAACGGCCACAAGCACTACATCACGAACGCCCAGGAAGCCGACTTCGCGGTGGTCTTTGCAGTCACAGACCCTCAGAAGCGTGCCGCCGGGGGCATCACCGCGTTCCTCGTCCCGGCCGATCAATTCCGCCGCGGACCGACGCAGTGGAACATCTCCGACACCCATCCCGGCGAGCTGTTCTTCGAGGACACGTGGGTTCCCGCCGACCACGTGATCGGCGAAGTGGGCTTGGGCTTCTTCGCGGCGATGGAGTTCCTCAACGCCGGGCGTGCCTACATCGGCGCGCAGGCGCTCGGGCTGGCCGAGTTCAGCCTGGAAGCGGCCACAGCACACGTGCAGGCCCGTACCGCCTTCGGCAAGCCACTGGCCGCGTTCCAGGGTGCGAGTTTCCCCCTGGCGCAGAGCAAGGTGGACATCGAGTCGATGCGGTGGTTGGTCTACCACCTGGCCTGGGCGGTCGACGAGGGCAGAACCCGATGCTGGACGCGTCGATCGTCAAGTACTACGCCACGGAGCGCGCCTACGACGTGGCGGACCGGTGCCTGCAGGTCTTCGGCGGCATGGGGCTGATGAAGTCCGGACCCGTCGAGCGCGTGCTGCGGCACCTACGCATGCTGCGAGTCGTCGAGGGCGCCTCGGAGATCCAGCTGCTGGTGATCTCACGGACCCTGACGGCCGGGTAGGGCCGTGGGATCCTGGTTCACCCGGGCCCGTCCAGGTCCACCCGGGAGAGACCCGGACACCCGGGAGCGATCCAACCCGGTTCAAACGCTCCCAACTAGCGGCACCTCTCCCCCCTTGAGCACAAGCGGCCCCAGCTCCATCCTGTAGCGACCAAACCCGGTTGTAACGCTCCCCAGTAGCGGCACCTCTCCCGCCTTCAGCACGACGCCGCCCCCGCACCACCCGGGAGAGACCCGGACACCCGGGAGCGATCCAACCCGGTTCAAACGCTCCCAACTAGCGGTACCGCTCCCGCCTTGAGCACAAGCGGCCCCAACTCCATCCTAGCGACCAAACCCGGTTGTAACGCTCCCCGTAGAGGTACCTCTCCACCTTCAGCACGACGCCGCCCCGCTCCATCCTGTAGCGACCAAACCCGGTTGTAACGCTCCCCAGTAGCGGCACCTCTCCCGCCTTCAGCACGACGCCGCCCCCGCACCACCCGGGAGAGACCCGGACACCCGGGAGCGATCCAACCCGGTTCAAACGCTCCCAACTAGCGGTACCTCTCCCCCCTTGAGCAGAACACCGCACCCGACCCCTCCGAGTCCGAACCGCAACCTTGCGTCTGTGAGGGAACCGGTGCACCGCCGCCCACGGCTGACTAGGCTGGTGGTCGGCATGTGCATCGACCCCAGGGGCTCCCGTGACCACTGACGCAAACAGTGCCTTCGGCGCAAACGAATGGCTCGTCGACGAACTGTACGAGCAGTACCTGCAGGACCGGCACTCCGTCGACCCCGCTTGGTGGGACTTCTTCGCCGACTACGTCCCCTCCGACCCGGCCCGTGCCGCTGCCCTGCGGTCCAAGATCGAACAGTCCAGGGCTCCGAAAGCCGCCCCGGCTGTCCCTGCCGTCAAGCCGGCCGCACCCCAGGTCAGCAAGGAGGAGGCCAGCGTCCTGCGTGGACCGGCCGCCCGGGTCGTCACCAACATGGAGGCCAGCCTGGGGGTGCCGACCGCGACCAGCGTGCGGGCGGTCCCCGCGAAACTGCTGGTCGACAACCGGGTGGTGATCAACAACCACCTGAAGCGCAAGCGCCAGGGCAAGATCAGCTTCACCCTCCTCATCGGCTTCGCGATGGTGCAGGCAATGAAGTCCATACCGAGCATGAACGTCTCGTACGCGGAGGTCGACGGCAAGCCCGCGGTCGTCCAGCACGAGTCGATCGGGCTGGGCATCGCCATCGACATGACGAAGAAGGACGGCACCCGGCAACTGCTCGTGCCGTCCATCAAGAACGCCCAGGACATGGACTTCGCTGCGTTCCGGCACGCCTATGAAGACCTCATCCACCGGGCCCGGATGGGCAAGCTCGGGGTGGATGACTTCGCCGGGACGACCGCCAGCCTGACCAACCCGGGCACGATCGGGACGGTGCACTCGGTTCCGCGGCTCATGCCCGGACAGGGCGTCATCGTGGGCGTCGGGGCCATGGAGTACCCCGCGGAGTTCCAGGGGGCCGCGGTCGAGACCATCGTTCGCCAGGGCATCAGCAAGATCATCACCCTGACCTCGACATACGACCACCGCATCATCCAGGGCGCCCAGAGCGGGGAATTCCTGCGCCGCATGCATCAACTTCTGCTCGGCGAGGAGGACTTCTTCGTCAACGTCTTCCGCTCGTTGCGCATCCCCTACGAGCCGATCCGCTGGGCACAGGACATCGCACTGGCCCACGACGACGAGATCTCCAAGACCGCTCGCGTGCAGGAACTCATCCACGCCTACCGCGTGCGTGGGCACCTCATGGCCGACATCGACCCCCTCGAGTACAAGCAGCGGGCCCACCCCGACCTCGACGTGACCAGTCATGGGCTCACCCTGTGGGACCTCGACCGCGAGTTCGCCACCGGCGGCTTCGGCGGCAAGCCGTTCAAGAAGCTGCGCGACATCCTCGGTGTCCTGCGCGACTCCTACTGCCGCACCATCGGCGTGGAGTACATGCACATCCAGGACCCCGAGCAGCGCTTCTGGATCCAGCAGCACGTGGAACGCCCGTACAGCCCCCCGACGCGCCAGGAACAGATGCAGATCCTGCGCCGGCTCAACGCGGCCGAGGCCTTCGAGACCTTCCTGCAGACCAAGTACGTGGGCCAGAAACGCTTCTCGCTCGAGGGTGCGGAATCGACCATCGCCGTGCTCGACGAGATCCTGGAGGCCTCCGCGCAGCACAACCTCGACGAGGTGGCCATCGGCATGCCCCACCGGGGCCGGCTCAACGTGCTGGCCAACATCGCGGGCAAACGCTACGCGCAGATCTTCCGTGAGTTCGAGGGCGGCACTGTCGACTCCGTCATGGGCTCGGGCGACGTCAAGTACCACCTGGGCAGCGAAGGCACGTACACCGCCGAAAGCGGCAAGGAGATCACGGTCTACCTTGCCGCCAACCCCAGCCACCTCGAGGCGGTCAACCCCGTGCTCGAAGGCATCGTGCGGGCCAAGCAGGATCTGCTCGACCGCGGCGAGGACTTCCCGGTGATCCCGGTGCTGATGCACGGTGACGCGGCCTTCGCGGGCCAGGGTGTGGTGGCCGAGACGTTGAACCTCTCGCAACTGCGCGGTTACCGCACCGGCGGCACCGTGCACATCATCGTGAACAACCAGGTGGGCTTCACCACCCCCCCGGAGAGCAGTCGCAGTTCGGTGTACGCCACGGACGTAGCCCGGACGGTGCAGGCGCCGATCTTCCACGTCAACGGTGACGACCCCGAGGCCTGCGTGCGAGTGGCCCGGATGGCCTTCGACTTCCGGCAGGCCTTCAAGAAGGACGTCGTCATCGACTTGGTGTGCTACCGGCGGCGCGGGCACAACGAGGCCGACGACCCGTCGCTGACCAACCCGAAGATGTACCAGCTCATCGACCAGAAGCGTTCCGTGCGCAAGCTCTACACCTCGTCGTTGATCGAGCGCGGCGACCTGTCGCAGGAAGAGGCCGAGCAGGCGCTGCAGGACTATCAGGCGCAACTGGAGCGGGTGTTCTCCGAGACCCGCGAGGCCATGTCCCACCCGGAGGAGACCGCACCGGTCACCGTCGTGGAGTACCCGGCTCACGTGGAGACCGCGATCTCCGAAGAGACCCTCAAACGCATCGTGGACACGCAGGTATCGCTGCCCGAGCGGATCACCGTCCACACCCGGCTGAAGCCGCAGTTGCAGCGGCGCGCACAGATGGTCGAGGACGGCACCATCGACTGGGCCATGGGCGAGACCATCGCGTTCGGCTCCCTGCTCATGGAAGGCCGCGACGTGCGGCTCACCGGGCAGGACAGCGGCCGCGGCACGTTCGGCCAGCGGCACGCCGTCATCGTCGACCGGGTGACAGAGGAGCGGTACTTCCCGCTGCACCACCTGTCTGCCGACCAGGGCCGGTACTACCTCTACGACTCGATGCTCAGCGAGTTCGCCGCTCTCGGTTTCGAGTACGGCTACTCGGTGCAGAACCCCGACGCGCTTGTGCTGTGGGAGGCGCAGTTCGGCGACTTCGCCAACGGCGCCCAGACGATCACCGACGAGTTCATCTCCAGCGGCGAACAGAAGTGGGGGCAGCTCTCCGGCATCGTCATGCTGCTGCCGCACGGCTATGAGGGCCAGGGGCCGGACCACTCGTCGGCCCGCGTGGAGCGTTACCTGCAGTTGTCGGCACAGAACAACATGACCGTGGCCATGCCCAGCACCCCGGCCAGCTACTTCCACCTGCTGCGCTGGCACGCGAAGGCCCCGCACCACAAGCCGCTGATCGTGTTCACTCCGAAATCCATGCTGCGCCTCAAGACGGCCACGTCCAGGGCCGACGACTTCACCAGCGGCTACTTCCGGCCCGTCATCAGCGACGACAGCATCGACGCGCAGGGCGTTCGCCGGGTGCTGATGTGCTCCGGCAAGGTCACCTGGGACCTGTTCGCCGGTCGCCAGAAGGCCGGGCGCGACGACGTCGCCATCGTGCGTCTCGAGCGGCTGTACCCGCTTCCCGTCGATGAGATCCGCGCGGCTCTGGAGCAGTACCCGGACGACGCCGAGCTCGTCTGGGTGCAGGAGGAGCAGTTCAACCAAGGCGCCTGGCAGTACATCTCCGTGAACCTCTCGCCCGAACTGGGCGGGCGGGACCTGAACTGCGTCTCCCGGCCACCGTCGGCGTCCCCTGCCACCGGCTCGCACAAGGCGCATGAGGCCGAACAGGCCCAGATCGTCAGCGAGGCCCTCGGCGGCTGATGTACGACAGCGACCGAGGTATCGAGGAACTGGCCCGACGCCGGGAGGGCGAGCATTTCGGCATCGAGTGGCTCACCGATCAGTTGCGGGTGTTCGTCGACCTGCACCCCGGCGACGAGAACGCCATCGAACGCCTGGCGACGTGGCTCGCGCGCGACGACGAGGAATGACGCACTAGACCGTCAACACCAGTTTCCCCCGCACGTCCCCGGCAGCCAGTCGGGCGAAGGCCTCACGGGCGTCCGCCAACCGGTACTCGGCGTCGATGGGTGGGCGCAGTTCCGTGGCTTCGCACATGTCGATGAGCCGCCGGAGTTCCGCGGCGGTGCCCATCGTGGAACCGATGATGCTCAACTGCCGGAAGTACACATGGGCGAGGTCGGCCGGCGGCTGACCGCCGGTCGTGGCACCGCTGACCACGATCCGCCCCCCGGGGCGCAGGCTGCGCACGGAGTGCGACCACGTGGCCGCACCCACGGTCTCGATGACCATGTCCACGCGGTGAGGCAACCGTTGCCCGGAGTCGAAGACCGCATGCGCGCCCATCTCGAGGGCAAAATCCCCCTTGTCCCGGGTGGTGGCCCACACCCGGGCACCGGCGTGCCGGGCCAGCATGATGGCCGCGCTGGCCACGCCGCCGCCAGCGCCTTGCACCAGCACCGTCTCCCCCGGCTGCAGGTGGCCGCGACTGAAGAGCATCCGGTAGGCCGTCAGCCACGCGGTGGGCAGGCAGGCAGCCTGCTCGAAACTCAGAGCCGCGGGTTTGGCCAGCAGGTTCTCCCGCGGCACGACGACCCACTCGGCGAACGTGCCCTGCTGCTTCTCACTGAGCAGCGACCTGGACGGATCCAGCGTCTCGTCACCGCCACCTGCGGACGCCGACCCGATCACGGAGTGGACGATCACCTCCCGGCCCTCGGGGTCGACCCCAGCGGCGTCGCAGCCCAGGATCATCGGCAGGGCCGCTGACGACAACCCGACCCCCCGCAGGCTCCACAGGTCGTGATGGTTCAGGGACGCGGCCTTGACCCGCACGGCGACCCATCCGTCCGGAACCTGCGGATCGGGTCGTTCACCGACCTCCAACGCGTTCAGCGGATCGTCGGAATCAAACGCGGAGGCAAACACGGCGAGCATGGCCGACACGATATGACAACCACCGCAGCCCCCCGCGCATGACGACCGTCGAGTCGCCTGCCAACTCCCCTGCGGTGGGCAGACGCGCGTGCCCTTCCTCCCCCTTATCGGCGCACCGGACCTGCGGCGTTACCCGCAGTGTGCCTCCCGCACTATGGAGTGGTGATCTCCTTCGGCAGCGACAACCACAGTGGTGTGCACCCCGACGTCATGGCCGCACTGGCCGAGGCCAATACCGAACACGCCAGTGCGTACGGGGACGATGCCTGGACCCGCCGTGCGGAGGACGCGCTGCGTGAGGTGTTCGGTCCTGATACCGTCCCCGTGCTGGTGGCCAACGGCACCGGCGCCAACCTCATCGCACTGCAGGCGTGCCTGACGCGTCCCTGGGATGCGGTGGTCTGCAGCCAGGTGGCGCACATCAACGTGGATGAGGGCGGCGCCCCCGAACGCATCCTCGGCTCGAAACTGGTGGCTCTGCCGACCGCCGACGGACGGCTGCACGCCGAGCAACTGGCCGGGGTGTGCGAGCGCCTGGGCGATGAGCACGCCGTGCAACCCACCGTCTTGTCGGTGACCCAGTCAACGGAGTACGGAACCGTCTACAAAGCCACCCAGGCCGCTGCGCTGGCCGCCGAAGCCCGCCGCCTCGGCATGCGCATCCACGTCGACGGCGCCCGCTTGGCCAACGCCGCAGTCGCGCTCGGCTGCGGGCTCGGCGAGGTCGCCGAGATGTTCGACGCGGACGTGGTCAGTGTGGGCGGCACGAAGAACGGCCTGATGGGCGCCGAGGCTGTCGTGTTCCGCACACCCGAACTCGCCGAGCAGGTCAAGTGGGTGCGCAAGGCGACCACGCAGTTGATCAGCAAGCACCGGTACCTCGCCGCGCAGTTCCTCGCGATGCTGTCCGACGACCTGTGGCGGCGTACCGCGCAGAACGCCAACGCGATGGCCCAGCGGCTCGCGGAGGGTCTGGCCGACACCGGGGTGACGATCACGCAGCCCGTCGAGGTCAACGCGGTCTTCGCCACGATGCCGGACGCAGCGGCCCTGCAGGAGCGGTTCCACTTCTACCCCTGGGAGGGCCCCGACGAGGTGCGGCTGATGTGCTCCTGGGACACCACCGCACAGGATGTCGAAGCCTTCCTGGCAGTGGTGCGGGAGCATCGTGCCGTTGGTTGACGCTCGTGCCGTTGGTTGACGCTCGGGCCGTTGGTTGACGCTCGTGCCGTTGGTTGACGCTCGTGCCGTTGGTTGACGCTCGTCGCGCGCTGAACGTCAACCAACTGCACGAACCCCACCGGACTGCACGAACCCCACCCAACGCCGACCCAGGTGATCCGCGTCACACGCACGTCGGTAGCGTTCCATGCAAGCGAGGAGAGGGCCACCGATGGACGACACGATCCGCCAGCACAAGTACCTGCTGACCGAGGACCAGATCCCCACGGCCTGGTACAACATCATCCCGGACCTGCCGGCCCCGCCCCCACCTCCGCTGCACCCGGGCACGATGCAGCCAGTCGGGCCCGAGGACCTCGCGCCGTTGTTCCCCTTGGCGCTCATCGAGCAGGAGGTCAGCGGCGAGCGTTTCATCGACATCCCGGGCGGCGTGCTCGACGTCTACCGGCAGTGGCGGCCCACGCCCTTGTTCCGCGCACACCGCCTCGAGCAGGCGCTCGACACCCCCGCGCGCATCTACTACAAGTACGAGGGCGTGTCGCCCGCCGGATCGCACAAGCCCAACACCGCGGTCCCGCAGGCGTACTACAACGCCGCCGAAGGCGTGAGCAAGCTGACCACTGAGACCGGCGCTGGACAGTGGGGCACGGCCCTGGCCTTCGCCTGCGCCCTGTACGGCCTGGAGTGCGAGGTCTGGCAGGTGGGAGCGTCCTACGACTCCAAGCCGTACCGCCGACTGATGATCGAGGCCTTCGGTGCCTCGGTCCACCGCTCCCCCTCCGACCTCACCGAGGCCGGGCGCACGCTGGGCGCCGACCCGGCCAACCACTCGGGTTCGCTGGGCATTGCGATCTCCGAGGCGGTCGAGGTGGCCGCACAGAACCCGCAGGTGCGCTACGCGCTCGGTTCGGTACTCAACCACGTGCTGCTGCACCAGACCGTGATCGGCGAGGAGGCCCTGTTGCAGATGGAGATGGCCGGCGACACCCCGACCCACATCGTCGGGTGCACCGGCGGCGGGTCGAACTTCGCGGGCCTGTCGTTCCCCTTCCTGCGCGAGAAGCTCGCGGGGCGGATCGCTCCGGAGATCATCGCCGCGGAACCGATGAGTTGCCCCTCGCTGACCCGCGGGGTTTACGCCTACGACTTCGGCGACACCGCCGGCATGACCCCGCTGATGAAGATGCACACACTCGGCCACGACTTCGTGCCCGACCCCATCCACGCGGGTGGCCTGCGCTACCACGGGATGGCGCCGTTGATCAGCCACGTGTACGAGCAGGGACTGATGAGCGCCGAGGCCGTCCCGCAGACCGAGTGCTTCGCCGCAGCCGTGCAGTTCGCCCGCACGGAGGGCATCGTGCCGGCCCCGGAACCGACACACGCACTGGCGCTGGCCATCCGGCAGGCCAAGCAGGCCCGCGAGACCGGCGAGGAGACGGTGATCCTCACCGCGCTGTGCGGTCACGGCCACTTCGACCTCACGGCCTACGACGACTACCTCAACGGCCGCATGGTCGACGAGGAGGTCACCGAGGAACGCCTGGCGGTGGGACTCGAGACGCTGCCCCAGGTCCCCGTCGGCTGACCGGGCTCAGACCCGCGCGACGCCCTCCGCACGGGCAGCAGCGGCCACGGCCTCGGCCACCCGCCCAGCCACCCGCCTGTCGAACACCGACGGCACGATGTAGTCCGCAGCCACCTCGTCCCCGACGATCTCGGAGAGCGCGTCGGCGGCAGCCATCTGCATGCCGGTCGTGATCCTGGTCGCGCGCACGTCCAGCGCCCCCCGGAACACACCCGGGAAGGCGAGGACGTTGTTGATCTGGTTCGGGAAGTCGCTTCGCCCGGTCGCCACCACCGCCGCGTACTTGCCGGCGACTGCCGGATCCACCTCCGGGTGCGGGTTGGCCAGCGCGAAGACGATGGCGTCGTCGGCCATGCCCGAGATCGCGGCCTCGGAGACCTTCCCGGCGGAGACGCCGATGAAGACGTCCGCGCCCTCCAGCGCGTTGTCGATGGGACCTGACAGCCCCCGCGGGTTCGTGCGCGCCGCGAGGTCGGCCTTCACCCCGGTCAGGTTCTCCCGGCCAGGTCCCAGCAACCCCTGCGAGTCGCAGACGCACACGTCCCGCACCCCGGCAGCCAGCAGCATGTTCGACACCGCCACGCCGGCCGCACCGGCACCGGAGACGACCACGCGCATATCGGCGAACACGCGGCCAGTGAGTCGAGCGGCGGACTCCAGCGCGGCGATCACCACGATGGCCGTGCCGTGCTGGTCGTCGTGGAAGACCGGAATGTCGAGACACTCCTGCAGAAGGCGCTCGATCTCGAAACACCTGGGCGCCGAGATGTCCTCGAGATTGACGCCGCCGAAGGCGGGCGCCAGCCGCACGATCGTCTCGATGATCTCCTGGCTGTCGGTGGTGTCCAGGCAGATCGGGACGGCGTCCACCCCGGCGAACTCCTTGAACAACAGGGCCTTGCCCTCCATGACCGGCAGAGCCGCCGCCGGGCCGATGTCGCCGAGGCCGAGCACGGCCGTTCCGTCGGTCACGACCAGGACCGTGTTGGCCTTCCAGGTGTAGTCGTAGACCAACTCCGGGTGCTGGGCGATCGCCTCGGACACCCGCGCCACCCCTGGCGTGTAGGCCAGAGCCAGGCCCGCACCGTCACGTACGCGCACGGTGGGTCGCACCTCGATCTTGCCGCGCTTGTGCAGGGGGAATGCAGGGTCGTTCTCTAGGTCCACAGGTCGTCCTCGGTGTTTGCGATGGCGGTGTCATCTTTCCACAGGCGCTTGGGCACAATGGTGGGCAGTTGTCGACAAGAGGGACTTCGGATGAGGCTGCGCGGTCGAGCGAGCATGGGTGTGGCGTGCCTGGCGGCACTCACCGTCGCGCTGTCCGGGTGCCAGCAGGGCGCCTCGCAGCCGCAGGCCAGCCCGAGCAACGCCGGTCCGGTCAGTGGACTGGCCGCCAAGGTGCCGGACAAGATCCGCGAGGACGGCCTGCTCACCGTCGGCATCGACCCCAGCTACCCACCCATGGAGTACCTCAACCGGGGTGAGGCGGTGGGCGCCGACCTCGACCTGATCCGTGCCGTCGCGCAGCGCCTCGGACTGCGTGCCCAGTTCAGCGAGGACGCCTTTGCGCTCTTGGTCCCGGGTGTCGCCGCCGGGCGCTTCGAGGCCGCCATCTCAGCACTGTCCGTCGACGACAATGACCTGCAGAACGCCAACATGCTCACGTATTACCGCTCCGGATCGCAGTTGGCGGTGCGGCCGCCGGCCAAGAAGCGCTTCGGCCCGCGCAACCTCTGCGGGCGCAAGATCACGGTGTTGGACGGCAGCGTGCAGTACTCGCAACTGACGGAGATGTCCGCGAACTGCGTGGAGAACAAGAAGAAGCCGCTGCGCATCGTCACGTTCCAGAGCCAGGCCCCGGCCACGCAGGCCGTCATCGACGGCAAGGCCTACGGGACTCTGGCCGAGTCCCCGGTCATCGAGAACGCCGTGCGCAACTCCGGGGGCAAACTGGTCACCAACGGCAAGGCCTTCGAGGTATCCCCCTACGGCATCGCTGTGAGCGCCCAGCGCCGGCAACTGGCCCGCTTGATGCGCGTGGCGCTGAAGGACTTGATGGCTGACGGCACTTACCAGCAGATCCTCGACGACTGGGGCATCGGCAGTGGGGCGATCACCGACCCCAAGATCCTCACGCGCAAAGACATCGCCGAGCCGACCCCCTTGTACTCCACGACCCCCTCCACCACCCCCTCGATGACGCCATAGCTGCGGCAATCGGGGCCGATGCCGGATACTCTCGCGGCTATGCGGTCCTCCGAGGTGGTGCTCACGGTGCCCGCCGACGCATCGTTCGTCTCCCTGGTACGGACCACGACCTCCGCAGTCTGCGCCCAGGCCGACTTCACCGTGGACACTCTCGACGACGTTCGGCTGGCGGTTGACGAGGCCTGCGCACTGGCGATCGCCGACGCCCCGGACGGCTCGGAACTGACGGTGGGGTTCGCGGTCGAGGACAACACGGTGCACATCGAACTGAGCGCCCCGAGCACCAGGCGCCAGCCCTTGCAGACCACGACGTTCGCCTGGACGGTCCTGACCGCGCTGGTGGACCGGGTGGAGACCGAGGTGCGCGAGGGCCGGCTCACCATCCGCCTACACGCCCATGGGATCACCCCGGGGGCGTTGTGAACGACGGCTGGTCGCGCAGCGACCGCGCGCGCGAGCACGAACTCCTGGCCCGATTCGTCGCGCTCGATGAGCAGGATCCCGCGCGGGCGGCGGTGCGCGATGAACTGGTCACCATGCACCTGCCCCTCGTCTACCACCTGGCGAGGCGGTTCCGGGACCGCGGCGAACCGCACGACGACCTGGTGCAGGTGGGGACGATCGGGCTGATCAAAGCCGTCGACCGCTTCGACCCGGACCGTGGCGTCGAGTTCTCCACGTACGCCACCCCCACGATCGTCGGTGAGATCAAGCGCCACTTCCGGGACAAGGGCTGGTCCGTGCGCGTTCCGCGGCGGTTGCAGGAACTGCGCATGGCCATCACCCGCGCCACCGCGGAGGTGTCCCAGGACCTCGGCCGCTCCCCCACCGTCAGGGAGTTGGCCACCCGCCTCGCCATCAGCGAGGAGGAGGTCCTGGAGGGGCTCGAGGCCGCCCAGTCCTACAGCGCACTGTCACTGGACGGCGGGGCGGCGACGACGAGGCCGGACCGCCGGCACTCATGGACACCTTGGGCACCGACGACGAAGCGCTGGCCAACGTGGAGTACCGGGAGACACTGCGCCCGCTGCTGGCCGCCCTGCCCGATCGGGAGCGGCAGATCGTGCTCCTGCGGTTCTTCCACAACAAGACCCAGTCGGAGATCGCCGCGGAGGTGGGGGTCTCCCAGATGCACGTGTCCCGGCTGCTGGTCAAATCGCTGGGCACCCTGCGCGGCGCGATGGGCGTCGACGCCTGAACCACCGGTCTCTGCCGCCCCCCACCGCAAGGCGTTCGCAGCACGTATCCCGGGAGAGCCTTCGTGGCCGGCGGCTCAGTCCTGCAGGTCCGCGCCGGTGGCCGGTCGCAGGGTCAGCACGATCCCCAGCACGCACACCGCCGCGATGACCACACCCGCCACCACCGCCGCGCCGGTGCCCTCCCAGAACAGCCACGCGCTGATCAGGCCGAACACCTGGGCCAGCACCATCGGCGTGCGGGCGAACCGGCTGTGGTTCCACAGCCCCTTGGCGATCAGTCCCATTCCGGCGGCGAAGAGAAGGTAGACGACCACCTCGGCCACCGGTGAGGCGCCGGTGTTCGTGCCCCGGGTGTTGAACGAGGCGATCGCCACAGCGATGGTGAACACCACGATCGCCACCGCTTCCACCGCCGCCACGATCGCCGCCTGCCGCGCCGGCGTCAGTCCCTGATCCACGAGCCGAATCTACCGGCCGGTACCGTGATCGGCGTGCGAGGCCTACTCGTGGTCAACCCCAAGGCGACCACCACGAACGACGTGACGCGTGACGTGTTGATCAGCGCCCTGGCCGACAAGTTCCACCTCGAGGTCGTGACGACCACCCACCGCGGCCACGCCGGTGAACTCGGCGTCCGGGCGCGCACCGAGAGGATGGACTGCATCCTCACCCTCGGTGGTGACGGCACCATCCACGAAGTCGTCAACGGTCTGCTCGCCGAGGGTGTTCACCCCGACCTGCCCGTCCTCGGCACCGTGCCCGGTGGCAGCGCCAACGTGTTCGCCCGGGCGCTGGGCTTCCCACAGGATGCGGTGGAGTCCACCGGCCTGTTGCTGCGCGCGATGCGCGAAGGGACCACCCGCACTGTCGGCCTGGGCATGTTCGACGAGCGGTATTTCACGTTCACCGCCGGCCTGGGTATCGACGCGGAGATCATGACGCGGATGGAGCAGGCCCGGGCGCAGGGCAAGAGCGCCTCCCCCACCCGCTACCTGGCAACCACCCTGCGGCAGTTCTTCACCGACACCGACCGCAAGCAGCCATCGCTGATCCTGCACGCCCCCGGCGAGGAGCCCGTGGACGGGGTGTTCCTGGCCATCGTGCAGAACACCTCGCCGTGGACCTACCTCGCCGCCCACCCGATCAACCCGTCGCCGAAGGCGTCGTTCGACACCGGTCTGGACCTCTGGGCGACGCGATCCCTGCGGGTGCCCGCGGCCTTGCGGCTCGGCGCCCGCATGGTGCTCAGCCGGGACAAGGGTTCTCCCAAAGCCATCGTGAGCTGGCACGACCGCCCCGAGTTCCGCATCACGGCCCGCAGGCCGACCCCGATGCAGGTCGACGGCGAGGTCATCGGGGATGTCACCGATGTGGTGTTCCGCTCGGTGCCGAGGGCCTTGCGGGTGTACGTTCCGTGACGCTTCTGTGACGAAAAACGGTGAAATCAGGGCCTTTCGGGGACATTCCGGCACCTGAGGGCGGCCTATGTGACGCAGAACACACCCCCGTGGCCAGACTCATCCGCGTCAAGGCTTGTGCATCCGTGCACGTTGTGTGAATCTGAAATCGCTGGAGCGCAAAGATACGCCACAGCAAACCGCCGGCAAGCAGCACCCCCCGTCCGCGCGGGACACGATGTCTGTTAGTGCCCACTTCGGCTATCCGGGGGGACAGCCACGACCTAGGAGGTAACGCATGGACTGGCGCGCTGACGCTGCCTGCCGTGACGAGGATCCGGAACTGTTCTTCCCGCTCGGGGACAGCGGTCCGGCACTTCTGCAGATCGAAGACGCGAAGACCGTCTGCCGCACCTGCACAGTGGCCTCCGACTGCCTCACATGGGCCCTCGAGTCCGGCCAGGAAGCCGGCATCTGGGGCGGCATGTCCGAGGCTGAGCGACGCTCACTGCGGCGCCGTAGCGCCCGCACCGGTGTGACCCTGGGCTTCCAGCACTGACGACTGCTGCAGAGGACCGGCCGGCGAATCGTCGGCCGGTCCTCTGCTGTGCTGCGCCGTCAGCGCCCGGGCACGACCAAGTCGATGGTGGCGGTCGTACCGCAGCCTGACAGCCCAGGCTCCCAGCTCAGCGACCCCTTGAGGTCGTCGCGCACCAGAGTCTGCACGATCTGCAGGCCGAGCCGGGCGTGCGCGTCGGGGTCGAAGCCGGGCGGCAGGCCCGCGCCGTCGTCGACGACGCTGACGCGAAGCCGGCGACCTCTGCGCAGTGTCGCCAGCGTGATCGTCCCGCCCTTCTCACCCAGACCATGTTCGTGGGCGTTCTGCAGGAGTTCGGCCACGACCAGGGCGAGTGAACTGGCGATCGACCCCGGCAGCACCCCGATCCGGCCGTCGCGCACGACCGTCACGTCCTCGCCGAGGTCCCCGACCATGGCCACCAGCCGGTCGGCGACCTCGTCGAACTCCACGGCGTCGGCATCTGCCTGGGACAGCGTCTCGTGCACGAGCGCGATGGCACTCACCCGCCGGACGGACTCCTCGATGGCCGCCGTCGCGACCGGGTCGGACAGGCGCCGGCCCTGCATACGCAGCAGCGCGGCGACCGTCTGCAGGTTGTTCTTCACCCGGTGGTGGATCTCCCGGATGGTGTTGTCCTTGGTCAGCAGCGCCCGCTCCCCGCGGCGCAGGTCGGTGACGTCGCGGATGAGCAGCACCGCACCCAGGCGCACCCGGTCGCGGAACAGCGGGATGGATCGCATGGACACCGTGACCTCCCCGACCTCGATGTCCACCGTGCCGGCACCCCGGCCCGCCGAGATCACCCCGACCGCCTCGTCCACCGGCCCGCTGCGCGCAGCCAGGCGCCGCACCTCCTGCTCCAGCAGGCGGCCGGTGAGATCGGCCATCACACCCATCCGCCGGAAGGCGCTGCGCGCGTTCGGCGAGGCGAAGGTGACCACGCCCTGCGTGTTCAGGCGCAGCAGGCCGTCACCCACCCGCGGCGGCGTGGAGGAGTCCTGCATGCCATACGTCGGGAACTGTCCGTCCGCGAGCATCTCGGCGAGCACGTCGGCGATCTCCCGGTAGGTGCGTTCCAGTTCCCCGGTGTCACGTGCCGGCAGGCCGCTGCGCCGGGCGATGACCGCGATGACCCGCTGGGAGTGATGGACCGGTATCGCCTCCGCGCCGCGCGGCAGCAGGGCGTCGTCAGGTGCGCGGTGGCGCACGACCCGCTGGGAGTGGAACGCGCGCTCCACTTCCTGCAGGCGACCCTTGGCGGCGAACCGACCGACGATGTCCTCGGGGTACACGGTGGGTCCGGTGCTCGGGCGCACTTGCGCGGCGGCGATGAAACCCGCTGCGTTCCACGTGGGCAGCCAGAGCACGAGGTCGGAGAAGAAGAGGTCCGCCAGCAGTGTCCAGTCAGCGGTCAGCAGGTGCAGGTGCGCGATCTGCTCCGAGGTCAGATCCGTCCGCTCGCGTGCCAGCCGGTCCAGATCCACCATGTCCCGACTGTAGTTGTGCCCCGACCGGGAAGCGTCCGTGCAACCAGGCACACTTGAGGGGTGAGTGACGCGCTGCTCGATGTCGACGGACGCCACGTCTGGCATCCCTTCACCCAGCACGCCTGGTGGTCCGACGACGACCCGCTGGTGATCACCCGCGCCGACGGGGTGCGGCTCTACGACGATGCGGGCCGCGACTACATCGACGGCTTCTCCTCGCTCTGGGTCACCGTGCACGGGCACAACGAACCTCGTATCAACGACGCCATCAGCCGCCAGGCCGCGACCTTGGACCACTCGACGTTCCTGGGTTTCACCCACGAGCCCGGCATCCGGCTCGCCGCTGAGCTCGTCGCGCGCAGTCCGCAGCCGCTGACCCGCGCCTTCTTCGCCGGGGACGGCTCCTCGGCGGTGGAGGCCGGGATCAAGATGGCCTACCAGGCCAAACTCCAGCAGGGACAGCAGCGTCCGCTGTACGTGCACGTTGCCGAGGGGTACCACGGGGACACGCTGGGGGCGGTCTCCGTCGGCGGCATCGACGTGTTCCACCACACCTACCGGCCGATCCTGCTGCAGACCCGGATGGTGTCCTCGCCAGGGATCCGCCGACCCGGGCAGTCACCGGCCGCGCGCGCCGAGGAGGTACTGGCCGAACTGCGCGACGTGCTCGACGACGTCGGCGACCAGGTGTGTGCCGTGGTCATCGAACCACTCGTCCAGGCTGCCGGCGGGATGCTCACCCACGACGTGACCTTCGTGCGCGGGGTGCGCGCTCTGGCGGACGAGTTCGGCGTCTACCTGCTCACCGACGAGGTGGCCACCGGTATCGGTCGCACGGGCACGATGTGGGCCGTCGAGCAGGCCGGCGTGGCACCCGACCTGCTGACCTGCGGCAAGGGCCTCACCGGCGGCGTGCTCCCACTGTCGGCCGTCCTGGCCACGGAGGAGATTTACAGCAGCTTCCTCGGCGATGCCAGCCGCACCTTCTTCCACGGTCACTCCTACACCGCCAACCCCTGTGTGCGGCGGCGGCGCTGGCGAACCTCGAGTTGATGGACGAGCGCGGCACCGTCGAGCACGCCGCGTGGATCGGCCGCACCCTTGGCGACCTGCTCAAGCCTCTTGCCCACGACGAGCGCGTCGTGGAGGTGCGACGGATCGGGACCATGACGGGCATCGAGGTTCGCCCGCGCGGTGAGCGCACCGGATTCCGGGGTGCGCCGCCGCCCGCGAGTTCGGGGTGATCACCCGGCCCCTGGGTGATGTGGTGATCCTCATGCCACCACTGGGCATCACCGAGCCGGACCTGCAGCAACTCGTCGCCGCTGTGCGCCACGGCCTGGACACGGTGTACGCGTGACCTGGTTGCAGGAGCAGGCGTCGCGTCGCCGCGCGCACGGGTTGCAGCGGACCCTGCGGGCCCGTGAACCTGGGGCCCGTTCGATCGATGTCGCATCGAACGACTACCTGGGGCTGTCCACGGACGCCCGGGTCATCGACGCCGGCATTGATGCGCTGCGGACCTGGGGGGCCGGCGCCACGGGCTCCCGGCTGGTCAGCGGGCACACGGCGCTGCACGCCGAACTCGAATCCGCGCTGGCCAACCTCGTGGCCGCCGACCGGACCCTGGTCTTCTCCTCGGGCTACCTCGCCAACCTTGCCGCCGTCACCGCCCTCACCGACGGGGACACCTTGCTGCTGTCCGATGCGCACAACCACGCCTCGATCATCGACGCCTGCCGGTTGTCGCGGGCCCGCGCGCAGGTCTACCCCACCTGCGACGTCACAGCGGTGCGGGACGCCCTGCAGGCGGCTCGTGGCCGGCGGGCGGTGGTGGTCACGGATGCCGTTTTCAGCGTCGACGGTGACATGGCACCGCTGGCCGACCTCGCCGAACTGACTCAACGTCACGGCGCGACGCTGATCGTCGACGAGGCTCACAGCGTCGGCGTGCTCGGGCCGGCCGGAGCTGGCGCCTGCGCGGCTACCGGCGTGACCGCCGAGCACCTGATTCGCACCTTCACGCTGTCCAAGGCACTGGGCTCGCAGGGAGGTGCGGTCGCCGCGGGGGATGACGTCGTCGAGCACCTGGTCAACACCGCCCGGTCCTTCATCTTCGACACCGGGCTGGCACCCGCCGCCGCGGGCAGCGCACTGGCCGCCACCGGGATCGTGTTGTCCCACCCCGGGCTGCCTGAGCAGGCATTGCGCGCGACCAGCCGGTTGTCGGAGGCGGCAGCCGCAGCCGGGTGGGCGGCCAACCCGCATGCCGCAGCCGTGGCGTCATTGCCCGTCGGCTCGGCCGACGACGCGGTGCGGGCCCAGCAGGTCTGTGCGGAGGCGGGTGTCGACATCGGCTGCTTCCGTCCACCATCGGTCCCCGACGGCGTGGCCCGCCTGCGCATGACCGGACACGCGAACCTGTCCGCGGACGACATCGCCGCGGTCGGTAAGGCACTACGACTGGCGAAGGAGTCCTTGTGAGTGTCCTGGGGGTGACCGGCACCGGCACGGAGGTCGGCAAGACCATCGTGACGGCGGCGATCGCGGCACTGTGCCCCGACGTCGTCACAGTGCTCAAACCGGCGCAGACCGGCCTGCCGCTCGAGGCACCCGGCGACGTCGACGTGGTGCACCGCCTTGTGCCGCACGTGGAGACGATGGAACTGGTGCGTTATCCGGACCCGCTGGCCCCGGCCGCGGCCGCCCGGCGCAGCGGGATCCCCACCCTGAGCACCGAGGAGGTGTTGGAGGGCATAGAGGAGGCCGACGCCGACCTGGTCCTCATCGAAGGGGCCGGGGGTCTGCTGGTGCGGTTCAGTGACGATCCGGTCGTGACGTTCGCGGACGTGCTCGTGGCCGCACAGGCCCCGACCGTCCTGGTGACGTCCGCCGGACTCGGCACCTTGAACCAGACCGCGTTGACGCTGGAGGCGATGGCTGGCCGCGGGATCGAATGCGCCGGTGTGGTCATCGGGGCATGGCCCACGCAACCCGATCTGGCGTGCGTGACCAACGTCCGCGACCTCACCGAACTCATCGGCGGACCGCTGTCCGGGGTGCTGCCGGAGGGCATGGGCGGGCTGCCGCCCGAGCAGTTCACCGAGGTCGCCCGCGCCGGGCTGTCCCCGCGCTTCGGCGGACGGTTCGATGCGGATAGGTTTGGGAAACGAGTGGAGGGACTGCTGTGACAGTGGACGCATCGCAGGATGTACTGATCCGGGCCGAGCGCGTGCTGGACACCGGGGAGGGTCTCGGCGAGGCCGACATCGCCGAACTCCTGCGACTGCCCGACGATCGCATCCCCGCCCTCCTGGACCTGGCACACCGGGTGCGCATGAAGTGGTGCGGTCCGGAGGTCGAGGTCGAGGGCATCGTCTCAGTGAAGACCGGCGGCTGCCCGGAGGACTGCCATTTCTGCTCGCAGTCGGGCCTGTTCCCCTCGCCGGTGCGGGCCGCCTGGCTGGACATCCCGGGCCTGGTCGACGCTGCGCTGCAGACGGCCGCGACCGGCGCCACCGAGTTCTGCATCGTCGCCGCCGTGCGGGGACCGGACGAGAAGCTGATGACCCAGATGCGCGAGGCGGTCCGGGCCATCAAGGAGGCGGTGGACATCAACGTCGCCGCCAGTCTCGGCATCCTCACCCAGGAGCAGGTGGACGACCTCCAGCAGATGGGCATCCACCGCTACAACCACAACCTCGAGACCGCGCGCTCGTACTTCCCGAACGTGGTGACAACACACTCCTGGGAGGAACGCTGGGACACCCTGCGCAGGGTCGCCGCCTCCGGCATGGAGGTGTGCTGCGGGGGCATCGTGGGCATGGGCGAAAGCATCGAGCAGCGAGCGGAGTTCGCCGCACAACTGGCCGCCCTGGAACCGCACGAGGTGCCCCTGAACTTCCTCAACCCCCGCCCCGGCACGCCTTTCGAGGACATGGACGTCATGACGTCGGCGGACGCCCTGCGCACCATCGGTGCGTTCCGGTTGGCACTGCCGCGGACCATCCTGCGGTACGCCGGCGGACGCGAGCTGACCCTGGGCGACCCCGGCACTCGCGACGGCCTGCTGGGTGGGGTGAACGCCGTGATCGTCGGCAACTACCTGACCACGCTCGGGCGCACTGCCGATGCGGACCTCGAGATGCTGTCGGAACTGAACATGCCCATCAAAGCTCTGTCGGACTCCCTGTGAAGGAACGCGCCTCATGATGAACACCAAGGGCCCGGCCGTGGCCATCGTCGCCATCCTGCTGATCGTCGGCCTCGTCTGGGGCATCGTCATCGGTCTGTTCTGATGACGAGCGGACACGGCGGCTGGCACGCCATCGCTGCCGCCCAGGCATACGGCGTCGAGACCCTCTTCACGCTGTCCGGTGCCCACATCTTCCCGCTGTTCGACGCAGCCGTCGGCGGCAAGGAGGTCGACGCCGCCGGCGACCCGCGGGCTGCCGAACGCGGCGGTCCGATTCGCCTGGTCGACGTGCGGCACGAGGCCACCGCGGTGTTCGCCGCCGAGGCCACCGCCAAGCTCACCCGCACCCCCGGCTTCGCCGCAGTCACGGCCGGACCGGGCGTCACCAACGCCGTCAGCGGACTGACCAGCGCCTGGTTCAACGCCGTTCCCGTCGTGGTGATGGGCGGGCGCTCCCCCGACTTCCGCTGGGGCTCCGGCGCGCTGCAGGAGATGGACCACCTGCCGATCGTGCAGTCGGTCACGAAGTCCGCGGCCACCGCCCACGACCCCGCGCAGATCGGGGCCATGACGGCCGCTGCTTTCGCGGCGGCCACCACCGCGCACCGGGGGCCGGCCTTCCTCGACGTGCCGATGGACATCTTCTACGCACCCGTCGACGCCCCCGACCCGGCACGCCACATCGACCCCGACCGCAATCCGGATCCGGAGTCGGTGGCGCGGATCGCCGGGATGCTGGCCGGATCCCAGCGACCTGTGCTGATCCTCGGTTCCGACGTGTGGAACGACCACGCCGAGGACGCCGCCGTGCGCCTGGCCGAGACCGCCCAGTTGCCGGTGATCCCCAACGGCATGGGCCGCGGTGTGGTCCCCTCGGGGCACCCGTTGCTCGTCACCCGGGCGCGCTCCCAGGCGCTGAAGAAGGCCGACCTGGTCGTGGTCGTGGGGACACCGCTGGACTTCCGCCTCGGCTACGGGAAGTTCGGCCCGGCGGATGCGCCGGCGGAGGTCGTGCACGTGGTTGACCACCTGTCGCAGGTATCGCACCACGCCGCGCCGGCAGCTTTCGGTGGCCGGGTCGCTGACCCAGACGCTCGACGCCCTCACCGTGGCGTGGAGCAGCACGCCGCGCACCGCGGGCGCGCCCAGTGGCTCGCCGACCTGCAGGCCACCGCCGCAGCAGCCGTGGCGACCGACGCGGACGTCCTCACGAGCACCGTGGACCCGATCCACCCTGCCCGCATCTACGGCGAACTCAACCGCCGCCTGTCCGACGACACAGTCGTCATCGGCGACGGCGGCGACTTCGTCAGTTTCGCCGGCAAGTTCGTCGAGCCGAAACGGCCAGGACACTGGCTGGATCCCGGACCGTACGGTTGCCTCGGGACCGGCCTCGGCTACGCGATGGCCTCCGCGATCGCCAAACCGTCGTCACCGACGGTCCTGCTCATGGGTGACGGTGCCGCGGGTTTCAGCCTCATGGACGTCGACACCCTCGTGCGCCACAAACTGCCCGTGGTCATGGTGGTGGGCAACAACAGTGCGTGGGGGCTGGAGAAGCACCCCATGCGCCTGCTGCACCAGTACGACGTGGTCGCGGACCTGCAGGCAGGGATGCGGTACGACGCGGTGGTGGAGGCCCTCGGTGGCGCGGGCGAGACGGTCAGCGACCCCGAGCAGGTCGGGCCGGCGCTCGACCGCGCGTTCGCCGCTGGGGTGCCGTACCTGGTCAATGTGCTCACCGACCCGGAGATCGCCTACCCGCGCGCGACCACCGGGTTGTAGAAACCAGGGCAACTACTGCAGTTTCGCCAGGAAGACCTCGCGCTCCACGATCGCGCGGGTCACCACTCCCCGGCCCGCCAGCGCCTGCGTGCCGTCCTGCTCCTGCGTCGCCTGGACCTTGAACGTGACGATCCGGCCGTCGATCTCGGCCACCTCGGCGCTGCACGTGACCAGGGTGCCCACGGCGCTGGGCCGGACGTGGTCGACGGCGATCCGGGTACCGACCGTCGTCTGCTGGTCGGTGGCCCCGCAGACCGCCACCGTGGCTGCCTCCAGCCAGGCCAGCAGGATCGGAGTCCCCAGCACTGGGAGGTCCCCGCTGCCAACGGCGGCCGCCGTATCGGTGTCGGCCACCTGCCGCACCACGGATGCGGTCTGTCCCAAGGAGATCTCCATGCCGGTCAGCGTACGACCCGGGCTAGCCTGGTCGCGTGCCGTACTGCCCGGTCTGCGGATTGTCCGACCACCACTGCGACCAACCACTGGAACCGCCGCGATTCTGCGCCCAGTGCGGCCGCCGGATGGTCGTCCAGGTGACGCCGGCGGGCTGGCGGGCCACGTGCTCCCGTCACGGCACGATCACCGGGTAGATCAGCTGGCCAGCAGGCCCAACCGCCGCAGTTCCACCTCGAGGTCGTGCGGGCTGCTGGATGCGGACATCGCCTCGTCAAGGGTGATCACGCGATCGCGGTACAGCGCCACGAGATGCTGGTCGAAGGTCTGCATCCCGTAGAACCCGCCGCCGGCGATCAGCGACGTGATGGTCCCGGTCTTGCTCTTGTCCACGATGGCGTCGGCCACGCGACCGGTACTGATACAGATCTCCATCGCCACGCAACGCCCCCGGCCGTCGGCTCGCGGCACCAGGCGCTGGCACAAGATGCCGCGCAGTGCCCCGGCCAGTGACAGCCGGATCTGCTGCTGCTCGTGCGGCGGGAAGAAGTCGATGATGCGGCTGACCGTCTCCTGCGCGTCGACGGTGTGCAGGGTCGACAGGACCAGGTGTCCGGTCTCCGCCGCCGTGAGCGCCGCGTGCACCGTCTCCGGGTCGCGCATCTCCCCGATCTGGATGACGTCGGGGTCCTGCCGCATGGCGGCGCGCAGGGCGACCTTGAAGTCGGCGGTGTCGATGCGCACCTCCCGCTGGTTGATCAGTGCGCGTTTGTCGTGATGGATGATTTCGATCGGGTCCTCGATGGTGACCACGTGCACATCCCGGTGACGGTTGATCTCGTCGACCATGCCTGCCAGCGTGGTGGTCTTCCCCGACCCCGTCGGCCCGGTGACCAGGATCAGCCCCCGCGGCTGCAGGGCCAGCGCCGCGACCGGAACGGGCAGTCCCAGTTCGGACAACGGCAGGGCGCCGATGGCCACCCGCCGCAGCACCATCCCGACGTCGCCGCGCTGACGGAAGGCGTTCACGCGGAATCGGCCGACCCCGTCGATCATCAGCGCGAAGTCGGCCTCCCCGGTCTGCTCGAACTCATCGACGAGGTCGGGGCGAAGGATCTCCGCCAGCATCCGGTCCGTGTCCGCACCGGACAGCGGATTGGTGCGCAGCGAACGCAGCGCGCCGTCCACGCGGATCCGGGGTACGACGCCCGCCTTAACGTGCAGATCCGACCCGGTGACGTCCACCAGGGCGCGTAGGTACGGTTCGATGGCCAGACGGTCGCTCGGCTCCACCCTGTCTTCTTCGTCATCACATCGCGGGAGGTTGAGCGCGAACCAGGACCCGACCACCCGGGCGCTAGGGTGACGGCGTGACCGACGACCCCGGCGAGGAGCCCCTCTCCGCCGGCACCCCCCCGTCCGGCACTCACCGCGATCTCCGTGCACCACGCCGGATCGACCGTGACCGCGACGGCGCTGCTGTCGCTGCACCACCGGGTGCTCCGCGGTCAGGCGCACGCCGAGGACCGATCGTCGGCCGTCACCCTCGCCACCCTCGATGCACTGGGACCGCTCCTGCCCGAGGGCACCGCCATCGACCACTCCCAGGTGCTCACGATCGCGGGCCGACAGGTGGCGATCACGCTCGTGACCTTCCCCGGCGACCCGGGGCGCCCGGAGGTTCTCGTAGGATCAGCACTGGTAAAAGGTGATGTGGAGGAGGCTCTGGCCCGCTCGGTGCTCAGTGCCCTCAACCGCCGACTCGACATTTGAGGAGTCCGACATGAGCAAGCGTGCACGCAAACGCCGCGACCGTAAGCGCAGCGGGGCCAACCACGGCCGGCGCCCGAACGCCTAAGCCCGACCGCCGGTGGTGCGGAACGTCGAGATGAACGCGAGGACCCGGTCGCGCAACTGCTCGGGCGCGGTCTCACAGGCGCACTGCTTCACCCGCTGGTGGATGATCTGTTCCTCTTCGTAGAGTCCCCGGCAATGGGAACAGGTCGCGAGGTGCTCCTCGATGCGACGGTAGAGGTCCGGCGTCAACTCGCCGTGCTGGTACTCGTACAGGTGCTGGTCGGCGTCGTCGCAACCATGCGGGTCTGCACATCCGGACGTGTTCATGATCCCTCCCCCTGGCTGGGTACGAGACCCCGCTCAGTGGCGTAATCTTCCAGAAGTTCGCGCAACTGCTTGCGCCCGCGGTGCAACCGCGACATCACCGTGCCCACCGGCGTCCCCATGATCTCGGCGATCTGCTTGTAGGAGAACCCTTCGACGTCGGCGTAATAGACCGCCAGGCGGTAGTCCTCACCGATGGATGACAGGGCACGGGTGACGTCGGAATCGGGCAGCCGGTCCAGCGCCTCGACCTCGGCCGACCGCAATCCGGCGGAGGTGTGGGAGGCGGCCTTGTGCATCTGCCAGTCCTCGACGTCGTCGGCGGAGGACTGCAGCGGCTGCCGCTGCTTCTTGCGGTAGGTGTTGATGTAGGCGTTGGTCATGATGCGGAACAACCACGCCCGCAGGTTGGTGCCGGGGGTGAAGGACTTGAACCCCTTGAACGCGCGCTCCACGGTCTCCTGCACGAGATCACTGGCGTCGTCGGGGTTGCGCGCCATGCGCAGCGCACCGGCGTACAGCGTGTCGAGCAGCGGAATGACCTCCGCCTCGAAACGTGTCGCGAGCTCGTCCCCGGAATCCTCCATCAGTCGAGAGCCTAGTGCGCCGACCCCTTCGAGCGTCGGGTCGTCGAGTAGGAGCATGTCCACCTCCGGTTGTGGGTCTGTCGGGTCAACGCCGGGACGGGGCCCGGGCATTCCCGCCCGGCGCCTGCCCCACCGAGGGCCCACCCCCCGCCTCCACCCGGCGCCTCCACCGCGCGCCACCCCACCCGGCGCCACCTCCACCCGGGAGAGGAACGGACAGGCGGGAGCGATCCAACCGGTCTTTTTCGCTCCCCGATGTACGCGAGCCTCCGCCCCCGAGCGAGGCGCGCTCCCGAGGACTCTCCCGCCTGCAGCTGGAGGGCGGCGCGAGGAGCGACTGCGGCCGTCGCCCCGCGCCGGTCTTTCGCTCCCCGGTGTACCGAACTCTCCCGCCTGCAGCTGAAGGGCGCGGGGCACGCACGCCCCCTCCACCCGGGAGAGGAACGGACAGGCGGGAGCGATCCGCACGGTCCTTTTCGCTCCCCTATGTACCGAACTCTCCCGCCTGCAGCTGGAGTGCGCGGCCGGCGCGGCGAACGGCACCCCTCAGCGGCAGAACCCCACCACGGCGGCCACAACCTCCGCCAGCCCCTGCCGCAGCGAGTGGTCACCGGGCACCGCCACCAGGTCCAGCCCCGCCGGGAACTCCTCGGGACGGCCGAACGGGTCGCGCTGACCTTGCACGATCCGCAACGGCACCGCCACCGTCAGTTCGTCGGCGCGACTGCGCTCAGGCCGACCCGGCGGGTGCAACGGGAACGCCAGAGCCACCACGGCGTCGGCGCCGACCGTCGCCGCCGTACGGCAGGCCACCCGCGCCCCGGCCGAACGCCCGCCCACGATCAGCCGCCCCGCAGGCCGGATCTGCCCCAGCGACTCCACCCACCCGACGTCCAGCACGGCGGGGGCGGGCGCCACCTTCTTGCCCGCCACCTTCCACGGCTGTTCGTGCAACATGACCGTCACCCCGTGCCCGGGCAACGCCTCGGCGATCGCCTGCAGGTCAGGAGCCACTCCCCCGCCACCCGCGCCGTGGCCGAGGATCAGCGTCGCCCGCGCCCGGCGCGCCGGGAACTCCAGGAAACGGGCCGGGCCCTTGCTCGTGTCGATCATGACGCGGGCAGTGGCTCGAGCAGGTGCGCGCCGTTGTGCCTGACGTTATTCACCTCGGTGCTGACCGGGTACGCCTCCAGCCCCGTGGCCATCGCGGGGACGACAACACCGGCGTCGGGGATGTGCTCGGGATCCAGCCATTCCGCCCAGTTCTCCCGGGGCACCAGCAACGGCATGCGGTCGTGGATCTGCCCGAGGTCGTCCGGCGCCGAGGTCGTCAGCACGCAACACGTGACCAGCCAGTCCTCGTCGTGCTTCCAGAACTCGAACAGCCCGGCCATGGCCAGGGACGTGCCGTCGGTGCGATGGATGAAGAACGGCTGCTTGGGCCCTTCGCCGGCATACCACTCGTAGTACCCGTCCGCGGGAAGCAGGCACCGCCGTTTGGCCCACGCCCGGCGGAACGAGGGCTTCTCCGCGGCGGTCTCGATCCGGGCATTGATCATCCGGTTGCCGATCTTGGGATCCTTCGCCCACGACGGTACGAGGCCCCACTTCGCCGATCGCAACTGCCGCTGGAGTCCATCGTCGGCCGGGCGGTCGACGACCATGTACACCTGCTTGCTCGGCGCGACGTTGTAGTCCGGCGGCAGCGTCTCGTCAGGCGGCCGGGCCACCTCGAACTCCTCCATCAGCGACGCCACGTCCTTGGCTGCTGCGTACCGGCCGCACATGCCTCCATCCCATCACGGCGCCACGGTCAGCGTGGCCAACTCCTCGCCCAGCATCTGCGCCACGGCCGCGACCTCGGGCACGACCTCCGGGTCCGCGACCAGCGCCACCGTCAGATCCCCGGCATACGACAAGACGTCGAAGGACAGCCCGACGTTCCCCGGGTTCACCGCGATGGGCACGATCTGCTCGACCTGCGCACCAGCGAGGCGCAGCACCTCGGCCGGACCGCGCAGGTTGGTCTCGAAGGTGTGGACGAGGCGCTGGTGGTCCACGAACCACTGCCCCACCCCCAGTGTCGCCAGCAACCGGAACATCCAACTCAGGACCATCGCCGAACTGCCGCGCTGTGCCGACTTCGCCTGCTGGGTCCGACGCAGGATCCACTGCAGGCGCGCCACCGGATCGGCGATGTCCGGCACGGCCACCGGCACCGCGCCCACCTGGTTGCCAAGTTCGGTCCCCGCTGCTCGGGCGGACACGGGCACGGAGATGACCACGTCCCCCGGGTGCTCGCCGCGACCGGCGAGCACCCTGAACAGCGTGCCGGCCACCCCCGCCAGCACGACGTCGTTGACCGTCGCACCGTGCCTGTGAGCCGCGTCCACAACAGGCGCCAGCGGCACGGTCACCGTGCGGACGGTGCGCCGCGGGCTGGTGGGGCGCAGGAGCGAGGACGGCACCACCTGCGAGGGCCGCTGCCGCCCGAAGCCCATCTCCCGCAGGCCCTGCCCGAGGGTCCGCAGTGTCGCCGGCGAGGACCGCAGGGCGGCAATCCGGCGGCGGTGGGCGTCCCGGCGCAACTCCCGCGTCGTCGGCCCGGGTTGCGGGGACCACGGCGCTGTGGGCACGCCGTCTGCCAAGGCGGCGAGCACCGCCAGTCCGCCCATGCCGTCGGCCAGCACGTGGTGCACCACCATCACGACAGCGAACCCGCCCGCGGGCAGTCCCTGGAACACGTGCATCCGCCACAGTGGCCGCGACATCGGCAGCCTGGTACAGACCAGATCTGCCGCCCGGTTCAGCAGGTCACCCGCACCCAGCAGATCAGTGGCGCCGAGGTGATCGGCAGCGCGGAAGTCCGGGTCGTCGACCCACACCGGCGCACCGGCGGCGAGCCCGGGCCGGACCAGCCGCTGGCGGAACCGGCGGATCCCCGCGAGCCGGTCAGCCAATTCCTGGCCCGCAACCAGGGCATCCCAGCCCGAGCCGAAGACCAGAACGGCACCGATGTTCATCGGAACCTGGCCTTTGTCCGTCGCGAGGATAGTGAGGTCGTCGGGACCGACCCGCTCGAACGCCATGGGCACCATTCTGGGCCCACCGGCGGCATCGGACGCGCCACTAGGCTGGACCCGTGAACACCTGGGCCGCGCCGCACTGCGAGCACCCGTTCACCACCTCGGTGCGGATCCCCGGTTCGAAGTCCATGACCAACCGCGCCCTGGTCCTGGCCGCCCTGGCCCGCGGCCGCAGCACCCTGCGCGGCTGGTTGCAGGCGCGCGACACCGCGCTGATGGTCGCCGGGCTGCAGGCGCTGGGCGCGCGGATCGACGCCGACGCCGACACCCTCGTCGTCCACGGGGGTTCGTTGCAGGGTCCGGCGACGATCGACTGCGGGCTGGCCGGCACCGTCATGCGCTTCCTGCCGCCGGTGGCAGCCACCGTGTCCGGAGACGTTCGTTTCACAGGCGACGAGCGCGCCGGTGAGCGTCCCCTGGCACCCATGCTCGAGGCCCTCAGCCATCTCGGCGCGGATGTGGAAGGCGATGCGGTGCCGTTCACCGTTCGCGGCCACGGTGAGCTGCAAGGCGGCGCGGTGACCCTGGACGCCTCAGCGTCAAGCCAGTTCGTCAGCGGCCTCCTGCTGTCCGGCGCAGCGATGCAACGCGGACTGCACCTGCGTCATGAGGGTCCACCGCTGCCCTCCCTGCCACACGTCGAGATGACCGTCGCGATGCTCGCCGAGGCCGGGGTCACGGTGCTGGGAGAAGGCGACGAGTGGGAGGTCGACCCGGGCCCGGTGGCCGCGCACGACTGGCGCATCGAACCGGACCTGTCCAACGCCGGGCCCTTCCTGGCCGCCGCCATGGTCACCGGTTCGACGGTGACCGTCGAGGAATGGCCGCATGCCACCACGCAGGCCGGCGACTACTGGCGCGACTTCCTCACCGGCCTCGGCGCCCGGGTGCGCCTGGACGAGGGACTCACGGTCACGGGCCCCATGCGGTACGACGGCTTCGACGTGAACCTGCGCGCTGTGGGGGAACTGACACCCACCGTGGCTGCACTCGCGGCGTGCGCGGACTCGGCCAGCCGGATCCGCGGGATCGGGCATCTGCGGGGACACGAGACGGATCGCCTGGCGGCCATCGCCACGGAACTCACCCGCCTCGGCGTCGGCGTCGAGGCCGGAGCCGACGAGTTGCGCATCGACCCACGCGGCCGGGTGGCACACACGGACGCCACGGTGGCGACCTACTCCGACCACCGCATGGCGACCATGGCCGCGATCCTGGGGCTGCGAGTGCCCGGGGTGCGGGTCGCCGACTCCGGCACCACCGCGAAGACCATGCCGGATTTCGTCAGCGCCTGGGAAGCGATGCTCGCGTGAGCCGGAACCACCGCGACTGGGACGAGGACGACGTTCGTGTGCGCCCCACGCGGGGTACCCGCCCACGCAGCAAGGTCCGTCCCGACGTCAGCACAGCCATCCCGGCCACGGTGATCGCAGTGGACCGTGGCCGTTTCACGTGCTGGGCGGACGACCGGGAGGTGCTCGCGGTCAGGGCCCGCCACCTCGGCCGCAAGGGTCTGGTGGTCGGTGACCGGGTAGGGATCGACGGCCCCCTGCCGGCCACCGACGACGCCCTCGTCCGCGTCGTCTCCCGGGAGCCGCGCCGCACCGAACTGCGCCGGACGGCTGACGATACCGACCCGACCGAACGCGTCATCGTCGCCAACGCCGATCAGATGGGCATCGTCTCCTCCTTGGCCGACCCGACACCGAGCTACGGACTGATCGACCGCTGTCTGGTCGCCGCCTTCGACGCCGGCATCGCCCCGGTGCTGATCCTCACCAAGGCCGATCTCGCCTCCCCCGACGACGTGCTCGCGCGCTACCCCGGGCTCGACTTCCCTGTGATCCCGGTCCGCCGCCGCGCCGACCGGACCCTGGTGTTCGACGGTCCCCTGATCGAGACGTTGACCGGCTGCACCACCGTGCTGGTCGGTCACTCGGGCGTCGGCAAGTCCACACTGGTCAACGCCCTGGTCCCGGATGCCCACCGCGCGGTCGGCGTGGTCAACGCCGTCACCGGCCGCGGCCGGCACACGTCGACGTCGGCCTACGGTTTCGGCTTCCATGGGGGCCTGCTCATCGACACCCCCGGGCTGCGTTCGTTCGGACTGGCCCACGTCGACGCCGACCGGGTGATCCACGCATTCGCAGATCTTCAACCTGGCACCGCGAACTGCCCGCGCGGCTGCACCCACGACGAGCCCGAATGCGGTCTGGACGCCTACGCCGCCGAGCACGGGATCGACCCAGCCCGGCTGGGGTCACTGCGCAGGCTGCTGGCCTCGATGCGGGAGTAGCCCTACCCCCAGACGCTGCGTGCGCCGCT
Organism: Micrococcales bacterium; assembly: GCA_016703125.1. Lineage (NCBI taxonomy): Bacteria > Bacillati > Actinomycetota > Actinomycetes > Micrococcales > Micrococcales bacterium. Next base: position 20,836 of record JADJCR010000001.1, on the reverse strand, counting down.
GTCCCCGGTCCGGTAGGCCCAGTACCCCGTGGCCACGACTGCGAGCAGCGTCAGCAGGGCGATCAGAACCCCGAACACCCCGCGTCCACCGCGCCGGTCGGCCAGCCACAACAACGTGATCAGGACCGCCTGTCCCGCCGCGAAGTACGGCATCAGCTCACCGGCCTCCGCATGGGTCCGGGGCACACCTCCGAGTTCGCGCCGGAGCATCTCCCCGCTCTCCTTGGCCACCACCGCCGCCCCGGCGGCGCTCCACGCGAACACCAGCACCAGCGGCCCGAAGCGCTGGCTGAACCGCGGGAGGGCGACCATGAGCACCGCGAGCAGTCCAGACAGCGGGATCAACACGACCGCGGCGTGGACGACCAGGGGGTGAAGCGGCAGGCCGGCAACTTCTTCAGGCAGGAACTCCATCGCCCAAGACTGCCATGCCGGTGAGACTTCGCTCGGCGGCAGCCACATCTCCGACACTCCCCCGCGACGCCAGGCCATCGCAGGCCGGCCGCCGAGCATTCGTTAAGTTACCCAACGAACTTCGGCCTATACCCGGGGCGCGGGTGCACCGGCCGAACACGACCCCGAACCGCGCCGCGTTGGAGAACGTTGACCCCGTTGGAGAACCCACACGTGCATCCTCCAACCTCGTGCATGACCTCCAACCTCGTGCCTCCAGCGGGGGCCAGCCAGCGGGGCGCGGCGCAGGTCGGTCATTACGCTGGCGACATGACCGACCTGGAACTCGCCCTCGAACTGGCCGACCTCGCCGACGAGGTGAGCATGTCCCGGTACGGCAGTGCCGATCTGCAGGTGACCACGAAGCCGGACATGACGCCGGTCTCCGACGCGGATCGCTCGGTCGAGCAGCGCCTCCGGGAACGACTGGGCCAGGCCCGGCCCGACGACGCCCTACTCGGCGAGGAGTACGGCGGGACGATGGGCGACGGGCGGGCGTGGGTCATCGACCCCATCGACGGCACGAAGAACTACGTACGGCGGGTCCCGGTCTGGGCGACCCTCATCGCGCTCACCGTGGACGGCGACGCGACCCTCGGGGTGGTCTCAGCACCGGCGCTGGGCCGGCGCTGGTGGGCCGCCGCCGGTGAGGGTTCGTGGCGCACGGAGAACGGCAGCGGCCCACTTCCCAACCGGGTCAGCGGAGTCGGCGACCTCGCCGATGCCTCGCTGTCGTACTCCGACGACGAGGGCTGGGACCGGCAGTCGTTCCTCGGCCTCGTCGATGCGGTGTGGCGCAGCCGTGCCTACGGCGACTTCTGGTCGCACGTGATGGTGGCCGAGGGCTGCGTGGACGTCGCCGCCGAGCCGTCACTGAACCTGTGGGACATGGCCGCCCTGGTGCCGGTCGTGCGCGAGGCAGGCGGCCGGATGACGGCGTGGTCCGGGGAACCCCCACTGCGCGGCACGTCGGCTCTGACGACCAACGGCCTGCTCCACGACGCGGTCCGCAGCCGCTTGGCCCACGGCTGAATCCGCAGCGCCAGCCAGCCCGCCCCCGCCACCGCCGCAAGATCGAACCACCCGTAGCCGCCCGCGGCCACCGACGGTGGGTTGCCCATCGGCACCCAGCCGAGGATCGTTTCGTACTCCTGCCACGTCCACACCCCGGCCCGGGTGCCGAGCACCTCCAGCCAGCTCACCACCCAGAACGCCCCGACGAACAGCAGCGGTGCCCGTCCCCAGCGCAGGAAGCCCAGCAGGCACAGCGCCCAGAAGGCGCCCAGCACGTCGTGGCGCGAGCCGGTGAGCGCGTACAACGCCACGACCACCACCACGACCACAGTCGCGCGCACCACCACCTGCGCGTGCCGTCGGGCCCACGGCCAGGCACCCGCGTCCAAGGCCGCGAGGTAGACCAGGCCGTGACCCGCGGGCACGTAGGCGGGCACCGCGCCAAGGCGGTACTCGTACACCCCCAACCACCCGCTGAAGATCAGTTCGACAACTGTGGCGAAGACGACCACGATCCCCACCTGCCAGCGCACGAGCACGGGTTGCGCCGCGGTGAGCGCGATCAGCATCGCCGTGGTGAGCGCGCCCAGGAGCCACTGGAGTCCCACGCTCGCGAACGTGTCGACGTACAACGCCACTGGTATCCAGGCGACGACGATCAGCAGCGTGCGCGGGGACTTCACGGCAGAGCGGCACCCGTGCCGGTCGGATCACTCGGTGGCGGTGTGAAGCCGGCGCGCGAACCGGTATTCACCCAGAATCGGATGCTGGAGTAGAGCACCGCCACGACCGGCACCGCGATGACGGCCCCGACGATGCCTGCCAGTACCGTGCCCGCTGCCACCGCCACACCGACGGCCAACGGGTGCAGGTGGACGGCCTTGCTCATCACCAGCGGCTGCAGCACGTGACCCTCGAACTGGCCGATGAGCACGATCAGCACGATGACCGCCAGGGCGATCCACGGGCCGCGGGCGGCCAGCGCGACGATGGCGGCGATGGCGGTGGCGATCGGCGCGCCGATCAGCGGGATGAACGAGAACAGGAAGACCAGCAGGGCCAGCGGGAACGCCAGCGGCACCCGCAGCACCAGCAGGCCGATAAGCACGAGGACCGCATTGACGAACGCGACGGTCACGATCCCGCGGGTGTATCCGGCGAAGGACCCCCAGGCCACCTGCCCCACCCCGTCGATCCGGCCGCGCTGCCGCTGCGGGAACAGACCGACCAGCCAGGCCCAGATCTCCCGGCCGCCGAGCAGGAAGAACACCGCGGCGAAGATCGCCAGCGCGAAGCCGGTGAAGAACTCCACGATCGTCCCGGAGGCGCCGATCGCCGTGCTGGCCAGGTCGCTCTGGTGCTCGGTGATCCACGTACGGGCGGCGTTGACGTATTCGGTGATCGCGTCGGAGGTCAGATGAAGCGGGCCGTTCTCCAGCCACGCGAGGATCTCGTCGATGCCCTGCCGGAACTGGATGACCAGGCCCTCCCACTGTCCGGCCACCTGCGTCCCGATGAACACGAAGATCCCGACGATGCCGGCCACCACCGCGATCAGACCCACCGCCACCGCCGGGCCGCGCGGCATGAAGCCATGCAGGATGCTGACCAGCGGGCCGACCAGGGCGGCGATGATGAGCGCGACGAACAGGGCCACCGCGACGAACTCGATGGACACGAGGATGCGCAGTGCCACGTAGCCCAGTGCCATGAGAACGAGCAGTCGCCAACTGAACGCGGCAGCCACCCGCAGCCCATGCGGGATCTCGTCCTCGGGTCGCACCCGCTCATCGTGCCATGCGGACCACGATGCCGGGCAATGAGGCGAGACGGGCACGTCCCCGTCACCGTGCGTGACCGGTGCTCGCCGGCCGCCGTGTCACGGGGACGAGAGTTACCCTCAGGAACACCATGCCGCACACCCACGACAGCCCCACCGGGATAACCCCTGCGGAGGAAGACATCCTCCGCAGCATTCCGGACGTGGTTCTCCGCTACGACGGAGACGGCGTCCTGGACTGGGCCTCGCCCTCGTTGTTCCACGTCTTCGGCTACCGCCCCGAGGACGTCGTCGGCACGGCGTTCCGCATGTCCCATCCCGACGACCGCTCCCGGGTGTTCGAGACCGCGCACCAGATGGAGGTGAACGGCCGCACCACCGGGACTGCGCGCTACCCGGTGCTCAGAGCCGACGGCACCACGACCATGGTCGAGGTCAGAGCCCGCGCCGAGTACGACGACGAGGGCGGCAAGATGACCCACCTTGTGGCCGTGGTGCGGGAGATGTCCGGAAGCGCCCCTGACCAACGCCTGTACCGACTGCTGGCCGACAACACGACCGACGTGGTGCTCGTCTACGACGCCAAGTGGGTGCTCGTCTGGGCCTCGCCGTCGTCGAGACGGACCCTCGGGCATGAGCCGTCCGACCTGATCGGGTCCCCGCGTACCGTGCTCCACCCCGACGATGTCCAAGCCGCGCGTGACCTGTTCACGAAGGCGCTCGCGGAGAACGCCACCGGCCTGCGGAACCGGGCCCGCGTGCGCCGCGCCGATGGCGCCTACCTGTGGATGGACATCAGCATCGTCATCGTCTGGTCGGATACCGGCCAGGTGCAATACGCCATCACGTCCCTGCGCGACGTGCACAACGAGGTGGTCGCCGAGGAGAACCTGCGGACCTCGTTGGCCAGGTTCCAGGTGCTCGTGGAGAACAGCCTCGACGTGGTCTACCAGGTCGACGAGCGGGGGCGGCTCACGTGGGTCTCCCCCAACGTCACAACTCTCCTGGGCTGGCGGCCGGAGGACCTCGTCGGCCGCGTGGGACTCGGCGAGTTGGCCTACATCCACCCCGACGACACCGGGCCCGCCGAGGTGGTGCGCCACAAGGCCGCCCCCGGGACCCCGGTCAACCTCGAGTTGCGGCTGCGCACCGACAGCGGGGACTACCGCTGGGTCGAGGCCAGCGCGGTCTTCGGGGTGGACGAACACGGCATCCCCACCGGGGTCGGGGTGCTGCGTGACGTCCAAGGGCGCCATGAGGCGCAGGCGGCGCTGAGCGCCAGCGAGACCCTGTTCCGTTCGGCGATGCGCGATTCCGCCGTCGGGATGTGCCTGATCACCACCGGCGGCTGGATCATGGTCGCCAACCAGGCCCTGTGCGAGTTCCTGGCCCGTTCCGAGGATGAACTCACGGTGCTGTCCTGGCCGGAAGTGGCTGATCCGGCCGAACTCCAGGAGGACCGCCAGACTCTCGCGGAGATACTCTCCGGGCGTCTGGACGCCTGGCGGGGCATTCGCCATTTCAAGCGCGCCGACGCCACCGTCGTCTCCGGCGACGTGACGGTCAGCGCGATCCGCGGCGACGCGGGCGAGGTCGACAGGCTGCTCGTCCAGATTATCGACGTCACCGAGCAGATCCGCATGCAGCAACAACTGGCAGTGTCCGAGGAGCACTACCGCCTGCTGGCCGACTCCGTGTCGGACGTCGTGTTGCGCTCCGACGAGGCGGGCATCATCACGTGGGCATCCCGGTCGCTGGAGCACGCGACGGGGATGCCCCCCGAGGATGTTGTGGGCCTTCCCCTGCTCGAACTGGTGCACCCGCATGACCTCGAGACGGCACTGCACGCGACCACCAGCACGGACGCCGGGTCAACATCTCACATCGAGGTCCGGCTGATCACCGCGGACGGGACGCACAAGTGGTTCGCCGTCGTCTCCAGCCCGTTCCTCGGTCCGGACGGCCGCGCTTCCGGACGGGTGGCGACGGCACGCGACATCGGCGACGAGGTGGCAACCCGCCGACTGCTCGCGCAGCGGGAGGCGGAGTTCCGGGAGATCGCCGAGCATGCCGCCGACGTGGTCCTGCGCATGGACGCCGAGGATCACATGACGTGGGCCTCGCCGAGCATCCGGGAGGTCGTGGGCTACGCCAGCCACGAGATCCTCGGCAGGGATCCGAAGGAGTTCATCCACCCCGACGACATCGAGCCGTACCGCGATTTCGCCCATGACCTCGAGCCGAACATCCCGGCTCGCACGACGTTGCGCGTGCGCTGCGCCGACGGTGACTACCGCTGGTTCTCTGTGATCGCGACCCGCGTCTTCGACCCGGACGGGGAGCTGGTCAGCCAGATCGTGGGCATGCGCAACATCGACGTCGAAGTGCGCGCGGTCGAGGCCCTGGCCCGCAGCGAGGAGCAGTTCCGCTTGGCGATGGATTCCGCTCCCAGCGGCATGGCCGTGGTCGACCTGGAGGGCGACTTCGTGGAGGTCAACCAGTCCCTGGCCACGATCATCGGCCGGGAGCGCGAGTGGTTGCTGGGGCACGGGCTGCGCGATGTGGTGCATGCCGATGACTGGCCGAAGGTGCAGGGTATGCATGAGGTCCTGATCTCCGGACAGACGCCATCGTCGCGCGAGGAGATCCGCCTGCAGCATGCCGGTGGTTCCACGGTGTGGGTGGAGAGCTCACTGGCCGCCCTCCGGGAGCAGCACGGTCGGCCCATCTCCTTCGTCGCGCAGTTCATCGACGTCACGCAGGCCCGCGAGGCGCGAGCTGCCCTGCGCCATGCCGCGACCCACGACCCCTTGACCCTGCTGGACAACCGGCGCGGCCTGGCCGAGGACCTCGATTCCGTCCTGCACCGCAAGCCGCGCACAGGAAAGGGCGTGGGGATGCTGGCGCTGGACCTGGACGGGCTCAAGCCGGTGAACGACCAGTACGGGCACGCCGCCGGCGACAAGGTCCTCGTGACGGTCGGGGAACGCCTGCGCGCGACGGTGCGAAGGGACGACCCCATCGCCCGGATGGGCGGCGACGAGTTCATCGTGATCCTCGTCGCGGTGCACAACCTGGAGCAGGTCGCCCGCCTCGCGGAGAAGGTGCGCGATGCCGTGGCGGAAGAAATCGCCTTGCCCAATGGCGAGCGGGTGCACGTGACGGCATCCGTGGGTGCGGTCCTGGCGGGGCCGGACGACGACGCCGACGGTCTGCTGCGACGTGCGGATGCCGCCCTCTACGAGGCCAAGCAGGCCGGCCGCGATCGGGTGGTCGTCAGGACCGGCTGACGTGCAGCGGCATCCCACCGACTGGTCGCAACGTGACCTCGGGCTTCATCCGCACCTGGCGCACCACGCCGAACCGGTACCGCTCGCGCAGGTGGTCGAGGATGATCGGCCCCTCCACCAGCGACATGCCCCGACCGATGCACAACCGTGGACCGGCACCGAACGGCACGTAGCCGGTGCGCGGGATCGGGCGACCCGGCTGGAAGGCATCGGGTTCGTCGTGGGTGGCCGGGTGCCGGTGCAGCCAGTACGGGGAGGTGATGATCAACGCGTTCTCCGGGATCTCCGCGCCGGCCAGTTCGTCGGGACCCAGCGCCTGCCGGGTGATCAGCCACGCCGGCGGGTAGAGCCGCAGCGCCTCGTCGAACACGTCCGCGCTGCTGGCATCCGTCGGGTGCTGGGCGAGCAGGTACAGGCTCCAGGTCAGCGCGCTGGCCACGGTCTCGTGCCCGGCGACGAGGAAGGTCACGACCTGGTCGCGCACGGTCTGCGGGTCGGTGCCGTCCTGCAGGAGTCGCAGCAACGTGCCCTCCGGCGCCGGGGCAGCGGTGAGCTCGCGCACCGCCCGGTCCAGCCGCGCCTTCGCCGCGGCCAGTTGCCGGTTGTTCGGGGTGGGCATCCACAGCGGCGCGCTCAGCGGACTCGACTTCTTCACCACCACCTCCAGCCCGGACAGGGTGGCTTCGGCGAGGTCGGCTGCGGTCCCCGTGAGGTCCGCGCCGAACAGCACCTCCCCCACGACTTCCAAGGTGATGCGCAGGATGTCCGCGTCGACGTCGCGCACCCCGTCGGCCCAGTCGATGCGGGCGCAGGCGGCGTGGGTCGCTTTGTCCACCGCCGGTGCGAGGTCGGCGCCGAAGGCCGGCTGCACCACGGGCCGCTGCGTACGCCACAGGTCGGTGTCCGCGGTGAGCAACCCGAAGCCGGTGAGCATGGACAACCGCCGGTACTGCAGCGTGTCCTTGCCGTAGTTCTTGTGGTTGCCGCGCAGCACCCGGTCCACCGCGTCGGGGTGGTTGACCAGGTACGTCGGCGGGTTGGGGATCGGGAACTGCACGACGTCCCCGTGCTTGCGCCATTGCGACCCCAGGAATCCCAGCGGATCCCGGATCATCGACGGTGCGCCCCGCAGCATGTCGAGGCCACGCGGCCCTGGCGCGGTCAGTTCCACGCCTCGATCTTGCCAGGTGGTGCGGTGAGCCTCGGGAACTGTCCGCCTCAGCGTTGGCGATACACGTCCGACCTGTGCTGGATGGCAATGATGGTGACCATCGCCTGCTCCAGGTCGACCTCGTAGACCACGCGGTAGTCGCCCCTGCGTGCACTGCGCAGACCCTCGAGTTCGAAACGCAGGGGCTTGCCCACACGCGGGTCCAGTGACCCGTAGATGAACTCCACCGCAGCCGCGGCGACCTTCTCCGGCAAGCGCGCCAAAGCGCGCTCCGCTGTCGCCGTCCACATGACGGCGTAAGTCACTGGCGAGCCCTTGCCAGCGCCTGCTCCTTGGTCATGGCGACCCGCTGCCCGGCAGCCACCTCGTCACGTGAGGCCCGGATCTGGGCCAGCACCTCAGGGTCACTGAGCAACGCCAATGTCTCCTCGAGCGACTCCAGATCATCGGCGCTGATCAGCACCGCTGCAGGCCGTCCGTGCTTGGTGATGGTGACCCGGGCGTGCTCAACCTCGACCTGTTCCACCACCTCGGACAGCCGGTTCTTCACATCAGCCAAAGGCAACCGATCCACCATGGCTATAAGTATGGCTATATTCGATGGCTTGTCAACCACGCCCAGCGACTCACCGCAAGACGGGCCTGCCGGTACTACTTCTTGATCTTGTCGATGAGGCCCTCGGCTGCGCTCTTGGCCTGGTCGACCCAACCGGAGGCCTGCGAGGTGCCGGTGCCCAGCAGATCCTTGGCCTTGCCCGCGATCTTGTCCAGTTGCTTCTTGGCGTCGCCGGCCATGCGGTCCATACGGCCCTCGTTCTCGAGCTCCTTGTTACCGGTTACAGCTCCGGCTGCGATCTTCGCGCGACCCTTGATGTCGTCCTGTTTGATGGCCATTTGTGGCCCCCTTTCTCTAGTTCCAGGGTACGCGCGGCGTGGCAACGCCAACGCGCACTGGGTTGGATGAACAACGTGAGATCGCTCATAGCCCTGCCTGGGATCTGGAACTCCGGGCCGGCACACTGGCAGACGCTGTGGGAGGCCGCCGACCCGGCCTTCGTGCGGTTCCAGCCCCCGGACTGGGACCTGCCGGTGCGCGGGGACTGGATCTCGGCGCTGGACGCCGCGGTGGTCACGGCCTCCGAGCCGCCGGTGCTGGTGGCGCGCAGCCTTGCTTGCCTGCTGGTGCCGATATGGGCGGCGGAGTCGTCGTCGCCGGTCGCGGGAGCCATGCTGGTGGCGCCGGTGGATCCTGCGTCGCCCGCGTTTCCGCCAGCCGCCGCGGGGTTCCGGGAGGCACCCCGGGCACCGTTGCCGTTCCCGTCGCTGGTCGTGGGAAAGTCTTGACGATCCCTACACGGACGCGGCCTTCGCCCGGGACCTGGCGGCCGACCTCGGGGCGGAGTTCGTGGTGGCCGGGGCGCTCGGCCACATCAACGCCGACAGTGGGCTCGGGGACTGGCCGCAGGGCCAGGAGTTGCTGGCGGGGTTCGTGGCCGGGTTGGGTGGGGGTGCCGCCGGGCGCGCGTGATGTCGTATAGTTGAGGAACCGACGCGGGGTGGAGCAGTTCGGTAGCTCGCTGGGCTCATAACCCAGAGGTCGCGGGTTCAAATCCCGCCCCCGCCACTAACGGATCAGGTCCCGGCCCTTGGGTCGGGACCTGATCCGTTTCATGCGCACGGGCGGGGTTTGGGAGGAGGAACGCGCCAGCGTTCCGACGGTTCCCGCCCCCGCCACCAATGACGAAGGCCCGGGCCCTTGGGATCGGGCCTCTTCGCTTGTCTGGAAATGGCTATCCCAAGTACCACAGCTTGCCGGGCACGGGGCCGTCGGGAGTGGGCCTGCCGATGCAGGAGCTCGTCGAAGGTGTCGGTGGCCAGGGTTCTGGCCATCATTGAGTCGACACGGATAGGTGCAGGTTTGCACAAGGTGACGCGATCAACGCTGGCTCGGCCGCGGCGGACTCGCTAGTCACCGGCACTGCCAGTGCAGCGAGTGGCTTTGACACGGACGGTGCGGGCGTGGATGCCTCATGCCCGTGCGGTTCCTGTCTTGGCTACTGCTGGGAGAAGACCGACCAGCGGCAGCGCGAGGATGACAGAGCGCGAATGAGATCAGAGGAATTCCAACGCAACCTCTCCTACCTCGCAGCCATCTTCCTGGCCCCGAGTCTGGTCGCGGCCATCTACGGTGCAAACACGAACTTGCCAGGACTACACACATGGCTTGGTTTCGCTTTGATGCTGACGCTGATGGTTCTGGCTGGAGGGCTGGCTTTGGTCGGCATCCGGTACTTCCGTGGCCGCCAAGAGCAACGGGCTCTGCACCCAAGAGGCGACGTCTAGGACCCGGCGCCGTCGGATCCGCACGATTCGTGGGGCCGGCCAGAGTTGCTGAACCCAGCCAGTTCACGCGTGCCCAGCGCACTGATCGTCAACTCGGTCGAGGATGCGGACCACTTCCCACGATCCATGACCGACCACGGCGAACTCCAATGCACTGCTGAAGGCCTCCCAGACCAAACAGACCTTGCGGCGAGGGCACGTCACCGCTTCTCGGTTCAAGTCCGCACCGGGGTCTGTCGATGATGTGAATCATCAACAGACGGGGGTCGCATGACGGACAGTCGGAAAGGTGCCGGAGGCTCGGCGCGCCGCGAGTATGAGCGACGCAAGAGCCTGGATCAGCAGCGAATTCGGGACAGGTGGGGACCGTTCGGCGAGTTCGCAGTGGCCCTGACACCCGAGCGACAGTGCACGCGCGCCTGGGCGAAAGGCGCTGAGGGCGAACAGCGCTTGGGTGCGAAACTCGACTCCCTCGCCAGCGATCACGTGGCTGTGCTGCACGATCGCCGCATGCCTCGGTCGACAGCGAACTTGGACCACATCGCCATCACGTCGACCGGCATCTACGTCATCGACGCCAAGCACTACAAGGGCCGCCCCGAGCGGCGCACGCAGGGGGGCCTGTTCACACCGAGAGTTGAGAAGCTCTTCGTGAACCGCCTCGACTGCAGCAGACTGATCGAGGGCGTGCAGGCGCAGGTCGAGCTTGTGCAGAGCGCGGTCGGACGGGTGCCAGTGCGCGGCGTGGTGTGCTTCATCGACGCGGACTGGGCCCTGTTCGATACGTGCTTCACCGTGGCGGGAGTCCTGGTCATGTCACCGCGGCAGTTGCGCAAGCGCCTCAGCAAACAGGTCTCCGGGACGGTCGACGTGCACCGGATGCGGCAGGACTTGGCCGAGTGTTTCCCGCCAGCGTGAACGCGGGAACCCACGTCTCCAGCCTCACTCCCCGAACCGCACGACCCGCCGGGCCGCCAGGGCCGCCAGGGCCAGCGCCAGCGTAGTGCGCTCGCGCGGCTCCCGAAGGTCTCGCCCGAGGATGGAACTGATGTGGGCCAGGCGGTGTTTGAGGGTGTTGTAGTGGATGAAATACCGTCGCGCCGCCTCGGCACCATTGCCGCACCATTTCTGCTCATGGCCCGACCGTGATTCGTGACGGGCCAGGTCACGAGTCGCTCAGTTCGCCAACTTGTTTGGCGACCGTGCGCCACATTGGACTGCCGTCTGCAGGGATACCAACTCCACTGCTAGGCCCTGGCTACTCCCCTTGTTGACTCCCGGAGTGATGCCGGCGGAAGCCGCGCAGCGCAAGCAGTAGTCACCTCCGGCGCTCAGCCCGCCGTACTCTGGGCAGGTGCCAATCGCCGTGCCGACCGCGCGTCATCTGGTTCGCGCACGGGACCTGGCCGACACGCGGTACACCGAAGAACTCACCGTCGACGAGATGGCACAGGTCGCGCTGATGTCGCGGGCCCACTTCAGCCGCGAGTTCAAGAAGGCGTTCGGGGAGTCGCCCTACGCCTACCTGCTGACCCGCCGACTGGAACGTGCGGCGACCCTGCTGCGTAGCACCGACTGGGCGGTGGCCGACATCTGTATGTCGGTGGGACTCACCAGCGTCGGGTCCTTCACCACCAGTTTCAAGACCGCCTACGGCATGAGCCCCACGGCCTACCGCGCCCACTTCCCGCCGGCCGCGGCGCTCGTCCCCGTGCCCAACTGTGTGCTGCGCGCGTACGGGCGTCCCTCCCGAGGGACAGCGGAGGCACCGAGCACGATTCGAGAAGACGCCGCCGGCTGACCTACCTACGCTCTTGATCAGCAGCAAGCCTAGGAGGAACAGATGGAACTGAGTACGACCCAGGTGTGGGTCCTCGACCAGGACGAAGCCGTGAACTTCTGGACAAAGAAGGTCGGGTTCGAGATCAAGGAAGACGTCACCATCGCGGAACTCGCCAACTTCCGCTGGGTCACGGTGGGACCCAGCGGCCAGAACGGCACGGCGATCGTGCTGATGGCAGTTCCTGGGCAGCCGGTCATGGACGACGACACCAAAGCTCAGGTCGAGGACCTGGTGGCCAAGGGGTTCGCCACCGGGCTGTTCTTCACCACCGACGATGCCTTCGCCGAGTACGACCGACTCTCGGCCAACGGCGTGGAGACCATCGACAAGCCGACCGAACAGCCATACGGCATCGACTTCGGCTTCCGCGACCCGTCCGGCAACAGTTACAGGGTGGCGCAGCGCACCCCGATCGGCTGAGCCGCAACGCCCGCGGATGGGGCAGCCGCTGCGGCGACCGTTCGAGCGGCGGCAGGACACACGTAACGCCCCTGCGGTCACCCAAGTCGCTCACCGTAGACACTCCGACCGCGAGAACATAGCCCATGCCACTCATCCCGCAACCATGCCTGGACAGCGACGCTCGCCGAGGAACGCCGAGAGTCACTTGCGGTAGACAGGTCCACGGCCGCGGCTCTCGGGCACCAGGCTGTTCGTGCAGCCCGTGACGGGTGGTACATGCGTCAAGACGGCAGCAGCGTCGACTGGGCGGCGGAGGTGACGGCGGCGATCAGCGCTAAGGTCAGCATCCCGCCGGATGCACCAGTGCCGCACGATCCTGAACCCGTCTTCAGTTCCACACTCGTGACTGTGGCAAACGAGACCACCCTGGGCGCCGCACGGCTCCTGGTGGACCTTGGCGCCCGCCCGCTCGCACTCAACATGGCTAATGGCATCACCCCAGGGGGCGGATTCCTGCACGGGGCCCGTGCACAAGAAGAGACCCTGTGCCGATCCAGCGCCCTGCACGCGACCCTGGAACGCGACCCGATGTATCGGGCCCACCGGCACCGCGGTGACTACGCGTCCAGCGACTGGATGATCCTGTCACCGGATGTCCCCGTCTTCCGCACCGATGCCGGCTCCCCACTCGACACGCCCTGGCTGTGCAGTTTCATCACCAGCGCTGCCCCCTATGCGCCACGTGTGGGCCAGCCGCGCTCCGCGCACCTCATGGCGGCCAGGGCGCAGAGACTCCTGGAGGTCGCCGCCGCCTACGGATTCGACACCCTCGTGCTGGGCGCCTGGGGATGCGGAGCGTTCCACAATGACCCGCATCGCACCGCCGCCGACTTCCACCGCCTACTCACCGGACCCTTCGACGAACGCTTCCGCGAGGTCGTCTTCGCCATCACCGACTGGTCACCGGAACGCCGATACCTCGGCCCCTTCCGCGACCGGTTCGCGCTCCCCCACGCAGCCGATGCGATGGGGTGAGCAGCGCTCGACTGCTCAGTGTCACCCAAGGGCCTGCCAGCCCTTGTCAGGAAGTCGGTAATTCACCACGGGATACGCACCGGGCGGAATAGATCCTCGTGCCCCCTGGTTGACGAGGACATGTGAGCCAGATCTCCCCTGCACCGAGCCCCACCCGGGGTGAGGTGTGCCCAAATTCAACAGGGGAGTGATCACAATGAGCGACTACGAGTACAACGGACCGCGGGTTCCTCGAACGCCAGTGAACGAGGCGAAGGTCCGGCACCGCTTCCACAAAGAGGTCGAATCCATCGTCGCCTACCGCTTCGATGAGGCGATGAAGGCCTGGGCCGTTTCCAACGAGGGCAGGTTCCCAAACCGGGACCAGATCACACGGGACATCAACGCCGAGTTGGAAACCCTCTGCCGCGCTCTCGACGGATGGGGAGCCGTCCCACCGGACACCATCCTCGGGCCGGACTGGAAGTACGAACTCGGCGACTTGTTCGGCTGAGCTGGCGAGGACCAGGGTCCGGGACCTCGAGTCTCGGACCCTGTTTCGTGGCAGCCACCGCCCTCGTTCTGGGCACGCCAAACTGCCGTTGTCCAATCTGCTCCGATGTGGGGATCACAGAGTCGATCACACAGGCGAAGACCCCATGACAGAGGCGAACGTTCGGCCGGTCAGTAACGAGGTCTCGAACCAGCCTTTGGTCCGCTCCACCAGCCCCTTCGATTCAGGTCGCCCGGCGGTAGCAGCACGGAGTCTGCTGGCCAGGGTGGCCTTCAACACCGACAGTGGCCGGTAAGCGCTTCCTTCGCCCGCTGCCGACGTCGTTGTCCCACAGCAACCTGCGCGGCACCCGCCCGAGCTGCTGCAGCGGGTCCCACATCCTCAACAGCAATCCTCGGTCTTCCGCGTCGGGATCATGAGGGCGCAACGTGAGCCGGGAATGCGCGCAGGCAATCATCAGCACCGGCCCCAGCCGGGCCGTGCCGTCCTCCAACGGAATCCTGGCAGGCAGGAACCAGACATCACACTGCGCCGCATCCCCGGCCGACCACACGAGCAGATCCGACGGATCCACCCACCGGAAATCTGGGCGCAGCCGGCACGCGTTGCTCCGGAACCAGGTGATCGACCCAGTCCAGCCGACCGGCTCGGATCACCCTGGCCGGCAACTGCGGATGCCGAGCCAACACCGCCGCGAACCCCAGTTGCATGGCAAGGTCCGTCTGTTGGGAGGCGTGCCCCGCCGTTGGCCGAGTCTGATTGGTTTGCTGTCGGCGACACTGAAACCGATTGGCTGGTGGCCATCGCATTCAGCCTTGCCAGGTGCACAGCCTCTGCCAACCCAACTCGGACCCGTCCCTGCCATCGGAGAGGCACGTGTGACCTCAGGAACTCCATCGCGGGCGAGTCGAGAGTGCCCTTCGGGCGATCCTGAGCGATCCTTCGTCTGCCGCCACAAGAGGCACCTGACCGACACGGGGAACCCTTTGAGCCTGGAGGCGATCGTCGCCTTGGTGAAGGCGATGCTGGATACAGGGGCGGCTCTTCGCAGTGCACTCCACGTGTCGAATTCCCCCTGCAACCTCGTAGCCTCCTCAGCGTAGCCCCGTTCCACAGCCTCAGTGATGGCCACAGGCCACACAACGACTGCTCCACCTGCGCCGGTCACAACGCCGTCACAGCCAGAATCGCGTACATTGCCGCCGCTGAATCATCGCCCAAGAAGACGCGCAGGGCCGAGTTCCCGGACTTGTAGCGCTTAGACAGCGCGTGATCCTTGTCAGAGTCCTTCATCCCCAGCAGATTCGGGAGGTCGCGTGCCAGAACTTCGACCATCTCCGCCGAGATCCGAGCCTGCGTGTGCATGGGGAAGTTGTACAGGAGCAGAGGTCTGACTGAACGGTGTCCCAGGGCGCGAAAGTACTCGAGCACGCCAGCCTCGGGCGGGTGGGCGAAGAAGTAGGGTGGCATGGCCGCGATGACGTCCGCGTGGTCCTGAGCATGGTCGCTAAGAGCCACGGCGTCGGTGAGGCAACTCGATCCGACGTGGGCAATGAGAGCACCACTCCAACGGGATCGACAGAACTCGAGGAGGTGGCGGCGCTCATCCAATGTGAGGCTGGCGAACTCACCCGTGGTGCCGCCAACGAGGACGTCGCGCACACGCCTTTCGGACAGGAACTCAAGGTACTCGCCCAACGCGCCCCAGTCGACAACCCCACGACTGTTGAAGGGCGTGACAAGCGCGACCACCAATGAGGAGATCACGTGCGGCGCTCCAGAGCACCGTGGAAGACACTCCCTTTCTTCTCCAGAGGCCACCGGCGCGCCTCCTCATACGTCACCTGTCGGCCAACCAACGACTCGATTGCTGAGCGCACGGATGCAACGGAGGGCGACTCCCAAGACACTTGCCTCGAAATCAGCCGTCGCAGCCGTGCGAGCGCCACATTCAGCCGACACGACATCGCCCGATAGCCCGCTTCAGCCTCAGCGAACGCATCGTGCGCGGCCTCGAAGTCCCCTCGGCGGACGAAGATGTCGCCTGCGACCGTGAGCGCATTCGCAAAAGCCGAGCGAGTCACTGATCCGGGAGTAGATCTTCTCCGCGCCGAGGCGCAAATCATCCCGCCTCGACATAGCGCCCTTCAAGGGCGCTAACCTTGGCGAGCCCAAGAGTCGCGTTGGCCTCTCCCTGAGCATCCCCGATGTCCCGGCTGATGCGTAGCGCATCTTCATACTCAATCTCGGCACGCTCATGTTGATCACAGGCCAGCCAGGTCTCGCCAAGACTGTGCGACGTGTTGGTCATCCCCACCAAACCATTCCCAACGGAGGCGAAGAGTTCTTGCGCCCGTACGTAGAGTCGCTCGGCGACGTCCCAAGCACCTCGCATCCTGGCCAGGTCGCCCATGCACTCGATGGCATCGCCCCTCTCCAGCGGCGTGCATCCAGCCAGTTCGTGGGCTTCCGCGCCAAGGCGATAAGCGTCTTCGGCATCCGGGTACTGGCCCAGGACTCTGAGTACGTCACCCAATCTGAGGTAGCACACGGCCTGTCGCGACCTCGCTCCTAGCGCATCCCACGTCTCGAGAGCCAAGCCGTATGACTCCAGGGCCTCATCGAGTCGTGCTGCCGCTCTCTGCAGGTGCCCCTTCTCTTCCATCAAGATCCCGAACAGGGAGCCATCATCGATCACGACCGAAGACACCTTGTCAAGGCTTGCCACTCCGTCGTTGATCCGGCCCGTCGCACGAAATGCCAAACTCGCAGACACCACGAGGTCGACCATCGCCGGACCGGGGCAGTGGGTCTCGAGCCCCTGGTCCACCAATGGGGCCACGTTGCGCAGGGCCCTGTCCACTGTCGACCAGACGTCAGCGCCGTGTCCGGCGTAGGCCTGGACAAGCGCCTCTCGAAGGAAGTCCGTGTGCGCCCGAATCACGGCTGCAGTGATCTCCGCCTTCCGCGTGGCCGGCATCTGGACAAGAACGAACTCCCTGATTGGTGCCAGCATCCGAAGGCCGGTTCCATCTCGCTCGACGAGGGATCTTCTGACCAACTCAGCCGAACGCACCGCGACTGGACCGGAGTCAGTGGGTATCAGATCCAGGGTCTCCATTGCGGCGCCGGCTGGGAGCAAGGACAGAACACGCAACAGGTCGACCTGCGCTTCCTCCAATGACTGGATGGACAGGCCGACGGAGACATGCACGCTCGAGAAACGATCTGGCGAAGGCACTCCCGGGAGCTCCTGCATCGCACTGCGGGATCTAGTCCAACTGCGGAGGAAGGATTGCGGTGGCATATCGGCTAGCCAGGCCGCTGATATCACGATTGCGAGTGGAAGCCCATCGGCGGCGTCGAGGATCTTGCGCAGCGCGTCCTCGTCCGTGCCAGTCACTGAGACGGACTGACGCTCAAGCAGTCGGAGCATCATCGCCCACGCTTCATCCCTTGGCAGCGGCCCACCCTTATCAGGGTCTCCTGAATCCCCACATCCAGACGCACCCGGCTGGTCGCAAGGAGTCGTAGCCCCTGACACTCGGCAGACAGGGTAGAGATCAGGCTGCGAGTTCGATCAGGTTGAGACTCAATGCCGTCGACGTTATCGAGCAACATCAGGCCGGAGATCGACGCACATTGTCTGAGAAGAGATGATCGATCGAGCGTTGGGTCAAGTCCCAGCGCCACAGCCAGACCGCTGTCGAGCGATGTGGATTCCCCGACTGTCGACAGGTCGAACAACCAGGCCTGTCCGAACTCATCGAAGGCTGCCCTCGCGACGACTCTGGACAACTCCGTCTTGCCCGACCCGGGCGGCCCGACCAAGGTGACTAGTCGTGAGTCACGCAACCGCTCGAGTGTCGCGGCCTGCTCCACCTCGCGTCCCCCGAACGCCGCGACTGGCGCAGGGACTCGCACGCCCCTTCTACCCTCTCCGTGGAAGACGACCGGTCGAGCATCCACCTCCATGTCGACCTCGCCAAGCCTCATGAGCGCCTCAACGGCATCCACGACCGCAGCGAGGTGGGCCTCGACGGGGGAGGTAGTGCGTGCAGCCAATGCTGACAACTCAGGAAGTACTCGAGAGTATCCGATGGCGATATGTCGGCGATCCGGAATGGCACTAGCGCCAGACCCTTGCTCACAGCCCGCTCTACCTCGCGTTTCACATGCTGTGATGCATTCGCATTGTCCGAGACGACCACGACCATCACTTGCGATCGCCGTATGGCACCCATGATCTCGGCGGCATAGTCAGATCCACCTGCAATGTCCCGCGGCGCAATCCAGCACCTGAGCCCGGCCGTTTCCAGTGCTTGGACAAGGTGAGCCGCCAGCATCGCGTCTGGCGAGGCATGACTTATGAAAACCAGCGGCCGCATTACAGAACCCCCGATCACGGCAGCATCTACGCATAGTCAACCTACGCCACGGCCAGTGCCCTCGGTCGATCCGGCGGGAAGTGCCCCCGACTGACGACTCCGATCCGCACTGGCGGGTGGGGGTAGCGCGGTGGACTTGGCTGCGGGGCAGGTCGTGTGGCTTGGCCCACGGGCTCATGGTGCGTGCAGGCGCACTCCGTGGCCGTGCCGGATCGCCGCTTGCCCGTTCGATTCGGCGCTGGGCTGTGTCCGATACCTTCGATGCATGACAACGGGGAGTCTCGAATTCGCGCATTGCTCAGGTTGCGCCGGTCGGATGCGTCCGAGGGCGAGGAGAACGCCTCTGGGGCGCATGCCATCAGACTCGGCCTTCGCCTGGTGCGCCTGATGGGAGAGGCACCGGCGGGGTGTCGGCTCGAGGTGCGCACAAGCGGCACCACCGATGGGCTTTCCGTGGTGGTCCGAGTCTCTGCATCGCCAAACACACCGCTGCTACCCGGCCTGAAGAACGTCGACGATCTGGTGGCTCACCTCGCCGAGGAGGTAGCCAGGCTCTTGTCGGAAGGCGCGGCGGTCGGCCCGGTATCTCCCGCAGAGGAACGGGCCCCGGCCCCAGTGGCGGCGCTGGCAGTGTCGCCACGAGACCCCGCCGCCTTGGGAGCCAACCTGGGTTTCGTCCGGTCCCGGGAGGACTTCGACACCGGCACCTGGGGGATGCCCCGTTCGGCCTCTCCGGAGGACTTGGGCCGCCTGCTCCTCGCGAATCCTCACGTGGAACTCGTGCAGGTCGTCGAGGCGCTCAGCGACCGGATCGCCGATGATGTACGCGAGACACTGGCCGGGGACTTGCACCTCGACGAGAGGCTCTCCGACGAGTACCTGGGAGTGCCGGTGAAGGCCGCCGCGGCCCTGGTGGCACGCTCCGAGCCCGGCACACTCCCCCTGCGTTTCCACGAGCATCTGCGCGGCTGGTTCAGTGCGGTCGATATCGACGTCGTCGAGCCATCGAAGGCTCTGCTCACCAGGTCGGTGCCTGAGTCGGTGGCGGGCGGACTGCTGCGGCTCCCGGCAACGGTGGGCGGCAGTTTCCCTGGACTCGAGGTCGAACCGGCAGGTCGTCACCTACGAAGGCCCCGGGGATACCGACGGGATTCGGGTGGGCCGGGTCCGCGATGAGCGATAGCAGGTGCGAGACCTCACTCTGAATCGGCAGGTGCTCTCCCGGCACGTGCACATCATCGGCGAGACCGGGTCGGGCAAGTCCACCGTGATGACACAGATGGCGGTGGATGCCGCCGCCCGCGGCGAGGGGCTGCTCTTCCTCGACCCGCATGGACAGACCGTCGATCGGATCATCGCCGAGATGAGCCCGGAGGCGCGCGACCGCACGTGGCTGATCCGCTGCGGCGACCTGCAGAACCCTGTCCGACTCAATCCGCTGGCAGTCGATCAGCGCGAGCGGGATCTGGTGATCGGCGACTTGGTCGAGGCCTTCCAGCAATTGTTCGATCCCGCCTATCAGGGCATCGTGGGTCCCCGCTTCCAGCGGATCATGCGCAATGTGCTCGCCAGTTTGTCGGAGGTCAGAGGCAAGGCCACTTCTCTGCTGGACGTGCCCCGGGTGCTCGAACGGCGCGACCTCGCCAAGGCACTGTCCGAGCAACTGCAGAACCCGGATCTCAAAGCGTTCTGGGACAACGACATTCTCGGCAACCGCAGTTCGGACTACCAAGAGGTGATCGCCTGGGTCACCTCCAAGTTCACCGGATTCACCATGAACCCGGCCCTGCGCGGCATGCTCGAGACTGGCGCAGACTCGTTCGACCCAGCCGAGGCCATGCGGACCCGGCGCATCGTGCTGGTGGACCTCGCCAAGGGGCAGGTGGGAATCACCGGTGCCCGCATCCTGGGCATGCTCTACCTCCTCCGATACTGGGGTGCGGCACTGGCCAGCCCACTCGACGAGCCCACAACCCTGTTCATCGACGAGGCCGGCTCGTTCTCCTCCGTCCCACTTGGCGCCATTCTTTCGGAGGGACGCAAGTTCGGAGTGGGAGCGGTGATCGCCCACCAGTACATGAGCCAACTGAAAGGCGGCCTCGATGAGGCCGTCGAGGGGTCGATCGCGACCCGGCTGATCTTTCGGGTGGGAACTGAGGACGCGAAGAACCTCTCGATGTCGACCTTCCCGGAGTTCGGCCCATTGGATCTCGCCGGTCTGCCCCAGTTCTTCGCCGCCGCGCGGCTGGCCACGACCGGCACCCCGCTACGCCCATTCACCCTCGAAGTGGACTACAACCGGATCGCCACACCGCAGACCGACGCGTCCGCCGCCGAGCAGCAGATACGTGACCGGACCATCAAGGAGCTCGTGGACCCCCACCGGGACCTACCCGCTCTTACTCTGGATGACCTTCGCCCAAGCGATGCGCACTCGCGCCCGAGCTTCGGTGAAGCCCAGCACGAAGCTTCTTTCCTGGACCAGTGGCTGGCGAAGCGGCGCGCCGCCCAGGAAGCGGCAGACAGCCACGACGACGACGCATCAACGGATTCCGAAGAAGGAGTCTGAGCCGGGTTCCTCCGACACTGGCGCTGGCAGCCCATACCTCGCAAGTACCAGCGAC